>PAUP01000085.1 GCA_002712765.1 Cytophagaceae bacterium | reverse complement strand
TTTCGACCTAATTTAGGCGCTTCAATCAGTTCCATAGGGTTGTCTTTGCGATACTCTTCAAAGATGAGATACCCAAAAAAACCTTTTAGCCCCGAGATAATTCTAGCCTGACTTCTGGCCTGTAAGGTTTTGGCTAGTTCATAAATAAAGCCTTGCAGGAGTTCTTCATCAATTTTTTCTGGAGTGGTGTTGATCTCATGTTTTATCAGGTATTGATGAAGTTTTTCAAGATCGCGTCTATAACTGTCAATGCTATTTTTTGACAGCCCACGCTCAATGCGTAAATAATACGTGTAATCTGATATGGCAGTTTCCCATTTCACGAAAGTAAAAGTACAATTTTCGATAACAGCAACCCTAGAAATACCAGCAATAGCATAAAGCATATTTCAAAAAAGACAATATCTTTGAGGTATGAAATTACTTATCATAAATGGCCCCAATATTAATTTATTGGGTACCAGAGAGCCAGAAATTTACGGAGATACTACCTTTGAAGATCACTTTGTAGCCTTACAATTTGCTTATAAGGATATCGAATTGTCGCACTTTCAGTCTAATGTGGAGGGAGAACTTATTACCAAAATACAACAGGCACGAGAAAACTTTGACGGGATTATTCTCAATGCGGCGGCCTACACCCATACCTCTGTAGGAATAGGGGATGCGATTGCAGCTATAGACACTCCAGTAGTTGAGGTGCATATTTCAAATACATTTGCTAGAGAATCTTTTAGACACCAATCCTATATTTCTAAGCATGCAACGGGCATTATTTTAGGTTTTGGATTAAAGAGTTACAATCTCGCTATCGAAAGCTTTCGTCATAAATAATATTCTAAGCCATAGTAACACACCATAAAAAATCCCGCTCTTGCGGGATTTTTTATTTCGTATAAACAGCTGTTGTTTTATAAGTGAATCACTTCATCATAAGCATCGGCTACGGCTTCCATCACTGCCTCACTCATAGTAGGGTGAGGATGAATGGTCTTTAAGACCTCATGACCTGTAGTTTCTAATTTACGGCCTAACACAGCTTCTGCAATCATATCGGTAACACCAGCTCCTATCATATGGCAACCTAACCACTCGCCGTATTTTGCATCAAAAATCACTTTGACAAAACCATCTTTGGTTCCGGCTGCACTGGCTTTACCAGAAGCCGAAAATGGGAATTTACCCACCTTAATGTCATATCCTGCTTCTTTGGCTTGGGCTTCTGTCATGCCCACACTAGCAATCTCTGGGCTGGCATAGGTACAACCTGGGATATTTCCGTAATCGATAGGTTCTACGTGCATCCCGGCAATTTTTTCTACACACACTATACCTTCGGCAGAGGCTACATGAGCCAGAGCAGGTCCTGGCGTGACATCACCTATAGCATAGTATCCAGGCATATTAGTTTGGTACCAGTCGTTCACAATAATTTTATCGCGATCTACAACGATACCCACATCTTCTAAGCCAATATTTTCGATGTTGGTTTTGATACCAACAGCAGATAAAACGATATCTGCTTCAATTACTTCTTCACCTTTTTTGGTCTTGACAAAAGCTTTGACACCGTCTTTGGTTTTTTCTACCTTTTCGACAGAGCTGTTGGTCATGATTTTAATACCTGCTTTTTTGTAAGAGCGTTCAAATTGTTTGGATACATCTTCGTCTTCTACAGGGACGATACGAGGTAGGTATTCTACAATAGTCACCTCGGTACCCATAGCATTGTAAAAACTAGCAAATTCAACACCTATGGCACCAGACCCAACGACCACCATTTTCTTAGGTTGTTTGTCTAGGGTCATCGCCTCACGATATCCTATCACAGTTTTACCGTCTTGAGGCAAACTTGGAAGCTCACGTGAACGCGCACCAGTAGCAATAATAATGTGTTTGGCACTGTATTCTTTACCGTCTACATCTACCTTTTTGCCTGGTTTAATCTTTCCATAGCCTTCTATAACATCGATCTTATTCTTTTTCATCAAGAATTGAACACCTTTGCTCATGCCTTCGGCTACGCCACGGCTGCGTTTTACAACCGCCGTAAAATCCTTATCGGCGCCTTCGACGGTTAGGCCGTAATCTTCGGCATGTTTTAAGTATTCAAAAACCTGAGCACTTTTAAGCAGTGCTTTAGTTGGGATACATCCCCAATTAAGGCAAACACCTCCAAGGCTTTCTTTTTCTATTATAGCGGTCTTCAATCCAAGTTGAGACGCGCGAATGGCAGTTACATAGCCTCCAGGACCTGATCCTAAAACGATGACATCATAGTTGCTCATAGTGTGATATTTTTGTCTGTTTAAGCGAGAGCGAAATTACGCATTATATGCGAACTCTAAAACAAAAATCCCGAAGTTGCACCTCGGGATTTCTTATTTGTTTTCAAAATCAATACTGGCCGAGTTCACACAGTATCGTTGTCCTGTTTGGGTTGGGCCGTCATCAAAAACATGTCCTAGGTGAGACCCACAATTGGCACACAAAATTTCTGTTCTAATCATTCCTAAGGTGGTATCTCTTACATATTCAATTGCACCAGGAATGGCCTTGTCAAAACTAGGCCAGCCACAACCACTATCAAACTTGGTATCACTCTCAAATAATTTGATGTGACAGGCACCACAGGTATAACTACCCTTTTCTGCATGCATATTATAGGTGCCTGTAAAGGGACGTTCGGTCCCTTTCTCTCTAAGAATGCGATAACGGTCAGGCCCTAATTGGTCTAACCACTCTTCTTCTGTTTTATGTACGGGATATTGTTTCATAATGCGCAATATTATTATTGATTTGCTGGTTCAAAGACAAGGGCATCACCATTGATGCAATGCCTTTTTCCTGTTGTAGCTCTTGGACCATCGTCAAAAACATGACCCAAATGCCCTCCACAGGTGGCGCAGTGTTCTTCTACTCGGGTATATCCTAATTTATTATCTGTGCTGTAGGCTACATTACCCTCTATGGCGCGATCAAAACTAGGCCAACCCGTACCGCTGTCAAATTTGTGTTTGGTCTTAAAAAGTGGCGTGCCACAACCTGCACATTTAAAAGTGCCTGGCTTTTTAATAGCCAAAAGATCACTGGTAAAGGGGCGCTCTGTGCCTTCTTCTCTCAATATATAAAACTGATCTGGAGTTAGTGTCGCCTTCCATTGAGCCGTTGTTTTTTGTACGGCAAATGCTTCCTTTTTCTGTTCTTGTGCTTCGCCTTGACAACCTACAAACAGGGTCAATAGCAGTATAAAGCTCATTTTCTTCAGCATGATTTTTTTATTTTGTATAAAAATACGATTTGTAGTTTGCTAAGTCGTTAATGGCTTCATAAAATGACAAAAAAGGAGTGCTAATATCACTATCAGATCCTTTGACATAGCCCAAAGCATTTTGAAATTTGGCCTTGGACAATCTTAACGTAAATTTTACAACTCGTTTTTTTTACCCAACGACTTAGTTTTGTTACATTTAGTGTTCACTAAATATCCATTCCTTTTTATGCACATACTTCATATCAGTGCCGAGTGTTATCCCGTTGCAAAGGTGGGCGGATTGGCCGATGTTGTTGGAGCCTTACCCAAATACCAAAACAGATTGGGGCATCAGGCTAGTGTTGTTATGCCGTATTACAAAACACCCTTTCTGCAAAGAGCAACCACTCAGGTGGTTTTTTGTCATCATTTGGAAATGGCCGGGACAACGTATTTCTCTGAGGTGATGGCCGTAGAGAATGATCTAGGCTTTTTGTTATACGTTATTCGTATTCAAGATCTCACCGACCGGGAGAAAGTGTATGGCTATGATGACGACGATAAGCGTTTTGTGGCATTTCAGCGTGTGGCCTTAGAGTGGGCAAGAAAATTACCACAATTACCGGATATTATTCATTGCCACGATCATCATACAGGTTTTATTCCATTTATGATGAGCCGCACCCCAGATTTTGAAGTTTTAAAAATGATACCTACCGTTTTATCGATACACAATGCCCAGTATCAAGGTGCTTTTTCGCACGAGCGGTTAAACCTCTTACCGCGCTTTCGCGAAAGCGATATCGGGCTATTAGACTGGTACGGGCAAATCAATCCGCTGGCTGCTGCCATTAAATGTGCTTGGCGCGTCAATACGGTTTCTCCTTCCTATATGCAGGAATTACAAGAAAAAGCCAATGGTTTGGAAGGCTTATTAAGAGCCGAAAAACAAAAGTGCGTGGGTATATTAAATGGAATAGATACAGAAACCTGGGATCCAGCCACCGATGACTATTTGGTCAAGAATTATACTATCAGAACACGCAATGCAGGTAGAAAAGCCAATAAAGAAGCGCTTTGTACCGAATTTGGACTCGATGCGACCAAACCACTCTTTGGTTTTGTAGGTCGATTGGTCTGGGAGAAAGGAGCCGATATTTTGCCAGAGGCTATAGATCAGGCACTCAAACGCTTTGATGTCAATATTATACTACTTGGATCGGGCTCGCCAGAGGTAGAAAATCAATTAATTGCCTTACAACAAAAATACAGCGGCTCTTATAATGCGTATATTGGGTATGAAGAACGCATGTCTCATCAGGTATATGCCGGTGCAGATTTTCTTTTGATGCCCAGTAGGGTAGAACCCTGTGGTCTTAATCAGCTCTATTGTCTTCGTTACGGTTGTATGCCTATTGTACGCAGGACCGGGGGGCTAAAAGATACGGTCATAGATATTGGCGATGATGGTTTTGGCATTTGTCATGATCAGACCACTGTATCGGACGTGGTGTATAGCATCGAAAGAGCAGTGACTCATTTTAAAGATTTAAAAAAGCATAAAGCCATACAAAAAACAATGATGGAGATAGATCACAGTTGGGAAAACGCAGCTGACACTTATATTTCCTTGTACCAACAATTAAATACCTAAGCTATGAATAACAAAGTACTAGCGATTATCCTTGGAGGAGGTCAGGGATCTCGTCTCTATCCACTCACCAAATCACGATCTAAGCCTGCGGTTCCTATCGCAGGAAAATATCGATTGGTAGATATTCCAATTTCCAATTGTCTCAATTCTAACATCAAACGCATGTTTGTGTTGACGCAGTTTAACTCTGCATCACTCAATAAACACATCAAACACACTTATCAATTTAGTTACTTTTCTGAGGCCTTTGTCGATATCTTAGCGGCCGAGCAAACCCCTGAAAACAAAGGATGGTTTCAAGGTACGGCCGATGCTGTTAGACAGAGCATTCATCATTTTAAGGGATACGAATCGGAATATATTCTGATCTTATCTGGAGATCAATTGTACCAGATGGATTTTAATGAAATGTTAGAAGCGCATATCCAAAGTAAAGCCGAGATTAGCATCGCCTCTTTACCCGTTAATGCCAAAGATGCCACCTCTTTTGGGATTTTAAAGACCAATGACAAACAAACCATTACTTCTTTTATAGAAAAGCCCGAGGCCAACCTACTCCCTGATTGGACCTCTGAGGTCTCTCCAGCCATGAAAGAGCAGGGCAAGCACTATTTAGCCTCTATGGGGATTTATATTTTTAACAAAGACTTACTTTTTAAACTGCTGGAGGGCACCGAAACTATGGATTTTGGAAAGGAAATTATCCCTCAAGCAATTTCAGATCACAAAGTACTTAGTTATGCCTATGAAGGCTATTGGACAGACATAGGAAATATTGATTCTTTCTTTGAAGCCAATATTGATCTGACTGCCGATATTCCTCAATTTAATCTATTTAATCGTGGGCAAAGTATTTTGACCAGACCTCGTGTACTACCACCCACTAAAATTTCTGGAACAACGCTCGAAAAGTCAATCGTTGCCGAAGGAAGTATCATTCACGGCAGCCGTATAGAAAATTCGGTGATTGGGATACGATCCCGTATAGGAAAAGGAACTGTTCTTGAAAGTTGCTATGTCATGGGAAGCAATCGTTTTCTCGATCTCAAGGAGATCAATGCAGCCCGAGCTGAAGGGAGACCACATGTGGGGATAGGTGATCGCTGTTTTATCACCAAATGTATTATTGATAAAAATGCAAAGATAGGAGACGATGTACGCATTACAGGAGGCAAACATTTAGAAGATATTGAGACAGATACCTATGTCGTACGAGATGGTATAGTCGTGGTTAAAAACGGGGCGACCATCCCGTCGGGTACCACTATCTAATATGGAAAAGGTAATTGTACATAGTCTTTTTACCGATTTTGATATCGGTTTGTTCAAATCTGGAAAGCACTTTAGACTACACCAAAAAATGGGAAGTCACATCTGTGAAGTGGATGGTGTAGCCGGTACTTATTTTGCCGTTTGGGCGCCTAGTGCGGCTCAGGTAAGCGTCATCGGAGATTTTAATGGGTGGGATGCTAAGACGCACTTACTCAACGTGCGCTGGGATGCCAGTGGTATATGGGAAGGATTTATACCTAAGGTACAGCATGGTGATACCTATAAGTACCATATCACTTCCAATCATCAGCAAATCGTGACCGAAAAAGCCGATCCATTTGCACGCAGGGCCGAACATCCGCCAAAAACCGCTAGTGTGGTGTATCAAACCAATTATAAGTGGCAGGATGCCACTTGGCTAAAAAAGCGAAAAAAACACAACAGTCTCGATGCTCCTTATTCGGTTTATGAGGTACATCTGGGATCTTGGAAACGCAAGACCGAAGAAGATAATAGGAGTTTGAGTTATAGCGAGCTTGCTGTAGAACTGGTGAGCTACGTTAAAAAGATGAAGTTTACTCATGTCGAGTTTATGCCCGTTATGGAGTATCCTTACGATCCTAGCTGGGGATATCAGGTAACCGGTTATTTTGCGCCTACATCTCGTTTTGGATATCCCGAAGAATTTATGACCCTTGTCGATGCGCTTCACGCCAACGATATCGGCGTTATTTTAGATTGGGTGCCCTCGCATTTTCCAGAAGATGCCCACGGATTGGGCAACTTTGACGGTACGGCATGTTATGAGCATCCCGATAGACGCAAGGGTTATCACCCAGACTGGAAATCCTTGATTTTTAATTATGAACGCAATGAAGTGCGTAGTTTTTTGATTAGTAATGCTTTGTATTGGCTCGAGCATTATCACATAGATGGCCTAAGAGTAGATGCTGTGGCTTCTATGTTGTACCTGGATTACAGTCGTGAAGAGGGGGAGTGGGAACCCAACGATCAGGGTGGCCGTGAGAATTTGGCGGTTATCTCATTTTTAAAAGAGCTCAATCAAGAAGTTTATGCAAGTTATCCCGATGTACAAACCATAGCCGAAGAATCTACCAGTTTTCCTATGGTAAGTAAACCAGTGTTTGCAGGAGGTCTAGGTTTTGGTATGAAATGGATGATGGGATGGATGCACGATACCCTAGCCTATTTTAAACGCGATACGGTATACAGAAATTACCATCACAATGAGATTAGTTTTAGTATGACCTACGGGTTTACCGAAAACTTTATGCTGCCTTTATCTCACGATGAGGTGGTCTATGGCAAACAGTCTATCTTAGGCAGGATGCCTGGCGATGAGTGGCAGCGCTTTGCCAATCTGCGCTTGCTCTACACTTATATGTACACACATCCCGGAGCCAAGCTCTTATTTATGGGAAGCGAGTTTGGTCAGGGCACCGAATGGAATTTTAAGTCACAGTTGGATTGGTATGTCTTGCAATACGATATACATGCGAGTATGCAGCAGGCTTTTATCGCTATAAATGAATTGTATACAACTACCCCAAGCCTTTATCAAAAACAATTTGACCCAGAAGGTTTTGAGTGGATTGCACACGATGATGCTACAAATGCTGTGCTGAGTTACCTACGCAAAGGCGATGATGCCAATACTGTAGTAGTTTGTGTATTTAATATGACACCTACACCAAAAGTAGCCTACCGCATAGGAGTTCCTTTTCAGGGAAGCTTACGCGAAATCTTTAACAGCGATGCTAGCGCTTTTGCAGGAACGGGAGATTATCACAACAAACAAATGACTGTAGTTGCTGAACCTTGGAATGGAAAAACACATAGTGCCGAGATCAAAATTCCACCTTTGGCTGGAGTTGTGTTTGAACTAAAAGCTAGCGCTTCCCAATCAAAAAAGTTGTCAAAATAGTTTGGTTTTCGCGTAAAGCGGAATATTTATGAGCTACGAAATCGTTAGCGTTAATAACTATTTTAGATTTTCTATGGATAAATGAAGAGATAGTGTTTATTTGAATGATTCAAACAAAAAGCTATGATTGTTAATACCGAATTGCAACAAAAAGGGAATCAATTTCCGAATACAGTTGTCAATCTAGAAAAGGAGGTCGATACCTTATATTTTACGACCAAAAATGAAATCATTCTCCAACTTACCGTTTTAAGAGATAGTGTGATACGCTTTCGCTTTGCTACGGGAGGAGTTTTTGAACCAGATTTCTCTTATGCTATAGATGAAAATGCCAGAAAAGGGTACAATCATTTAGAACTTAAAGAAGACGACACACATTATCATATTTATACGGCTAAGTTACATGTGCGCATTGAGCGATCGAGCTTACAGACGGCCATTTATGACCTAGAGGGTCATTTAATAAATGAAGACGAATTGGGTTTCCATTTTGAGGAGAGCTTCCAATATGGTGGCAATATTGTCAAAATGAGTAAAAAGGCCCAACATGCCGAGAGTTATTATGGCTTGGGAGACAAACCCATGCACCTTAATCTTAGAGGCAAACGCGTACAAAACTGGGCCACCGATCAATATGCCTTTGCCAAAGATCAGGATCCTATTTACAAAAGTGTGCCCTTTTATATCGGGCTTCATCAGAAAAAAGCCTATGGGGTCTTTTTTGACAATACCTTTAGAACGTTTTTTGATTTTTGCAATGAACGTATGGATGTCACTAGTTTTTGGGCACAAGGCGGTGAGATGAACTACTATTTTATCTATGGGCCTAAAATGTCTGATGTAGTTTCTAGTTACACCAATCTTACGGGAGTGCCAGAACTTCCACCCTTATGGGCCTTAGGCTATCAGCAATGTAAGTGGAGTTATTATCCCGAAAGTAATGTCAAAGAGGTCGCTGCCAAATTTAGAGAACTCAAGATACCCTGTGACGGGATTTATCTCGACATCGACTATATGGACGGTTTTAGGTGTTTTACTTGGAACAAAGAGTATTTTCCCGATCCTAAACGTATGGTCAAAGAACTAGCCGATGACGGCTTTAAAACCATTGTCATTATTGATCCTGGCATTAAGATAGATAAAGACTACAGCGTCTATCAAGAAGGAATAGAAAATGATTATTTCTGTAAACGCGCCGATGGCCCATATATGAAAGGAAAGGTATGGCCCGGCGAATGTAATTTTCCAGATTATACCAATCCCGAAGTTAGAGATTGGTGGGCGGGTCTATTTAAAGAGCTGGTAGGTGAGATTGGTGTCAAAGGAGTTTGGAACGATATGAATGAACCTGCAGTAATGGAGGTCCCAGACAAGACCTTTCCACCAGATGTGAGACATCATTTTGATGGTCATCCTTGTAGCCATCGTAAAGCCCATAATATTTATGGTACCCAAATGGCTAGAGCGACCTATGAAGGTGTCAAAAAATTTGCCTATCCCAAACGCCCCTTTGTCATCACCAGATCGGCATACAGTGGCGCTCAGCGCTACACTTCTTCATGGACGGGTGATAATATCGCTAGCTGGGAACACTTATGGGTAGCCAATATACAAGTACAACGCATGTGTATTTCTGGAATGTCTTTTACAGGCACCGATATAGGAGGCTTTGCCGAGCAACCTACTGGAGAACTCTATGCAAGATGGATACAATTAGGTGTTTTTCATCCTTTTTGTAGAACCCATTCTTCAGGACATCACGGCGATCAAGAACCTTGGGCCTTTGATGAAGGAGTGACAGATATAGCCCGAAAATTCATCAATTTGCGGTATCGTCTTTTGCCGTATTTGTATACTATGTTTTTTGAGTATATCAAAAAGGGAACGCCTTTGCTCAAGCCACTTGTGTATTTTGATCAAGAAGACGCCCAAACACATTACAGAACAGATGAATTTATTTTTGGACATCATATCTTGGTATGTCCTATATTAGAACCCAATGCCAAAGGAAGGCGTATGTATATCCCTAAAGGGAAATGGTACGATTACTGGACCAAAACACCAGTACAAGGTGGCAAAGAACAATGGGTGGACGCCGATATAGATAGCATGCCGCTCTTTGTCAAAGAAGGTACGATATTACCCAAATATCCACTACAACAGTACGTAGGAGAACTCGATATTAAACAGGTCGAACTCGAGGTGTATTACGGTTTAGGTAAAAATGCCTCCAAACTTTACGAGGATGCTCAAGATGGTTACGATTATACCAAAGACCGTTACAGCTACAGAACCTTTAAAATGTTTGGCCGCGAAAATGATTGGATCATACAGCAACACAAGCGCGGAGATTTTGAAACCTCCTACGATACTTTTAGAATCCATTTGATTGGACTGCCTTTTGAAATTAAAGAAATAGAGCTAGACAATCATCAAGTGAGCTTTAAAGATGTCGAGTTTGACCCGATCACTTGTGCATTAATTATCAAGAAAGATTTCACAGAGTTACATCTTTCTGGTTCATAGCTAATTCGTAACTTTAAGGAACCAGAAATAAATCAAAACGAGATGAAATTTAGAAATACTTTAATTCTGACAGTGGCTATATTGTTATTGTCGGCATGTAAAACAAGTCCTTTTACAGGAAAGAAGACCTTGAACTTTGTAAGCAATGATCAGCTATTTCCTATGGCTTTTCAACAATACAATGAGTTTCTTTCAGAAAACAACGTGATTACCGGTACCGCCGAATCTCAAATGGTTAAAAGAGTAGGCGAAAAAATAGCGGTTGCTGCAGAACGTTATCTAACCGCATTGGGAGAGCCAGGATACCTCAAGGACTACCGTTGGGAATACAATCTTGTAAAAGATGAAGCTGTAAATGCCTGGTGTATGCCGGGTGGTAAAATTGTAGTGTATACGGGTATATTACCCATTACACAAGACGAAACTGGTCTGGCTGTAGTTATGGGGCACGAGTTGGCGCATGCTCTAGCCGATCACGGTGCACAACGTATGAGTGCCGCCCAGGTGCAACAGCTAGGGGCTGTAGGAGTGGCAGTAGCGGCTGGAGGTCAATCACAAGAAAGACAAGCCCAAATTATGCAGCTTTATGGGGTTGGCTCTCAGGTAGGAGGAATGCTCCCTTTTAGTAGATCCCATGAAAAACAGGCCGACGAGATAGGAATTGTCATTGCAGCTATAGCGGGTTATGATCCCTATGAAGCAGCCAATCTTTGGAAACGCATGAAAGCAGCAGGAGGACAGGCGCCTCCAGAATTATTGAGTACGCACCCATCCTCAGATTCGCGTATTGCAAATCTTACGCGTATGGCACCCATTGCTGTCAAAGAAGCCGCCAAGTTTGGCGTTACTTCCTTTAAATAGTACTGGATTAAAAATATATTAAGTGAGAAAAGCTGTGCATATGCATAGCTTTTCTATTTTAGTAAGATGAAGCAGATACTACAAAAAGGAGATCAAAAGTTATTAAATGCTTGGGCCTTTTATGACTGGGCCAATTCGGTCTATAGTTTGGTTATCGCCTCGGCGGTCTTTCCTTTGTTTTACGGCGCTCTATTTCGCGCTCAGCAAATAGAAAGTGTTGCCGTGTTTGGAATGATGATACGCAAGACGCCGCTTATCTTTTATACCACGGCCATTGCCTTTACGATAGTGGCGGTGATATCACCTATTTTATCTGGAATCGCAGATTATTTAGGAAACAAAAAGTTTTTTTTAAAGCTCTTTTGTTACTTGGGAGCACTTTCTACTATAGGACTGTTTTGGTTTGAATTGGAATACATTTACTTAGGGTTACTCCTATACTTACTCGCCCTAGTAGGATTTTGGGGTAGTTTGGTATTTTACAATTCCTATTTGCCAGATATTGCCTATCCCGAACAACACGATAAAATTAGCGCCAAGGGATTTTCTATGGGGTATGTAGGCAGCGTATTACTTCTAATACTCTGTTTGGCTATGATATTGGGCTATGAGCAATTTGGTTTTAAGGATGCTGGCCTACCCACAAGATTGTCTTTTGTACTTACGGGATTATGGTGGATTGGTTTTAGTCAATACACCTATCTCTATTTACCCAAAGGCAATAAACAAGGAGGCAAACTTACCAAGGATGTAGTGTTTCAGGGTTTTAATGAACTCAAAGGAATTTGGAAGTCTATGCAGCATCAGTTGCGACTCAAACGCTACCTTATCGCTTTTTTTGTCTATAGTATGGCGGTACAGACCGTTATGCTAGCGGCTGCCTATTTTGGAGAACAAGAATTAGAATGGGGCAGTGACGACGAGCGCACTACGGGTCTTATTGTGAGTATCCTGTTGATACAGTTGGTGGCTGTGGTAGGGGCGATATTAACCTCTAGGCTCTCGGCAAGAATTGGTAATGTTAAAGCACTCATTGTGATCAACATCATCTGGATTGTGATTTGTGCCTGGGCTTATTTTGTGTATACACCCGTTCAGTTTTATATCACCGCAGGTTTTGTAGGTTTAGTGATGGGAGGTATACAATCGTTATCGCGCTCTACTTATGCAAAATTTTTACCCCATACCGATGATACCACTTCCTATTTTTCGTTTTATGATGTCGCCGAAAAAATTGGAATCATTATCGGGATGTTTTTGTACGGACTCATCGAAGATCTCACTGGGAGTATGCGTTATAGCATTGTATTTCTCATCCTCTTTTTTGTGGTGGGTGTCCTGCTATTGACACGTGTTCCTAAAGACAGAACGATTAGAACCACTTCATAAAACGCTGCACCCATTTTAGTTTATTGGCATATGGAGCATATCTCACAGGGATATCTATCCAAGTAGCTCTTTTGACTATAGCCTTGGTGTGACTAAAGGTTCTAAAACTGTGTTTGCCATGGTAATTACCCATACCGCTATGACCCACGCCTCCAAAGGGTAAGTTTTTATTGATAAAGTGAATCAAGGTATCGTTAATTACGCCTCCTCCAAAAGCGAATTGTCGTAAAAACCAGGTTGTAAAACGCCGCTTTCGCGAAAACACATAGGCGCTTAACGGTTTTTCAAAGCTGTTGATGATGACTTCCAAATCCTCTTTTGTGTTGTAGGTTAAAATAGGTAGGATAGGACCAAAAATTTCTTCGCTCATACAACGGGCTTCCAAGCTGTCTACCGCAACAAGGGTAGGCGCTATGTACAAATTTGAAACATCGGTGGTACCACCTACAATGATCTCGATCAGAGGATCGTCTAGCATTTGTTGTAATCGCTCAAAGTTGTCTTTATTAATAATCCGTGCATAATCTGGGGACTTTTTTGGGTCCTTCCCGTAAAAGTCTTGGATGTATTTACGCATTGCCCCAATAAATGCCGACTGCACATCCTGATGCACCAAGAGATAATCTGGGGCGATACAGGTTTGACCAGCATTGATAAATTTACCCCAAACAACACGTTTGGCTGCTTGCTCAATCTTAGCCGATGAATGCACTACACATGGACTTTTTCCTCCTAGCTCGAGGGTGAGTGGGGTTAAATGTTTGGCAGCGGCTTTGGCCACAATTTTACCCACTTTAACACTTCCGGTAAAAAAAATATAATCCCACCGCTCTTTTAATAAGGCTTGCGCTACTTCTTTGTCACCTTCTACGACACTTATATGATTCTGGTCAAAGACTTCAGTTACAATAGTGTTTATGAGTGATGCGGTTACTGGAGTGAGCTCACTAGGTTTAATCACCACGGTATTACCAGCGGCTATAGCCCCAATCAAAGGCCCAAAGACCAGCTGGAAGGGATAGTTCCAAGGTGCGATGAGTAAAGTCCTGCCATAGGGCTCATAATATTCATAGTCACTAGAGGGAAAATTAAATATAGATGAGGGGACTTTTTTGGATTGTTGCCACTTCCAAATTTCTTTTATAGCAAGATCCAACTCCTGTATCACCAGCGCATACTCGGTGGCATAGCCTTCAAAACTCGGTTTGCCAAAATCTTTTTCTAAAGCCTCAAGAATAGTTGATTGCTGCTGTTTGATTTTTTGGCGTAAGCGCACTAAAGCCCTTTTGCGATAGGCAATATTTTTGGTCCTACCAGTTGCGAAAAACCGATCTTGATCGGTGATGATTTGGGGGATGTTCTTCATGGGGAAATTTCTTGTCTAAAAATAAGATTCTTTTAGGAGGTCACTTAGCTTATTTAAGAAATTTTGTAGTGTATATACCTTAACCACGGGCCTTGTCATTCGTAAAAATCCATTTAGTTAACCGAGCTATCATCCGTAATAAAATAGATATAAAATATTGATAATCAGTAAATTGTGTTTGTATCTGTACGGTTGAACAGCGTAACATTGCAAGGTTCTATTTTTTTGACACAATACCTACAAAGTACTTTTACAGGCTCAAAGAACCTATTGATTTGAAAACATTTAATACCTACAGTAAAGCGGTAACACAAGATCCGACACAGCCTGCAGCTCAGGCAATGTTGCACGCCGTAGGACTTACCGAAGATGATTTTAAAAAACCACTAGTCGGTATAGCCAGCACGGGATACGAAGGTAACCCCTGTAATATGCATCTCAATGCTCTGGCCTCCGATATTAAAACGGGTGTACAACAAGCTCAATTGGTAGGCCTGATTTTTAATACCATAGGCGTGAGTGATGGTATTTCTATGGGCACCCCTGGTATGCGCTACTCACTCCCTTCAAGAGATCTCATAGCCGATAGTATGGAAACTGTGATGCAAGCCATGAGTTATGACGCTATGGTCACGGTAGTAGGATGTGATAAAAATATGCCTGGAGCTATGATGGCTATGCTCCGATTAAATCGTCCTGCAATACTTGTATATGGCGGCACTATTGCTCCGGGATGTCATGAAGACAAAAAATTAGATGTTGTCTCTGCCTTTGAGGCGTGGGGTCAAAAAGTAGCCGGCACCATATCCGAAAAACAGTTTAAAACTGTCGTTAAAAAAGCCTGTCCAGGCGCGGGTGCTTGTGGAGGTATGTATACGGCCAATACCATGGCTTCTGCCATAGAAGCCTTGGGGATGAGTCTGCCCTATACGTCTTCAAACCCTGCCGTAAGTTCAGATAAACAGGAGGAGTGCAAGCGCGTTGGAGATGCTCTTGATCATTTGATAAAGAAGGACATCAAGCCTTTAGATATAGTCACTAAAAAGGCTTTAGAAAACGCTGTTCGACTTATCACAGTTTTAGGCGGTTCTACTAATGCAGTGATTCATTTTTTGGCTATTGCCAAAACCGCCAATATCAATTTTACCTTGGCCGATTTTACACGTATTAGTGATACCACACCTTTTCTGGCCGATTTAAAACCTAGTGGAAAGTATTTAATGGAAGACTTGCATAAGGTAGGTGGTGTTCCAGCCGTATTAAAATATATGTTAGCTCAAAATATGCTGCACGGAGATTGTCTTACGGTAACTGGTAAAACACTAGCCGAAAATCTGGCAGAGGTAGCCCCTCTTAGCCCTCATCAAACTATTATTAAGCCTGTAGATAATCCCATTAAAGAGACAGGGCACATACGTGTGTTATACGGCAATATTGCTTCAGAAGGTGCTGTTGCAAAGATTACTGGAAAAGAAGGGGTGCATTTTCGCGGAAGCGCACGCGTGTTTGACAGCGAATATGAGGCCAATGACGGGATAAAGGCGGGCAAGGTGCAGAAAGGAGATGTTGTAGTCATCCGTTACCAAGGCCCACAGGGAGGTCCAGGAATGCCAGAAATGCTCAAACCCACAGCTGCCATAATGGGTGCAGGACTGGGCAAGGAGGTCGCCTTAATTACAGATGGTCGTTTTTCTGGTGGGACACATGGTTTTGTGGTAGGTCATATCAGCCCCGAAGCCCAGTTGGGTGGAGGCATTGCATTAATAGAAGATGGAGATATCATCATTATTGATGCCGAGCAAAACACCATGCATCTCGATATAACTCAGGAGGAGTTGAATAGAAGAAAAGCAAATTGGAAGCCTCCAGCTCTAAAAGCAAAAGGGGGCGCCCTATACAAATATGCCAAAACGGTATCATCGGCCTCTGAAGGTTGTATTACTGACGCCTTGTAATAGTAAAAATTGACGCATAGCGCTTGCCGCCAATAGAAGCAGTACATATGGAAACAAAGTTAAAATATT
>PAUP01000084.1 GCA_002712765.1 Cytophagaceae bacterium | reverse complement strand
TGGTGCGATTGGCAAAAATAAATGTGCTGTTTTAGCGGTGGATTTACGATGGCCCAGCATTATGTACAACTTGTCTATAGACACGTAAAATACAACTTAATTGGAAAAATTGGGGGTGATAGGCGTAGTTTGATGTGTTTTTATGTTAGAGGTCAAAATCATCAAATGGGTTTTTAATTTTTTCGAGACTGGAGCTACTTACATGGGTGTAAATCATCGTGGTTTTGGGGCTGTGATGTCCTAGTAATTCTTGAATGAGTCGCAAGTCGGTACCATTTTCTAACAAATGGGTCGCATGACTATGGCGCAAGGTATGAAGGGTTATAGACTTTTTAAAACCGCATTTAAAAAGTGCTCTTTGTAACACAGATCGAGCGCTCACCGCAGAATATCGCTTGCCATTTCTGCCTTCAAAAACAAAATGTTTGGGTGTATAGGCATTGAGATACCTCACCAATAGCAATCGCATTTGTTTAGGAATAGGTACAAAACGGTCTTTATTACCCTTACCTGATCTAATATGCACATAAGATCTATCTAGGTCTACATCTTTTATACGAATAGATAGGCTTTCGCCTATGCGCAACCCACAGGCGTACAGAAGGCTTAATAAGGTCTTGTGTTTCAGATTGACCAAACTCCCTAATAATTGCTGCACCTCATCAATGCTTAGCACCTGAGGCAATTTCTTTTCCTTCCTAGGGCGCTGAAGATCTTGTGGTAATGGGTGGTCTTCTTGATTGTAGGAGTAAAGAAGCTTTAAAGCGCTAATCACTTGATTTTGATAGGTAAATGAGTAACCTCGCGCAAGAATATAAAAATTATTAAAATCTTCTACATCTTGCCTCCTAATATCCATCATGGTTTTCTGATCAAAAACACCAAAAAATACAAGCAGCAGGCCCTCATAGGTTTCTATGGTACTCTTTGCATAACGTTGCTGTTTCATCCAATTTATAAATAGATGTAGTTCTTTCAAAAATTCCGGATGTGCCGTCTTCTTGTAAATGATTTTTGTAACCCCATTGGGAGTGGCTTGGCTCTTTTGCGTTTTGATAGCAGTATAATCCACAAAGAATTTATGCGCTCTAAAATGCATAAACAAATAGTTGACGTGTTTACTAGAATATGGGATACAATACTGCTCCAATAAACTGTGCCAACGCAATTGATGAATATCGATAAGGTATTCCTGTTTCAAATCGCCATTAGGCGCAAAAAAAACCAACAACTTCTCTCCATCTAATGTGACTTTTTTAAAAATAACTTCTTTTACGGCCATAGCATACGTATTAGAATTAAGGGTAGCTGCCACTCAAGGGCGTTTTGATGTGTATAGCACTAGTTGCTAATGATAAAGAGATGACAAGGCATTAGATGATGCCATAATATAGTTGGGATGGGGCACATCAGAGTAGTACAAGCGTATACTAGTCGCATAAATTTATGTTGCCATCTAACTGTTTAGTGCACGCTTTCGCGAAAGCAAAACAAAACAACTCAAAACCAAACCAAAACACTGATTTTCAGTAAGTCACATAAATATTCTATCTTGAAGATCCAACCATTCTTTATTATGACAGCCTTTTTTATCATCGCTGCAGTAATTATTGCAGCAATTGTTACAGCTAGAATACTCGTTCGCAAAAAAGTGACCCGACTTATGATGGTTCCTTCACCATTTTTAAAAGAGGCTCCTGATGCGAGTACTCAGAAGGAGGTCAAAGCTGCCTACACCTTAACTTTTGACACCTATACTCACGCCCAGATCACAGATGATATGGTAGAAGCGCGTACCGCTTTAAATAAAAAAGCACTTCGCAATTTTAGATATGTCTTCGGGATGCAGCTGCTCGCTGCTCTTGGTTATATCGTTTTTACTCAGGGCAATGGATTTTTTATTGGGGTGCCTTTTGCCTTTTTATCGACTATGAGGTATTTGACGTTTAAAGATCAATTTAGACCACATCACAAAGGACTTGCGGGTTTTCTAAAACCAATTAAAAACTCCTTTCTCGAAATCGTTAAACCCGAGTATGCCTTTCATCTAGCACTCATTGCTATGGCAGCTTCTTTTCTGGTATTTTTGACCTCGTTTTTAGATTGGCGGTATGATTTTACGAACTTGGGCTATTTGGTCGCTATTTTGTTTCACCTATTTTTACTCAAACGCACCAACCAAAAACTAAAAAAGACCCACAATTTAAAATTGTTATTGCTGCGTGTCTTTGGGATTAACGACGCTGCCGCCTTTACTTTTGAAGGTTTACTCAAATATTGGGAACACTTTGGCTCCTTTTTTACGGTGGTAGATCCCTCCTATTTAAAAAGCGTAGTACGTCGCAAAAATCAAATACTCCCTCTGGTAGCTACTAGCTTTTTTGTCATCATTTTTGCAGAGCTCATTGCCGAAGATTATGAGTTCTCAAAAGACCTTCTCCACTACGGGATTCTACTGCCGCTTATTGTAGTGGCCTCTATTTGGTATATACAAAGAAGTCTCAAAGCGGTAGATGCAAAGTTTACTAGAGACCAAGCTCATCTTAATGAAAAAATTGCGGCCCTCAAGGCCAATCCTCGAACACCCAATAATACCTTCAAACATTTACCCACCATGTGTTATGACGATACTTGGAAAATGGCCGTGGCAAACTATGTTACCTACTCGGATGTGATACTCATGGACTTACGCGGCTATTCTAAGGAGCGACAAGGGTGTGGCTATGAAGTAGATTACCTCTTTGACCACACCAGTGTAGATAAATTGGTCTTTTTAATATCGGCAGGAAGTTTGCCTCTTATTGAAGATTTAATGCAGGAGCGTTGGGAATACCTAAAAATTGACTCCCCCAATCGGCACAATACCGCCCCTAAGATTGCCCTTTACGAAAGCACCTCAGAGCGCAATAAAGATATTCAAGGGCTATTGGATCTCTTGATTTTTACTGCCTCAAATTACATCGAGACCAGGCAACCACAACAGCAGCAATCGACATTACCTCCTCAAGGGATTACTCCTACTATGACTTAATCTTTGTAAAACTCAGAGTCGGCTATGCCTAGCTAGTTCAACTAATCGTGGTATCGCCCTAGATGAGAAACTTTATCAATTTTCAAATACAGCATTAGGAAAACAGTACTTACAGCTACTACTTTAGAAGGGTAAAAAAATAGGTCACCTAAAAAGTCATTTATTATGCGTGCTACCCGCCATTGTCAATATTGCCAACAAACCCTACAAGGTCGTTCCGATAAAAAATTTTGTGATGTACACTGTCGCAGTGCTTTTCAATATGAAAAGTCCAAATCTGAGGCGGCCAATTTTTACGATAAGGTAGATCGCGTGCTAAAGAAAAATCGCAAGATTCTCAGAACCTTCAATAAGGCGGGCACGGTAACTATATCGGCCCAGTTATTAAGCGAGCAGGGATTTAACCCATTGTTTTATACCCACTGTTGCCAGGATGAAAACCAAAAGACGTTCTACTTTGTCTATGATCAGGGCTTTAGACGCAAAGATCCTAGAGATACAGATCAGTACATATTGATACCCTGGGCTAGTTTTTCTGAGTCATTAGAGCATAAAACTCTTACAAATTCAAGCTCAAAAGACGTCATCGTTACTAAAGCGATTAAAGAAAAAAAGACCCAAAACGGCCAAATTCAACAAACAAAAAAGGGTCAACCTTCTGGTCAACCCTTTCTCTAAGTACTCGAGACGGGACTTGAACCCGTACGTCCTAATGGACATTGGATTTTAAGTCCAACGTGTCTACCAATTCCACCACTCGAGCATCCTCTCTGTTTTCACAGAAACGAATTGGTACTGCTACGCTTTACAGCGTTTTCTATTCTTGAGCGAAAGACGGGATTTGAACCCGCGACCCCCACCTTGGCAAGGTGATGCTCTACCCCTGAGCTACTTTCGCGTTTACTTTTGTAAGAACATCGCTGAGTGTTTCAGCGGGTGCAAATTTAATGCTTTTCTCGTCTTGGCAAAGGGTTTTTTGAAAAAAAATTTTTGCCATTAAGATGCTGCACTCCCTTTTTTCTTTACCAGCATTCGTTTGATTTCATTCAATTTCATCAAAGCCTCAATAGGTGTGAGTGTATCTATATCAGTATGAAGAATTTCCTCTTTAATTTCTTCGAGCAAGGGATCGTCTAGATTAAAGAAACTGAGTTGCATTTCGTCTTCGGCTGCTTCTTTGATAACGCCAGTCAATTCTTGGCTACCGTGAGATTTTTCTAACTTTTCCATCATTTTGGTAGCCCGTCTTAGCACTTGCTGTGGCATACCCGCCATCTTAGCCACATGTATACCAAAACTATGCGCACTGCCTCCTGGGACCAATTTTCTTAAAAACAAGACCCTGTCCTTTAACTCCTTTACAGAAACATTAAAGTTTTTAATGCGCTCAAAGGTTTCGCACATTTCGTTAAGCTCGTGATAGTGTGTAGCAAATAGGGTTTTAGGTCGCCCCGGATGCTCGTGCAAATACTCACTTATCGCCCAGGCTATAGAAATCCCGTCATAAGTGCTGGTACCTCGACCTATTTCGTCTAGCAAAACCAAACTTCGGTCAGAGAGGTTATTGAGAATACTCGCAGTCTCATTCATCTCTACCATAAAAGTAGATTCTCCCATTGAGATATTATCACTGGCTCCAACGCGGGTAAAAATCTTATCTACCATCCCAATATGAGCGGCCTCGGCAGGTACAAAACTTCCCATTTGAGCCAGTAATACGATAAGGGCTGTTTGTCTTAATATGGCAGACTTACCAGACATATTGGGTCCGGTAATCATTATCATTTGCTGTTTATCACGATCTAGAAAGACGTCATTGGCAATATAGCTCTCCCCTAGCGGCAGTTGTTTTTCGATCACAGGGTGACGCCCTTGGGTGATTTTAAGTTCAAAAGAATCGTCTATAGTGGGTCGGGTATAGTGGTTGTCTTTAGCCAGCTGAGCAAAAGAGCAAAGTACATCAAGTTGGGCTACTAGACTGGCATTGGCCTGTACCTTAGCAATAAACGTCATCATCCAACTTACCAATTCAGAAAACAACTGTTGCTCAATGGCTAGGATGCGTTCTTCGGCGCCAAGTATTTTGGCTTCATATTCTTTGAGCTCTTCGGTAATGTAGCGCTCGGCGCTTACCAAGGTCTGTTTTCTGATCCACTCTGGTGGAACTTTATCTTTGTGTGTGTTGCGCACCTCGATATAATACCCAAAGACGTTATTGGAGGCTATCTTTAAACTACTAATTCCTGTGCGCTCGGTTTCGCGGGCCAACATTTTGTCTAGGTAATCTTTACCCGAATAAGCGATTTGGCGCAAATTGTCCAGTTCGGTATGAAAACCCGTCGCAATGGTATTTCCCTTTGCTACCTGTACCGGAGCGTCTTCATTGAGGGTTTCCTTAATCTTAGCTCGTAACATTTCAAGATCGTCAAGGCCTACACCTATCTCTTGTAATGCCTTATTTCCCGCCTGAGTGGTTTGTGCTTTGATCGGGATCATGGCCTCGAGCGAATTTTTGAGTTGTATCACCTCACGAGGCGAAACTTTGGCTGTAGCTACTTTGCTTATCAACCGTTCTACATCTCCTATTTGCTTGATTTGATGCCTCAATTTTTCAAACAAGACTTCTTGCTCCAATAGATAGCCTACCACCTCATGCCGTTGGTTGATCTTCTCGATATTTTTTAGCGGTAAGGCCAGCCAGCGTTTGAGCAGTCTGGCTCCCATCGGCGAGCTTGTTTTGTCTATAATGTCTATTAATGTGATAGCTTTCGCGAAAGCAGAATGATACAACTCCAAATTCCTAATCGTAAATCGATCCATCCAGACATAAGCATCTTCGGCGATGCGGGATATCTTCGAAATATGGGCGAGTTTGTGATGCTGGGTCTCTCCGAGATAGTGCAGTATGGCTCCTGCGGCAATCACACCTTGATCAAGGTGTTCTACTCCAAAGCCTTTAAGTGTTTTGGTATTAAAGTGTTTGTTTAAAGACTCAAAGGCATAATCGGTCTGAAACACCCAATCTTCGAGATAAAAACAGTGATGTTCAGTTCCAAAGCTAGTTGCAAATGAGTTTTTTTGCTTTTTGGAAATGAGCAATTCGCTAGGGCCAAAATTTTGAAGCAATTTGTCGATGTAGCCTGCATCTCCCTGAGCAGTGAGAAACTCGCCGGTAGATACATCCAAAAAGGCAACACCCAGTTCTTTCTTACCTAGATAAACCGCTGCCAAAAAATTGTTGGATCGAGCACTTAAGACCTCATCATTTAAAGCGACGCCTGGGGTAACAAGCTCTGTCACCCCGCGTTTGACAATCTTTTTGGTTTGTTTGGGGTCTTCTAATTGATCACAAATGGCCACACGACAACCCGCCTTGACCAGTTTGGGCAGATAGGTATTGAGCGAGTGATGCGGAAACCCTGCCAGCGCTGTAGGCTCGCCCCCATTATTTCTATTGGTTAGGGTAATATTGAGAATTTGCGCTGCTTTTACAGCATCGTCACCAAAGGTTTCATAAAAATCTCCCACCCTAAATAAGAGCATGGCATCGGGGTACTTGTGCTTGATACCATTGTATTGTTGCATTAAAGGAGTTACTTTCTTTTTGGCCAAAATGATGCTGTTTTAAGAGCGATAAAATTATCGATTATTAAGAGTATTGATAGCGCCAAAACACACAAGTTATCCCCAATTTATTGAGACTTTTCAAAAATGAGCTCAAAGGAATCTTAAAGCGGGTACTGTTTTATATAAGAAATAACAGTCTTGGTGGCTCCCGTGTTCGCATTGACAAAATGTCCAGCGATCATACCTGTTTGGGTTCTAAAAGTAGTATCGGCCAGAAGTTTTTTAAACATTGCTGTAGCTTCTTCTTTGTTTGCAACCGTATATAACCCAGCGAGCTGTCGCAGGCGCTGGGCCTCTGGAAACTTCTCAATATGGGGCCCGCAAAGGATAGGAATCCCAAAGGTGGCAGGTTCTAAGATATTGTGCAAACCACTGTGACCTGCTGCGCCACCTACATAGGCAATATGAGCATAACTATACATACGACTCAATAATCCTATGGTATCAAGTATCAATACTTTGGCTCCAGCCAGTGTGCTACTATCACCCTCAGAAAAAGTGGTATATGACACTTGGAGATCGTTTTTGAGTTGAGCTAACTTGTCGGGGTGCAGCTCGTGTGGAGCGATGACCCATTTGGTGTTTGATGTATCGGTATTTATAAAAGGTACTAATACTGCTAGATCTTCAGGCCAAGTACTACCGCATACCACGCAGTGCTGCTCTTTTACAAAGCCTTCGGCAATCGCTAGCGTATTGTCTTGTCCTATTTGCTGTGCTACTCTGTCAAAACGGGTATCGCCACTTAGGGTAGCATTTTGGAAATGAAGCTTATGTAGGTGTTCTAATGAAGCGGTATCCTGTAAAAAAAAGTGTTCAAAACTACGCAAAGACTTGCGCATCCATTTGCCATGCCACTTAAAAAAGGCTTGTTGTGGTCTAAAGACCCCAGAGAGTAAAAATGTACGGGTCTTGCGCTTTTTGAGTTGGCGCAAATAATTGGGCCAGAATTCATACTTGATAAAAAATACCATGACCGGATTTACCACGTCCAAAAAGCTGATCGCATTGGCTCGGGTATCAAGTGGTAAATAGCACACCACTCCCTTAGACAAGCTAGGCATGCTTTTAAAGGCCGAATCCTTTTTGTGCTCGTAGCCTGATGGCGAAAAAAAACTCAACAACATTTGATGATCGGGATACATCTGATGTATGGCTTTGATCACTGGTAGGCCTTGTTCATATTCTCCCAAAGAAGCAGCGTGAAACCAAATTGTAGGTCGCTCACCGTCTAGCGCCTGTGCCAGCTGGGTGAATACCCCTTTGCGACCGCGCACAAATTGCTTCATTTTTGGGCCAAATAGCGTGCTAATGGGCAACATCCATTGTACAAGCGTGATGAGGAAGTTGTAGATAAGTCGCATAGCCTTACAAAAATACCCTTTTCTACCAAATATGATTGTTGATGCCTGTCATAATTTGTATTTTTGCTTTTCATCTTAGGCTGTCATTACAGCTGTTTCAGGATGCTTTATTAATTAGAGATACTGAGTATTTTCAGTAAGCACCACCCATATGAAAAAAATACAAATGGTTGACCTTCAAGGTCAATATGCCGGAATAAAACAGCGCGTAGATCAAACAATTGCCAACGTATTAGAATCGGCAGCATTTATTAATGGGCCAGAGGTTCACGCCTTTCAAAAAGAACTGGAAGACTATCTCGATGTAAAGCATGTAATTCCTTGCGCCAATGGTACCGACGCCTTGCAAATTGCTATGATGGGGCTTGGGTTGCAACCTGGAGATGAAGTCATCACCGCCGATTTTACCTTTGCAGCTACTGTAGAAGTGATTGCCTTATTACACTTAACACCAGTATTGGTAGATGTAGATCCGATCAACTTTAATATTGATATTGAAGCTGTCAAAAAAGCCATCACGCCCAAAACAAAGGCCATAGTACCCGTACACCTCTTTGGACAGGTTGCTAATATGGATGCTTTGATGGAGTTAGCCGAGGCACATGATCTATTTGTTATTGAAGATAATGCACAAGGTATTGGAGCGACATACACAGGTAAAGATGGAAAAAAACGTAAAGCAGGTACCATAGGCCATGTGGCCTCTACCTCCTTTTTCCCTTCTAAAAATTTAGGTTGTTATGGTGATGGAGGTGCTATTTTTACCAATGATGATGCCTTGGCTCATACCATAAGAGGTATTGTCAATCACGGTATGTACGTGCGTTATCATCACGATGTGGTAGGTGTTAACAGTAGGTTAGATTCTATACAGGCTGGGGTTTTACGCGCCAAACTGCCACATTTGGACACCTATAATCAGGCACGTCAAGACGCAGCTAGAAAGTATACCGCCGCCTTTGTAAATGAAGAAAAAATCATTACACCTATCATTTGTGATAAGTGTGACTGTCACGTTTTTCATCAATACACCCTGAGAGTGGTAGATACCGATCGTGATGCCTTAGTAAAACATTTACAAGAGCATGACATTCCTTGCGGGGTGTACTATCCTATCCCACTGCACTTACAAAAGGCCTATACAGACGAGCGATATAATGAGGCCGATTTTCCGGTAACCAATGCCCTAGTCAAAGATGTTATATCTTTACCTATGCACACCGAACTAGAGGATGATCAAATCGAATTCATCACAAAAACGGTGATCGATTTTGTAAACCAATAAACCATCATATCATGAAACAGTTTTGTTTTTTAGCTCTTGCACTTTGCCTGAGCCTATCGGCTATGGCCCAAACCACCGTATTGCACTGTGGTAAAATGGTCGATACCAAAAATGGCAAAGTACTCACCAAAAAAACCATCTACGTCGAGAACAATACCATCACCAAGGTGGTAGACGGTTACGCTTCTGCCAAAAAAGATGAAACACTAATTGATCTTAAAAATCAAACCGTTTTGCCTGGCTTTATTGATATGCATGTACATATCGAAGGAGAAACAGGTCCCAAACGCTATATCGAACCCTTTACCAAAAATGAAGCTGATGTGGCCTATACGGCTCAAGAAATTGGAGAGCGTACACTAATGGCAGGATTTACCACTGTAAGAGACTTGGGTGGAAGTGGTGTAAATGTCTCCCTACGCAATGCGATCAATGCAGGCACAGTAACCGGCCCACGGATCTATACCGCCGAGAAAGCGATAGGTACCACAGGTGGCCACGCAGATCCCACCAATGGTTATAAAAAAACCCTTATGGAAGACCCAGGCCCTAAAGAAGGAGTGATCAATAGCGTAGAAGACGCGCGCAAAGCAGTACGCCAACGCTATAAAAACGGTGCAGACTGTATCAAAATTACGGCCACCGGCGGCGTGTTGAGTGTGAGTAAAAATGGAAGCAACCCGCAATTTAAACAAGAAGAAGTAAACGAGATTGTACAAACTGCCAAAGAGTATGGCATGCATGTAGCGGCTCATGCCCATGGTATAGAAGGTATGAAACGGGCAATAAAAGCTGGGGTCACGACCATAGAACACGGATCGATGATGGATAAAGAAACGGCAGATCTGATGAAACAATACGGCACCTATCTCGTACCCACCTTATCGGCTGGGCGTTATGTTGGTGAGAAGGCAGATGTACCTGGCTATTATCCAGCGATTATTATTCCAAAAATTAGAGAAGTAAACGCGGCTTTGAAAGAAACCTTCAAAATGGTTCAAAAAGAAAATGTAGCCATCGCTTTTGGTACAGACGCAGGGGTTTTCCCACATGGAGACAACGCCAAGGAATTTAGATATATGGTAGAAACGGGGTGGTCGCCTATGTTTGCCATTCAATCTGCTACAGTAACCAATGCCAAGATTTTAGATATGGAAGACAGTCTAGGAGTATTAGACCAGGGGTATCTCGCCGATATTATCGCGGTTAATGACGATCCTACACGTGACATCACTACTACCGAAAACGTAGTCTTTGTCATGAAAAATGGTAAGGTGTACAAAAATAAACTGTAAGAAAAGGCGGCTATTAAAGGGTTGAAAAAGTAGTGGTGCCTGTTACACCGTGTTAGTATCGGAAGATTTTACGCAAACAAAATAAGTCCATTAAACACACGAAAGTACAGTAATCGCAACAGGCGATCCACTATTTTCAGTTAGCCTGACAGCCTCCCAATTGAGGCCATCAAACTAGAGGGGGAAATGCTAACCATTTACAATAGCTTCAACTATTGTTAGATATATTAATTTATTCACCTGGCAATTTAAACCTACTGTGTGAAGAGTGTTGTTTCTATTTAGGAAGGAAATGCAATCGAATAATTTTACCCCTAAGCAAACTATGTGATCAATGACTTAAAAAGTCTCCTAAATAATAACTGCCAGATGAATGTCTAGTTGTTATAATTCAAATTTAAATCGAATCATTAGAAGTGTCCGAGGGGAAACCCTCATTCTTTTTACGGGAAAACCGTACATTTTGTATGGTTAGCCTAAAAGACTAAAAGTCAATTGATTAAATAGCAGGAGTTAAGATGAGGTCGGAAAGGTTCCTAATACAGTTTTCGCAATAGCGGGAATCAAATAAAACCGCGTTTTCTAGCTTCGCCAATTAACTGCTCATCATCGGCAGATTTGATGTCAAAAACCTCTTTGAGGTAGGTTTTGCGTTTCTCAATCGCACTTAATGATAAATTGACGTGATCGCCAAGATTTTTAGTACGTACTCCTCTGGAGAGATGATAGAGAATTTGGAGATTCTTTTTGTCTAATCTAACGTCATTGAGAACCATTTTACGCAAGTGAACATTTACCGCGCTACTGTAATAGGTTTTACCCTGTAAGACTTGTTCAAAGGCCAAAACCAATTCTGAAGATGAGAGGTCACTCTTTATCAAAAAACCCTCAGGGTTTACATGTTCTAAGATATGATGTAATCTACTGCTTTCATCATGCATCGTCAATATAATCACCTTGGCGTTAGGGTGATGTTTTTTCATAAACTGAGCGATATCCTCTCCAGAATTATGAACACCATCAGATGATGGAGGTAGATTAATATCTATTAAACCAATGTCATAAGAGGTATCGTGCCGTCTTTTGATAAAGGAAATTGCGTCATCACAATTATGAGCTACGTCAGTTTCAATCTCATACTCCTTTTTATAGTGAGAAACCAATGCATTCTTATACCCCTCAATTATGATAGGATGATCATCAACCAATAAGATGCGTAATTCTTTTTTCATAAAGGTAAAATAAGGATTCCCAAATAATACTATTGCTCCTATTCCTTTAAAAATAGGTAAAAAAATTGGTATCCTTTAGTTAAAATGCACGCTTAAACGTGTTCCTGCACCTAAAGTACTGTCTAAGTGAAGAGAACCATTAATTTTGTCGACACGCGCCGCAATATTCTTTAATCCAATTCCTTTTTTGGCGGTGAGAACTGCCATTCCCTTGCCGTTATCGGTAAGTGAAAGTTCAATCTGACCATCTTCCTGCTTTTCAAAACTAATGCTTACTTGAGAGGCGTCTGCGTGTTTGTGCACATTTTGAATCCCTTCTTGGATGATGCGGTACATATGTGCCTTAGTGGCGTTAGACACTTCACTCCAGGCAATGTCAGGGTCGGCCTCAAAGGTATAAGACAATCCAGCACACTGCTCTTCTATCATTTTTTCGACCACATCAACATAAAGCATTTGTGAGTCAAAAGTCTGGGCATTAAGCTCGTGAGAAATTGTTCTAATTTCTCTTCCTAAGTCTTTTAGGTCTTCGAGGTATTTGGCTCTGGTCGCTACAGCCTCATCGTCATCACTCGCATTAAGACTGTCTAAATTAAGACGTATCCCAAACAATCGAGCTAGGACACCATCGTGCAATTCTTCAG
Source organism: Cytophagaceae bacterium (assembly GCA_002712765.1). Taxonomy (GTDB): domain Bacteria; phylum Bacteroidota; class Bacteroidia; order Flavobacteriales; family Flavobacteriaceae; genus Dokdonia. The sequence goes on along the minus strand of PAUP01000084.1, from coordinate 4,336 downwards.
AAATACGATGTTTTTCTAATTGCTTACCTTCTTCTAACTTGGCGTGTTGCCCCATCATTAAATTGGTAATCTCGTCACTGGCGCGCTGTTGCTCGTCCTGAAACTTCATTTTGGTCTTATTGATTTTTTGTTGGATGACAATATATCCAATCAACAACGCTATTAAAGCGCCCAGCAATACCAAAGTGAGCATTCGGATTCGTTGTGTGGCCGCCTCTTTTTCATTCTCTAGAGTATCGGTCTCATATCTCGTGCGGGCAAATTGATCCTGATAGCTACGCTCAACTTGAAGTAAACTATCTGATATCGCAATATGTCTTTTCGCGAAAGCTCTAGCCTGCTCATTGGGAGCCAGTTCGGTGAGATACGACAAAGACTGAAGTACGCCTTTATTGTATTTCGATTTTTGAGCCAAGGCATAGGCCTTGTTGGCATGAAAAAGCGAACTATCTGGTTGGTCTTTGAACTTAAAAAACTCAGACAAATGCAAATGACTTGTGATTTGACCCAATCTGTCATTTTCTGACTTTCTAATCTGCAAAGGCTGGCGAAATGCCTCAGGAAATCCAGTGTCTATACCCGATTTAAATTGGGCATAGGCCAAATTATCTAATAATCGCGCATATGTTTTAGGACGTTTCTGGGCCAAACTATCGTAGGCCAATCCCATCTCATAGTAGGAAACAGCCTCGTCGTACTGCTTTTTATAGGTGTAGACTACACCAATATTACTCAAAGAACTCACCTCAAGCATTTTGTAATCTTTGACTTCCTTTCTGTAATCTAAGGCCTTTTTGTGATACGCAATAGCCCGGTCATACTGGCCAATCTCTTTGGCGATAATACCCAGATTATTATACACCGATGATAAAAAGCGTTGATCGGTATTTTGGTCAAAATAAGGTATGGCTTTAATAGAGCTCTCTTCACTACCCACATAGTCGCGTTCATTTTTTTGGATAATAGCCATAGAAAGCAAGGCTTTACCGGCATTGACCTTGGCTGGTGTTTTAGAGAATAATTTCTGAGCGTTATAATAATTGGAATACGCGCTGTCAATAGCTCTTTTGATAAAGTAAAAGTAATTGGCTTTGTCGTAATACGTATTAGCCAATATAAGTGTATCCTTTGTTTGTTGCGCCTTTTGTTGTAACTCATTGGTGAGCTTTAAAAAATCGTCATAGGCCTTTAGACGATACAATCTAGATCCAATCGCAGCATAAGATTCTAATGCAGGCCCGTTTCGCTTTTGATCATCTAAGCTGCTCTTTGCTTGTTTGAGAACCTCGATTTCAGAGGCTGGATCGAGATTGGCCTCAGGGCCAGCACCCAACGCCAATAGTATACTATCCTGATTGTTTGTTTGGGCAAGATCGTTGGCCTCCGGGTTTTCTGTGCATTGGATCGTAAGCCATGCTAGGAGCACACAAAAGACAGTTTTAAAAGAATGGACGTTTTTGATAAACATAAGTCAGGGTAGGCTTGGGATGCTTTAATTATATAACTAATATACTAAACACAAAGAGATATCTCATCCGGCAATAAAGCGAATGAGATATCTCTTTTATATGTACTCCTACTATATTGCCAATCTCAGCATAAATAGTATTTGTCAAAGGGAAAGTGTAGTGTTATTTCTTACCATTATTTGGGTCGCCTGGCATATCGTCTTCATCTTCTGAGTATTTATTGTTAGGATCTCCAGGCATATCATCTTCATCTTCAGAATCCTTAGTGTTTGGATCTCCGGGCATGTCATCTTCATCTTCAGAATCCTTGGTGTTTGGATCTCCAGGCATGTCATCTTCGTCTTCAGATTTTCTTGAATCTGGGTCTCCAGGCATGTCATCTTCGTCTTCTGATCTGGTTTCTTGTTGCGCATCTAATATGCTATCCTCATCTTCGAGTGTGATGTCCTGCTCCATTTCCAAGGTCAATTGTGCTTCTGCTATGGTTTCGTCTATACTGTCTGGGGCACAGGACATAACAAAAATTGAACATGCGATTACTACGAGGGTGTTTTTGAAATTTTTCATAATAGATAAATCTTAGATTGAGGGGTTAGTATCACGCAAATACATGCGCAATGATTGAGTTTAAGTTTAGTGTTGAATGGTTTGGTCAAACCCATTTGCATTACTGCAAAGCGCTTGGCCGCGAGATGAAGATCTTCGAACCTTTTGGTTCTTGTTTTAAAACGATGTAAAATTACTAAGACAAGTCGCTTACTAGAGGTAATTCTGGACGTATTTGGTAGAATATAAGCGGCTGCTTGTAGATACCTACCAAATAGAGGTACTTAAACCTATTTTAGTCTTAGCCAATTACCATACTCTGTGTAGTGAGCGTATTTTTTATTCCTTCTACCTGATCTCGGTAAGATTTGGAAAAAGGAACAGCATAATCACAATGCGTCATCATGCAATGTGATTTACCAAAATGAATACGAGAAATATATCGGCTATTCACGATATAACTATTGTGAACGCGTACAAAATGATTTGGGAGTGTATCTTGAAAATACTTTAAACTTTTAAAGGCGCTTATCTTAGAACCATCGGCACAGATAAAGTCTGTAGTGTTATTGTCGGCTTTTAAAAAGAGTACCTCATCGGTATCTAAGAATTTATAATCGCCGTAGGATTTAAGACATAAGGTAGACGGGTTTAGCGCTTTGTGCCTTTTTCGAAAACTCATAATGGTACGCTGAACCGAATATTTACCTAAGTCTTCTTCCAAAATATAATCTAAAACCTGGTGGCGTATACCTTCTATTGCATAGGCTCTTGTCTTAGCTATCAAAACATACGCTGGCGTTTGCTCTACTAACTTATTGATTTCATTAATCATGCTAAAGGCGGCCAAATCAGAATTGGAAGCCGCAATTTCCATATTCCAAAAAACCAAGGCCGGATTAAATTCTAGAATCAAATCCAATGCCGAACGCTCACTAGCAGCGACGCCAACACATTGAAAATCGGAATGCGATTCAAGAGCTAAGTGAATCGCGTTTGCCGAGGCGGGATTATCGTCTATAATAACGTAAGTATATCTCATTGCTTAGGGGTTTAGGGGGTACTGCACTCATAACATGGGGAAAATGCAATACAGGTTAAAGCTATTCATTTCTAAGCATATACAACTACGGGTTTTCCGCAAACTTGCTACGGGTTTTAGATACCGCGCTTTCGCGAAAGCATTCAAAGATCCCTCTGTTTTTTCTTACAAAGTGCTAGATCCTTACCAAAACTTTCAATAAGTACTGAAAGTTTAAAAATTTTCAGTACCTTTACTTCATGGAATATGTAGAAGCCAAAAATAAATTTATACAAACCTGGGGCTCCTTGGGATCTCAGTGGGGGATCAATAAGACCATGGCACAGATTCACGCTTTACTCATGGTGTCTGCCGAGGTGTTGAGCATGGAAGATATTATGGAAGAGCTTCACATTTCTAGAGGTAATGCAAGCATGAACCTCAGAGCCTTGATAGATTGGGGTATTGTTTATAAAGAGTATAAACCTGGCGAGCGCAGAGAGTACTTTGCCGCCGAAGGGAATCTGGATGAGCTGGCGCGTAAAATTGCAAAAGAACGCAGCAAGCGTGAGATTAAACCCACTATCCGCGTATTGAAGGAAGTGAGCGATATCGCTACAGAAGACCATCAACAAGCCGCACATTTTAAAGCAAAAACGGCAGAGCTTTACGACTTTGTATCACGTGCCGATAATATGTTGGAAAAAATTACAGCTCAAAAAGAGAACTGGATCACCAAGACGATCTTTAAATTAATGAGTTAAAAAAATTTAATTATATGTTTCATTATTTTCTGAAACTTTAAAAATATATGTTATGAATATGTTACGTCATTTTAATACGTTTCTTATAGCGCTAGTGGTTTTGTCGGGTCTTTGTACTCCCTTTTACCCTGTATTTAAGCTTGTCTTTTTTACTTTATTGCTGGTTTTGGGCGTCTTTCAAGCCAGTACTGGTATACTTCTTTTTATCCTTTATCCCAATCGTGTTGATTATCAATTATACGCAGGCGGGCTAGTACTATTTGCGCTGCTTTGTTTGAGCTCTTGGCTATGGATGGTCCCTGTAGTTCCTCTAGCGATGTACTACACTTATATTGTACACATCAACTCCCAATCTTTATATATATGACTGCAAGTATCCCACATTGGCTCATCATTGTAGGGGGAGTAGGTCAACTATTTACCGCCATGATCTATCCCCAAAAAGCCACTTTTTATCGTTGGTGGATATGGGATGAACACCCTTTTTATGCTTTTCGCTCTTGTTTTTTCTTGGTTAGCGATCTATAACTTTATAC
>PAUP01000083.1 GCA_002712765.1 Cytophagaceae bacterium | reverse complement strand
CCCCGATTTTGTCGCCTGAATCTTTCACTTTGAACGAAATTGAGTATATGAGCGAATCTTCGCTGACTGTCGTTGAATCATTTTTGAATCTTAGCGCGTGGCTGTTCTGCGTGGCGGTAAATTCAAGTTGGCCCGATGCGGTGGCCGTCAGGTTCAAGGTTGCCAGTGTAGCGGCGTCGATGGTGTCTTCTATGCTGAACGTGGCCCCAGCGGAAGTGCCTAGCGTGTATTCGAAATCCACGATATATGTTTCGCCGAACTCAGTGGTTAGCGTGTAATCCGCATACCCTGAAGCCGCGCCGCTGTTAGTGAGTGTTAAAATGTCCCCATCTGACGCGATAGTCGAGCCTGTGGTGGCCCATCCCGTTGTCGAGTCAGCGGGGTCACTGGCTAGGGTGTTAGCCGCGCCAAGCATACCCGCAACTGACGAGAGTGTGATAGTTGTTGCGGACATTGCGGCATCAGCGGCCAATGTTGTGCTTATGAAATCAGACAGGTTCGCAACATTTGACCCGCCCGGGCCTAGTGTGTACGCGTTAACCCCTTTTTCTAGCGGGATAACTGCTTCTGTGAGAGACCATAGGTGTTTGCCTTGCGCCTGCCAAAGTTTAATCATTTGGTTAAACACGCGTAGCCCTGTTGCTTGGTCTTCTGCTGAAAGTGGCTGATTTGCGTCCGCAACAGTCAATATGTCGAGGGCATCGGTTATCAGCTCGATAGCTGTTGAATTTAAAACGGCGGTTCTGGTCATAGTTCGTCAACGCTCCCAACTTTTTGTAATAAATCGGCGTCGTTGTCCGATTCTACGCGGGTTTCATCTACAATATTCTGTTCTTGAATAACCCTTAATTCTTGTTGTGGGTGCTTTGGTTCCCACTCCGAATGATGGACAAGCAGACCGTCCCATGTTTTGCGCATTTGAGAACGCAAAAAGACGCGGCCTGACCTGTCGCTTTTCACTAAATAGTCACCCGCGACGTATCTATTTTTTCCGATCCGCTGTTTCATCCTAGCCCACCTCGACGATCTCAATGGTGCCTGTGCCAGTACCCGCTAAATTCATGGCTTCATATGGCACATTAATCGACCCCATTGTGTTAGCTGATATTACTAAAGCCCCCGCCGCGGGCGCTGCATATGTCGGGCTGGTTGTGCTTTGTATATCTTGGTTTGTCACGGTCACGGTGATATTGGCCCCTGTCAGGTTTAAAATTGTCGCGGCGTATGAATGTGTGCCTTTGTGATTCATCACAAATTGAACCGGGTCGGTTGTTGGCTTTGTAACTGTTCTGCGTCCCATGTGTTAGACCTCTGCAATGTTAAATTGTTGGTTATCAACTAAGACCATATCAAAGCTGAAAAAAGTCCGGGTGTTATTATCTTCTACAGATACTCGGTACTCTAAAAACGACTTTTCGGGGATGATTATAAATCGGTTCCCTGCTGCGTCCCTCGTTGCTATGGGTGTCGGTGATCCCCACTGAACCCATGACGCTATGTCGTAGCTGATAAACTCAACTTTTGGCTGATTTAAATATGTTAAATGTGTGGTAACTAGTGCATCCCTATTGCTGTTCGTGCTGCCGCGTATGCTCATAATAATCGCACCCTTGCCCGCCGGAACCATATAAAAGCAATTATGGGTAATGTTTTTACCCTGTATGACTTTACTTTTTATTGTGGTTTTTGTGTTAGGAACTCCCCCGGTTAATGCCGTGGATGTGGCAATATACAGATCCCCCGCCGGGTTCCCTGCAACAACCGTCGCAACTTGAACGTGAATGAAATTACCTATCAATACTTGGGTTTGACCATTTACCGCTACTGTTAAGACTTGCTCGACATGATTAGCGTCTAGCCCTTCGACTAGTACCGTGACCGCGGTATCCGCCGCGCTTGAACTTGATATGTATAGGTTAGTCCCAACGGTTAACGGGACAACTATGCCTCCGCCCGCTGCGCCATAGTCCGCACCATCCCATAGTGTTACCGTTCCATCAACCGCGTCTAGGTTGGGGGTGACACCGACGGCAAAAGCCGGAGTGTACCCCTCCATGCGGCCCATGATCACATCAAGCAAAAAATCCCTATGGGGGATATTCATGCCTAAACTTCGTGAACCTTCAGGCATACATTACCCCTTTAAAATAGACCGAAGCACCATGAGCGCTTCAATGATACTTGACGCTTTCCCCATTATCTCCGCGGCCCCTTCAGGGTCAAGGACGATCACAAAAGGGAAATCTTTAGCCGTTTTTTTGTCATCATTGGCCGTGATTCGATATTTCATTATTAACGCTCCTTTGCGGCCAAGATATAATCGACTGACATTGTTTTAGCCACTGCCTCGCCGTTCTGAATACCGAAACTGACAGTAAGTTCCTCGTCATCTGGTAGGTTTGTGACCGCGACTGACGCTTTGCGGACGCCATCAACAAAGGCAACGACTTCATCTACGCCATTGTAATAGAATGACACACGCACATAAGTATCATCGGCATTAGTGCCAATGGCCGCGCTAGACGTCGCTGTGTTGTTTTTCTCGACATGGAAGTCAATATTGGTGTCGCCATCATCCTTTTGGAAATAGATCCCGTCAGTGACATCAAGCGGCGTGGTGTCCGTGATTTGCAGACCCACAACCCAATCAGATTGTGTCGCGTCTGAAACTTTCAAACGTGCTTCAAACCACATTTTTTTGCCGGATTCGGCTTTGAACGACTCGCCTACTTTCTGACTAAAGCTTGAATCGTCGTCCGCTGCAGCGTTGGTGATTAGTAACACCCCGCCGTCTGCGTTAGTCAGTGCTTGAGTTGCGACGCCAACTTCTGTGACCGTCCAATCCGCCGCTAGGTAGTGGTCAAAGTCATTAAAATAGATATGGGCTTTCGTCATATCAGGGAGGATAAATTCGCCGAGTGGATCGGCTTTTGCTGCGGTAGTGATACCACCTTTAAAACGTGTCGGCATAATGTGCCCCTTAACAAAAAAAATATTCAGCCCATGTGGGCCATTAATGGGTATATAGAGCGTTTAAGGTTTCTTTACTAACTCTATACCTTTTAATTCTAGCTTATTATCGATCAAATATCGCAATAAGTCGAAACCCCGGGTCGGGATGGTCGCCCCTCCGCCGTACATGGTTTCTAACTTAGCGTTTATCTCTGATATTGCCTTGTTAAACGCCGCGTGAGTTGATGGCGTGTCAGCGCATTGGGTGACATATATCGAAGGGTATGCCTCCCTGATCCACTTCTGGCCGTCGTACCATTCCATATTTAGGATTAATTCATTGCCATCGCCGAAAGGGTCAACCGGGTTAATTCTGTGGGGCTTGCCCTCTATAGTGAATTCAAACATTTGTATACTCCGTCATGATAACAAAAAGGGGCACTAGGCCCCCTTTTTACTCTTTTTAATCTTAAGCGCCTGCGCTGCCATATAAGCCGCGAGGGTCAGACCATCCAAACGAGTAGCGCTCATCAGCTTTGAATCGCGCATTACCTGAAGTAAAGGCGTTGTCTTGGCCGAATTCTACACCTTGACGGCTGAAGTGTTTCAATCCTTCTGGTGCGTCCGTTTTGATGAACCAAGCATCAGGATCAGTTAGGCGGTGATTAACCACATAGCCGTCTTTGATTGCTCGCATGTCACGCAAAGCATTGGTCGCATTGTTAGCCGTGTCATTCTGAAGGACTGAGCCTAGAATGCGCTGAGCTTCGAACTGTAGATCAGTTGGTACAATCAAACGCTGCGCCATCAAAGCGATTTTGATACCGCGGGCGTCTGTGGCGTTACCGATTAAGATCATCATATCTTCTAGTGACGCTTCGGTTAAATCCGCCGCGACTGAAAGAATGTTGCTATACGTGCCACCGCTCGGCCCGTTGATGTGGGCGGCATTAAGTAAACTTAAGCCGTCGCCATCCACTTGCGTATACGACGAATTAAACGCACGGTTTAAAACGTTAGCCGCGACGACTTCCTTTGTCACTTGCATAGAACGCGCTAAACGTCGCGCCTTTGCTTGGAATTGGCCATATAGTTCATCTTGAATCGCTTCTTTAGAACAGATAAAGCCTTTAGCGTATGTTAAGTGTTGATACTTAGGTGTGAAACCTTGGCGGATAGAGTCAAACGCCAGATCATCCGATTCGGTTTTCACACTGGCAAGGCCGAAGCCCTCTAGCTGTGCGTCAACTTCATACGCTTTAGAGCTTTTATGCTCGTCGAAAATCTTGTCCCATTCGGTCATATGCTCTTTATAAGAGGCACCGAAAATTTTATTTAGACCTTCTTGCAAAAGTCGTGGCATGTTGCCCGTGGTAATTGTTCCTGACATGTGTCTAGTTCCCCTTATTAAACGCCTGTAGCGCCATCGCCTGAAGTCATGTTGTTAGGACGGACTAGCGCCTTATTTCCTAAAACACCTGCCGAATCTTCCAATAACGCAACAATGCGGAAAGGAAGGGTCTGTGTTGTTGCTACGCCTGTGGCGTTAAGCTTCATATTTGAAACGGTAAGGCCGCCAGATTTTGACGCCGCTGTCGCCACTATATCAGCGTTAAGGCCGACATTTGCCACGACTAGCGGGCCGTTAGCGACTTCAACTTCATATAGCATCTGTGGATCAACATTAACTTTGATAGTTCCTGCGGTCGATGCGGGTAGGCCCGTTTCCGTTAAGTTTTCACCCGAAAGGATAAAATCAACCGAGTCTAGAACGCCCGTGATTGACTGCGTCGCTGTGGCCGCGTCCGCTTGTGGTACGCCTGTAGCCGCGCCCGCTGTGCCAGTGATACGGACAACGTCGCCCGGGGATAAAAGGGTTGCATGTGCTGCGGCAACTTCATAGGTGAATAATTTACCTTCTGAACCTGCGCCAGCTTGTGATTTAATAGGTTTAAATCCAGCCATTATGATAACTCCGTTAAATAAAAATAAGTAATACTCTTAATTGAGTATAATTTGTTTTTTGTTAACGAAACTTTTTTCTTTTTTCCGTTCCAAAAAAGGCGGGAACATGTCCCGCTTGCTATGAAGTTGAATAGTTATCCCAAGGGATCGAAATCGTCTGAGGCTGCGTTGTCTTTTTGCAGTACCGAGCGGCGATCATCTGGTAAGTATTCACCATCTTCTAAAACTTGTTCCTTGTTAAGTGTATCAATGATTCGTCGTTCCTTCAACTTTTGATCTTCTTGGTGGAATTCCATAGGTAAGCGCATCAAATACAAAGTAGATGCGCCCTTGGTGCGTTTCTTCTTGTTTCCGGCTTCATCAAGAACAAATTCATACCATGCACCTTGCGCTTGTTCTAGGCGGCCGTCCGCTGCAGACATCCAACGATAATGATAATTTGGGTCCATCCCATGATGTAATAGTTTTAAGGTTGAACCCATCGGCACCCGTTCAGTGCCGCGTTCTGCGCGACCCGATCCCGCTTTTTGCTGATCGATCTTTTTGTTAGTATCTTGTCTTTCTCTGTTATTCGCCATGTCTTAGCCCCTTAGTTAGTTTTGCGTGAATCTGCAACGGTTTGGAGAAATTCTTCTTTAGTCCAAGTCCCCGCCATCCCGTTAAAAAGTTTTATTTCATCGTGCGATAAGTCCGACCATGAAAGTTTCCCGCCTTTTGGGGCTGTGCCTTTTGGTTTTGACGAGTCCGCCGCCCCTGCTTCTTTGCGGCGGGGGTTAACTGGTGGGAATTTCTCAAGGACGGTACGATCGACCTGTTGCAAAGCATTTGCAGGGGCGACACCTTGGTTGAGTAAATTGGCGTATAGCCCTTGAGCAAAATGAGCTTTACCAAAATCCGGGTTAGTTGGGTCGGTGGTGTTGATCCAAGGATTACGACTGTTCCACTCAGTTTCGAGTTGCACGACATCAGATGGGACCCCCTGCGGTTTCTGTTCAGACTGTATCTGATTATTTAATATGTTTACCGTACCTTGCCCGTTGTTGATTTGGTTTTGTAGCTGATCAACTAGTTCAACGTCCCCCATTTCGATAGCTTCGCGCTTTTCTTGCTCAAGGGATGCAAGCTGTGTTTGCACCTGCTGCAATTGGAGCATCGCAAGGGTGTTAACGTTTTCTAGTCGTTTGTCAAAAGTTTTGGTCTGCTCTTGTAGGTTTTTGATTGTATCGATCATGCTGCCGCGTTCATTGAACCGTCGAGCGCTCACCCAATCGTCGGGGTCTTTACCTTGCGCAACCCATTCATCTTTGCTGACGTGGCCGCCTGCGCGGGCCTTCTCGATTTCAGGGTCGACCTCGGGGTCGTCGTCCAGCTCATCGACATTGTCGTCGTCCAGCTCATCGACGTTGTCGTCGTTGTCGTCGACCACTTCTTCGACTTCCCCTTCGATGACATCATTATCCGGGTCGGAGTTTATAAAATCTTGCAGATCAAAATCTGCCATGTTTTCGTTTTGTTCTTCTTGGGTGGTCGTGTCTTTACCATCTGCCATATTATCACCTTTTGTCTATTTTCTTAAACATTGCCCTTGTGGACTCATGGACGCGTAAAACGCGCTTTATTTCTCCCCTATATATAATATTTTTTTTATATGTACGTTATGTGTAAAAAAAAATCCCAATATATAAGAGTTAAAAAATGGTGTCTATGAGTCCACAAAATTTGCAGCCCGCATACCTAAAGGGCTGTAGCTGGACTCATAAAATTTTGTCCCGTTTTTAGGTGGGCACTTTTTATGCGTTTTCGTCATGAATATGAAGTTTTTTAGAACAATCACCTTTTTTGATAACCGCCCATATATGTTCATCTTGTATCAATCGGTAATTACTGAACCCCTCCGCGTGGGGGACTTTGCCGTCATATCGGTTAAATTCCACCATGTCGCCAACTTCTACCCCCCAATCTTTAGGGGTTTTACATTTGCCACCCGCCAAGCCTTTAAAAGCTAGGGGGCCAAACGATTGCACTTGACCGATACATTGCCCGGTGAATTCCCGTTCCGCCCCTTCTCGGGTTTGGATAATGATGCCAGAAGCCGATTTTACTTCAACTTCCTCAACCTTAACCAGTACATAATATCCGCATGGTTTCATCGTTCAAATACTCCCTCTAGTTCTTTGGGTTCCCACTCATTTAACAATTCCACCAAGTCATTAACGGCAATACGGCCCGCCGTGTGGAGCGCTAAAGCTTCCACGGTGTCCGCTGAAGGTTGGGTGTTTAAATCGTGCATTAGAATGGCTAGGTCTCTGAAAAAACGCTTGGTGACAGGGTTACGTCGCCAGTAATCGAAGTTTTCCATTGATACGGGGTTATTGCGGTTTTTTTCTTCAAGCTCTGCAATCTGCTTGTTAATATTGATAGGGTCGTGCATGTCTTACACTCCTTAACTATTGGTTGTTCATATTGTTTAAAGCGCCCAAGCCCTGTACTAAGGCTTGAACCTGCTTAGTATAGTTCTCTATTTGATTTTTTACATCCTCTGACTCTGCCTTTTCTAGATTTAACACCATTTCAGTGTTCATCTTCTCAATTTCTTTCATGGTTTTAGCTGCTTTTGCCTCTGCCTCGCGGTCTTTGCGGTCTAGGTCTTGCTTAGCCAGCATTATTTGCTGCTCTTGTAGCTGGTTTTGTTTCTCAAGTAGCTGGTTTTGCATTTCGGCCATTTCCTGTTGTTGCTGCTGTAATTGCTGCTGTTCAGGGCTTAGCTCACCATCTGCCGGGTACACTAGATCCGTTAATTCTGAATCTATGTTATCAATGAACTGCGACATGATGGGTTTAGGGTCGCCCCCGGTTTGCATGATGGCGGGCAACTGCTCAAGTAATACCGCTGACATTTGCAAACGCTGCATCTGTGACGTCATTTGTGCATTTGCAGTGGGTACGATATCAATGTCAGTCTGCGAGAAATCAGCTTCGAAGCTTGCCTCAAAATCGTCTAACACTTGGCGATAGGTAAACGGGTCTATGTATTTACGGTTAAGGTTGAACATTTTTCGGAACTCGGACGACATGGCCGTCAAGATCCGAGTCATTAAAGCTGACGTGGGGATCATGTTTTCTTGTAACAGTGCGAGGGTTGTTGTGGCTGGCGCATTCGGCCCCATAACCTCTTTAAAATTGATGACTGAAGTCATCCCCCGCGCTTCGTTCTTGGTCTGCTCATTCAGGGCAAGAAGAACTTGTGACGGTTCTTTAAATGGGAAGGGAAAAAGGCCCGTCTGCAGTTGTTGGGCGGTAACACCTTTTAAAGGGGTGAATTCCCCGGCTTTAACCGATAGTTTTACCCCGGTGTTTCTGAAATCTTTAGAGGCGAACCCGCCTTGCAAGTTTGCCAATGTTCCCGAATCTACTAGCTGATTCGTTGTCGTGTTAACTGCTTGTGCATATGCGCTTAGTATATGCAAATATCCATGGTCTAAGTATGACCCATCAATGGGGCGCACAAACCCATATTTAGTGATCATTTCCATGGGGGTAATGCGGACAAGTTCAAGGTCTTTCATGACCGCTTCAGTGTCTAGCTCGGGTAGAACTTGCTCGGGCAGACCTTGGGCTGACGCTAACTGATTCGCCATCATAACGTCTTGCTGCTGCATATCGATACGCTCTTGCGCTTCTTGTAAAGCGTTTTCAAGCTTTCGTGCCACCCCGAGGGCATTCATGACAATGATGTCGTTTTCTTCGTAGCGTGCAACTATGCGGACGATTTGCGACGATTCCTTGTGAACTGTCACGACGTATGGTTCTGCGTAGCCGTCCTCGTCTAGGTCAAAACTACAATGATGCTCTAAAAATTCTTCGGGTTCCTTTGATTCGATCTTTGAATCTTTATGCTCTTGTGAATCTTCGGCCCTGAACAGGTCGACGCGCTCCCATATCTTAGCGCGGAACCGTTCTTCGATGTCGTTTCGAGTATATCGGAGAATGTGGGTGAACGCCTCAAGGCTGTCTCCTTTACCGCATGATTGATTCACCGAGAAATTGGGATATGTTATCGACTCCGACACGTTATGACCTTTTGACCCGTCAAAGAATGTCTTCTTAAACACCACGCCATAGGCCGCTAGTGTGTAAAACAATCCGCTTTGTTGGTCGCGCCAGTTTTCAAGCTCAGTATTAAACTGATAATTCATGTAGCCCATGACCCGGTCAGCTCTTGCCTTTTTCTCGGGTGTTTCTTTTCCAGTTATGCGGGACTTGACTAGGTCCCCGTCCCTTAGAATCTCAGTCGTTGCGCGATCCCCAAACAAAGTGACCGCCTCCAAAGGAATAGGGCTTTTAAAGTTGGCTGCGCCATCCCAAGGATACGACCGCGCTGTCAATTCCTGTTTTGCTATCTCTACCCCTTTTTCGATGAACTCTGACCATTCGGACATGCTTTCGACTTCTTCGGTGTGGCATTCAACAACAAACCGCGCTAGGCGGTCTTTGACGTCTTGGTCGATTTCTTCAGAAATGTTCGGTTTACGTATGAAGTCTAATAGTTTGCTTAAGCTCATGGTTTAATATCCTAATGCGTTAGTGTCTTTGTAGTCGCGTTCCCATTCGTCCTGCTCGATAGAGTCGTCTTTAACGAAACCACCAGCGAAACCCACCATAAGGTATTGTAGGGCGTCATGTGGGTGCGAGTATTTATCTTTGTCTGGTTTGTCGCGGTACTTTTCATCTATCCCCACAACGTTGACCCTTTTATAACAATAGCCCCCGTTGAATCCTTTACGCAACATTGCACACCGCTTGTCTAGCATGAACGCGGGGGATCCATTCACTAGCCGGGTTAGAAATGATATAACAGAATTAAGGCGTTTCGTTATGTCGTTGTTGCCGATATTGGGGCATTTTTCAGTAGTAAAGCCCATGTTTAGTGGCTCTTGCCCTTCGATTTCAACGTCATCATTTAATATTCCGATGGCAGATTCACCCCGGCCCTCGCCTTTGTTGTTGCCCGCCGGGTCGCCGTAGCTGAACCCGATTGAGTACCCTTTAAAACATCGGGCTAGGTATGGCTTAACGACATCCCGGGCAAACTGATAGACCCCCATGTCCTCGGAACATAATTCGCTAAGTACACGCACTTGACCCGTCGATGTCATCTGCCCGATGACACATGCCGGGGTTAGGCCAAAGTCCCACCCTAGACATATAGGCAAGCTTGGATCAGGTAAAAAGTGTTTTGGTGGGCAGTGCATTGTATCGTTGTACTCAGGATATACAGGCTTGCCCTGTTTGATTGTGCCATAGTTGCCTAGAACTTGCACATTGATATGATCTTCAGTGTTACCTGCTATCATATCAAGATAGTATTGGTATCCGCCATCAAGATAAGCGATGTTCTCAGCCAGTGGGTTAGGTTGATAATCCCCATTCTTATCTTTGATTAGTGGGGCAGGCCCCCGGAAAAAGTCGAAAATACGTTCCGTTTCCTTCTTGGCTTTTTGTGTATTCTCTGCGGTTTTAAGGTATCCGAGTTCCGCCAATTGATACCACCAGTGTTCGTCGTCTGGTGGGTTCGTGTCCATTAGCAGGGCTTTACGCGTACAGGGTTTAAGCTCACCCCGGGGGCCGCGTGGCGCTTTGTATTCTTTCTCTTTGTCATCGACATAGCCGTCAACTTGTGCCGGGTATCGGCCTATGCGTTCCCGCGCTGCTTTAACAACTGCGTAAGGGATTTCGCGGGCCTCATTGATAAATATCCCTGTCACTTCCAAAGATAAAAGCTTTTTAACATCATCCGGGCGGTCAAGTGCAATGAAGTAGACCTCCATTTCAATGCTTGTGCCGTCTTGCTTGATTTCTTGCACAAGGGTAGTGCGTATCATGGGGTGGGTGACAACGGGCGATATGATTTCAGGGATCCATTGCTTCCATGTGTTTAGGGTGGTCGTTCTTAACTGCTCGTTGGTATTCCTGATTATAACCCACCGGGTTTTTCGAACACCGTTTACATTTGGTTTCTGGGCCTGCGCCATCCTTAGCATTTCCATTATGCAGGTTACAGATTTACCGTTCCCCACTGGCCCCATGAAACCCCGTACAACTTTTTTACTTCTGTGAAGGGCGGCCCCGGTAGGGCCAGCCGCATAATTTACAGTGAACAAAGGCTATTCCTTCTGATTAGCTTTTAAAGTTTCGTATTGTTCAAGCGCCGTTTCTTTTATACGTTCCGCCTCGATACAGTCGGATATTGCTTCGCATAGCGCTTTCATTGCTTCGTTTTCGTCCGTCTGCAGATCCGCGAGATTCGCTTCATAGTCGAACTCTTGAAAGCTGGTGGAGTTTTGAAATTCTAGCCGGATTTGAACACAATCACATAAGAATAACTGTTCTTCTTTCACTGCGATTTTAGCATTGCTGAGCGTTTCACAAGCCCGCTCGTACTCATTTTTGCAGAACTCTAGCAGCTCTGCATCGGTCATCGGCTTGTCACTTAATAGGTTTTGCTGGATCATAATGTTTCGCCCTCTGCTTGCTTTTGATTTACAAATAAGCGGTCGATATACGCCGCTTTAGTTCTGCCCACCCGGTCGCACGAATGGCAAACTATGGTGGAATAATCCGACGGTTCCCCATCGCCTTTAACAAACGCGCCTGAATTCCACTTGTACTGCAGAATTTCCCATTTGCGTTCCAATAGTGGTTTCTGTCGCTCTGCACAATGACAGTTAAAATGGTGTCCCATGTTGCGGCCCTCTATGTTGGTTTACGGTTTATATAAATTTTAACACGTTAGTCTAGAAAGTCCATGTTTTCTGCATCTTCGGGGGTATCTTCTCCATTGTTTTTCGGCTGGCCTTTACCAGTAAAATCGAGGTTAAAACTAACCCCTCCGCCGGATAGCTCTAACTCTTGCCGCTCGCTCCACTTGTCCGGGCAACGGTTATTAAGAAAGTATTTAATGGCCCCTATGTGTGGCGCGAAGAACTTTTCTTCTTCTACCTGTTGCACGCCGTCGACCGTTGATATCTCCTTCGTAACCTTGCGGGAAAACCCCACACAAGATTTATACAGGGCGGCCACTACCTCGGCATTAGATTCGTGGCGGGCGGCGTGTACGGCTGCTTTAAACTCCGGGTATGTTTTTAACCAGTAACAAATTGACTGAATGGACACATCAAAGGCTTTGGCTAGATCTGTGGTAGAATACCCGGCGAGGGTCAGACGGTAGGCCATGTCCGGGAAGTGGGTTTGATATTTATACGAGGCGGCCATTATTTTTTATCCTTCTCACTTGCATTAAATTAGTTTATACCTGATAATAACATTTAACGTTCGTGCCCTCGAATGTTTAAAATATCTCTCTTGATATTTCTGCTTTTACCCCCGACCTTTGTTGCATCTGGCCGGGGGTTTTTTTTATGTCTATGGGTAAATTTCAAAATGTACTAGGTCATCAAACGACTGATCATTGAAACTGTCGTCCTTGTCCCAATCGCCGCCCCATCTGAAGTGCAAACCGTGGTGGTGGCAATACGTTTCAAGTATGCCCGCCAAACGTCCGTAATATTGGCGGTACTTCTCCGGGTCTGTTTTCTCGGTAACATATCCAAACCCCGCAACGTATATCATAAGATCGACCGCGTGGCTCGGTAGTCTGCAGTGTTTTGAATCTAATGTTTTAGTTAGGCCCTGTTCCATCAGTGACATTTGCACGCTTATAGGGCGATGACCGCACACCACGCCAATGTCTACAAATTGCAAGGCATACTCCACCGCGTCGACTATGCACAGGTTACACGTTGCAAGGTTTTTCTTACTAGATTCGGATAGCTTATAATTTTTCATGGCTGTGACCTCATACGTTTAGTGTTTAATTATAGCAAAAAGCAGCCCTAAAGCTGCCAGAATAGCGTTTTAGCGATTAACTCGACCGAAGGCCCATCAAACGCTAGATGATTGATACAGACGATTAGGAGGCCGCACACGGCGACCCCGAAAGTGAATGCAACGGCCACCAGTGCAAAACATATGTTAGAGTAAACCACCATCTTAGGGTAATGCTTGAGCTTTATCGGCTTATTATCGAGTACGATTTCTTGAAACACCGCCGGGATAACTAGTAAGGCGATTATTGCAATAATGAAATAAGATTCAAAGTCCATGACTATTCTCCCATTCTGCTGACTAATTCCCAAAGCGTGTGTTTATTGCCTTGGATGGTTAACGTTGAGCGCTCACTATCGTCGAACATGTGTGATTCATGTTCCGTGCCTAACTCGTCAATAACATCACACTGGATATTAAAAATCGTTAGGCGATAAAGGCCGCATATCTCGCGGATTGATGCCGCCCGAACGAGCATACCTTCGACGTTCAGGATATCCCCTTTGCGTATTTCTAAAGTTGTAATACTCATGCTTCTACCCCCATGCCCAGTTTATGAATATCCGCATCCGTTGCCATGCCGTCATCATGTGCGCCGTTAAACCCGACCACCAGCTTGCTATGGTCTTCGAAAATGAAGTCGTGAAATTTGCCCCACCTCCGGGTCGAATGGTGAATACTCGAATACTTCGCATCTTCTAATAATCCATCGATATTGCTGCCGTACTCTCTGATTAACTGCTGCGCCATCGTTTCAATTTCGCCTGTTCTGATAATACACATATCACACCTCTGCTTTTAAAATCATTTCTAGAATTGGTTTCCAAGTTTTCGCCCACTTTACCGCGTAGCGGTCAATGCGGTGGATATCATCTTCACTGAGACCTAGCCATTCATCAACGCTCTTGCTAGTGCATCCGATAGCCATGCAATCATCCCACATAACGACGTGATACATTCCACAGTGTAGAGTTTTTATACGACGCCCATCCCCCATTGAGTACTGCAAGTCTGCTCTGCTCAAGTTTGCCTCGCTTAATTCTGCATATCTCAAGTTTGCACCCCTCAAGTTTGCACCCCTCAAGTCCGCAAATCCTAAGTCTGCCTCGTTTAATTCTGCGTGTATCAAGTATGCGTGTCTCAAGTTTGCATCGATCAAGTTTGCACCGCGCAATTTTGCATGGCTCAAGTCTGCACCGCGCAAGTCTGCACGGCGCAAGTCTGCATCGCGCAAGTCTGCACGGCGCAAGTCTACATGGCGCAAGTCTGCACGGCGCAAGTCTGCACGGCGCAAGTCTACATGGCCCGCTGCGATTATCTTGTCAAGTTCTGCCTGTGTCATTTTCATGGGTTTAATGTCCCGGTTGATTTGTTGATTGAGTTATGAGTATAACCCTTTTACGGATTTAGTAAAGGTGGATACTGATAATTTTACATGATGTTTTCTTATGTGAGGGCAGGGGTTGATAAGTGGGGCTTATGAAGGGGTAAAAACCCTGTCAGGTATTAAATGACAGGGTTTTCGAGGCTATCGATTCCAGTGGTCTTTAAGGGCCGCTATTGTGGTAAATGTTGATATCTTAGCGATTGCCCCGGTCTCACGCTCTTTGATTGCGAAAAGGTAAGAGCCATCAAGGTTTTTGCGAATGATAATGTCTTTGCCTCTGAAAACCTTCCCACGGAACCCGTTAGTATTTCCGGTAGTGACCACGCCGCGGGTTTCAAATTTAACTAGGCCATTAGTTAGCATTGATGCGCGAAGTTTAGATATTGAAGTGATAGTTTGCATTTGATTTGCCCGGTTTGTTGTTTGAGTTTTAAATATAGTATTATTTACGGATTTAGTAAAGTATAAAATTGAAATAAATTGAAAACTTTTTAAGGGGGGCATTTTTTCAATTCTTAAGTTTTTATCTCCAAAACTGCACAAAATCGGCCCCAAAAACTGCATCATAAAAACCCGCCAATTCTGCCAATATTTAGCCCTCAAAAACCCGGTCAAAAATACCCCTTAAAAACTTGTCAAAAATACCCCTTAAAAATGCCTAAAAATAGTACCCAATTTTAAAACGTGCCCTCATGGACTCATAGACAGTAACTTTTCGTTCCTTTATATTGTAATTTTTTTTTCGTTTACGTTTTTAGTATAATTTTTTTTTTTCAATATACAAGAGTAGAAAGTTAGCGTTTATGAGGGCACAATTTTTCCAGCCCGCTAGCGGCGGGGCCTGTAGCTGGACTCATAAAAATACCTTGTAGTGGTACAAATGTAAAACTTGTTAACCACAGATCGGATTCCGTAAATTACCCGTTTTAGGAATTTACGGAATCCGATCTCCTGCCCACCAAGCCCACCAAAAATTTAAAACTTTTATTTGCAGATATTTTATTGACACCTCTTGCGAAGGGTCTATACTAAAAGCGTAAAAAACGAGGCAAACGGCCTATAAAAGCAGCCCATAATGGGGTAGAATTTCACCTCTTTTTGAGGGGGTAAAATCCACCAGCAAAACCCCATGGGAAGACGCCGTTTTTATCGTTTTAGTGGACAAACATTTATGAGGGCAAAACAATGAACATTTTTCAATGCGCGGACACCATCAAATTAAAAGTTAAGCTCACCCGCCAACTGAACAACTACCACCCTTTTTCTATCCGTGAAAGTTGGGACTGCGTCCGAACTGTTCGCGCCCTCCTTATTAAAGAAGGTTTCTTCCACGCCCGCGAACCTCACCCGACAAACCTTGAAATGGTGCGCGGGTCTGAAGTTGTGCGCGTGGTGTTCGATGGTCGACATACTGAGATCATCTTGAAAGAAACCGCGGCCCAAATTTTTTAACCACCAACACCAGAGAGATATATTATGAAACTTAAACACACACTACTTGCACCTTTATATGTTCTTATCGCATCGTTCAGCCTGTCCATTCTGGCTAACATGTTCCAACTTCACCCACTGTTTGCCAACGGTCTAATTTTCACGCTCGGCCTATACACCGGGGTTGTCGTCGGTAAAGAAGTAGCGGCCACCATTAAACGAGGGGCTAAAAAATGAAAATGACACAGGCGGAACTTGAAAAGATAATCGCCGCCCCCGGCAATATATGCCTGAGAGGTGAAGACTTGCGCGGTGCAGACTTGAGACAAGCAGACTTGACACATGCCGACTTGACACATGCCGACTTGAGACAAGCAGACTTGAGCAGTGCGGAATTGAGATATGTGGAATTGAGCAGCGCAAACTTGAGAGGTGCAAACTTGCGCGGTGTAAACTTGTTCGGTGCAAACTTGCGCGGTGTAAACTTGTTCGGTGCAAACTTGTTCGGTGCAAACTTGAAACATGCAGACTTGAGCAGTGCAAACTTGAAACATGCAGACTTAAGCAGTGCAAACTTGAAAGGTGCAAACTTGAGCAGTGCAACCTTGCGCGGTGCAGACATGAGCGGTGCAGAATTGAGGGATGCGAACTTGTTCTTTGCGGACATGAGCGGTGCAGACATGAGGGATGCAGACTTGAGGGATGCAGACTTGCGCTGTGCAAAATTGGCCGGGGCAGACTTGAGACATGCGGACTTGAACCGCGCAAACTTGAGACATGCCAACTTGATAGAGGCGGACTTGAACCGTGCAAACTTGCGCGGTGCAGACTTGAGAGGTGCTAAAAAATGAAAATATCACTTACAGAACTTGAGGGGTTCACCCCTTCGGATGATTTAATCAGACGGTTTATATTTAACGCTCCCTGCGGAATAGAGCGGGTCGACTTAGCAGAACTTATGGGCGAATACTACCGGGGCACAAGCCATCCACAGGAAATGCGGCTAACATTAGAAGACTTCGTGACCATGGCGTCATATCTTCTTGAACCTGTCGATCTTGTCTGCCTTGCCACTGACCTAGCCGGGATGGCATTGAATGGCACCAAAATTGAATCACATATCGGATTGCGTGACAGTTTCCAAGAAGCGCACCGCTCAATATTAAAGGCTAAAAGTTGGATTAAAATAGGGTCACTTAGTAGTGCGGGCGCGGCAGAGTGCGCCTATGAAGAGTGCCGATATTGCTACGCCAATGCCAAATGTAGAGAGTCCGAGCTTATATATTATGCTTGTTCAGAGGCGGCCCACGCGGCCCACCACGCGCACCATGATAAGCGTACGCAGCTTGTGAACAATGTCATGAATGTGATCGAGGCAGTTGCCAATATGAACGATTTTTACATATACCGGGTGCATGAGCGAGTATATAAAATGATAAGCGGTAAAAGCGCCGAAGAACAAAAACCCCTCCGTGGTAGCCCCATTTTGAAATGGGCCGCCGTTAGCATGATCACACTGTTCTGGGTAGCAGTGTGGATGACACTAGGGGTTTGCTTTATACTTGATATTCAAACCACGAATAAAGACTTCACGCTTATTTTCGGGGGCCTGACATTTTACAGCGTTTGGAAAACATTAAAGTATTTCAAACTGGACTGAGGGACGAACAATGCAACTTTTAAATGTGCCTTTCGGCAAAACGGTGCTATCACAGAAAGTCAAAGCGGTGGAAACTACCTTCGAAAACATGGTAGTAAAATTGCTAGACAATCCTGTGGTAGTAGATATCGCCCGCGCGGAATACCAGAAACTTTCCAAAGATGAAAAGTTTTCTTATAAGAATGGTAAATATTTCACCCCCTGTTCGATGTTCGACGAAGTCCGATCATTACCAAACTGTAATAAAATACAGGTTATTTGTTTAGACATCGACGACCCCGACCAAGCGCGGGAACTAGATGAATTCACCATTGACGCGGCGCTAGGCACATTTAATTATGCGGTGTATTCGACCTTGTCTTCTACCCCGAAAAACCCGCGATTGCGGATAATTGTAGAAGCGAGCATCCGACTAGATAGCGCATACTATGCCGCATGTATTCGAAGCATCGGGGAATTGTTGGGCCTGTCTAAGATCACATCCGAATCGCTCGTGCCCTGTCAGCCGATGTTCGTGCCGACCGTGTGTTCAGATGATGGCGGCAACTATACAAAATTCTGGTCTTTTTCGGGCCGCCCTTTCTCTTTAGAAGATTGCGACGAAGTACAACCCGAGCTATTCAACGAAGGAGAGCGCCCGGCGGACGACGACGCACTGGTCTATATGGTTCCACCCATAGACATATCAATCGATACGGTACAGGCCGCCCTTGAACACATTAGCCCTGACTGCAATATGCACGAATGGAAAGAAATAGCTTGCGCAATTAAACACCAGTTTCAAAACGACGAGGACGCGGGCTTTTTGCTATTTGATCAATGGTCAAGCGGTGCGGTCGAGCGGGTATATGAAGGGACTGAATCAAACCTGCGCATGTGGAACACTTTTAAAGCTAACCCTGCGCACCGGGACCCGACCACTATCAAAACATTGCTACGCAAGGCAATTGATAACGGGTGGGACAACAGCGCCACGGAATCGGATCTAGAGGACATCAGCGAACAGATACAAAACGCTGAAGACCTCACCGAAATAAACGACCTAATGAAGAAAGTGTCCAGCATAAGCATGGACAGATATGCGAAAGCGTTAATCGTCAATGAATTTAAAGTAGCGTGTAAGCGCCTGCATATCGGATACACTGTGCCGGATATTAAAGACGCGTGTAGGTATAAGTTAGACAAAAGCGGCATCTATGAAGCTGAAGACGGCATGATCCTGCATGACTCTATTAAGGTGCCAAAGTGGGCAGAAAATTTTATATTCATTTCTAACATTGGCACAACGGGCGTTTATTTTGACACGCGGACAGGTGCCGAATATTCACCCACTGCGTTTAATACAACATTCAGCCGTTTTATGATGACAGAAGAAGACATCATAAAACGCGCACCCCGTCCAAAGGTATTGCCCGCAGAGTATTTACAAAATCAATGTGGTATCACCCAAGTATATGATAAAAGCTATTCCCCTTCAGATGGGCTTTACTTCATTGATGACGGTAAAAAGTTATTCAACATATATCAAGCCCCTAAACTGATTGAAGTATCAGAAGACCAAGTGACCGACGCGGGGAACATACTAACTGATCATCTTGTTTGGTTGCTCAATGACAACCGGGAATACGCCAACATGCTGATCAGTTTCATGGCCCACATGGTACAACACCCGGAACACAGGATTAAGTGGGCACTAGTATTAGTCGGGCGTCAAGGCTGTGGCAAGTCTACAATTTTCGGCATCCTTGGCGGACTGCTAGGGCTTAGTAATGTAACTAAAATCACGCGGTCAGGTGTAGAGGAAAAATACACACCTTGGGCTGGATTCAAGCAGCTAGTGTGCATGGAAGAAATGCGCATCAGCGGAAAAAATCGTAAATTCTTAATGGATAAATTGAAGCCCTATATTTCTGACGAAGTGGTCAGCACTCGGAACATGTATAGTTCTGAAAAAATAGTCAAGAACGTGTCTAACCTAATCCTGTTCAGTAACCACGATGACGCCTTGCCACTTGAGCAAGGAGACCGCCGATATTATGTGCTTAAATCCCTGCGCACCCGTAAAGAGATAATGGGCCGCCTTGACGAGGGGATGTTCGCCCCTATTCAGCGGTATAATTTTGAATCTGCAGATTTTAGCATCGAATCCGCATCGGCTATGCACGAATTTTTACGGACGTTTAAAATATCTGAAAAATTCAGCTACCAAGGGCACGCCCCGGAAACGGATTACCGTCAAGAAATGATAGAAGATTCGATGTGTGGGCTTCAGGTCGCCATTAAGGAACTGATCAGCGAAGGGGAAGCGGGTGTGACTGATAAAGTCGTATCCTCCACATCACTAACGGCACAACTACCATTTTATATACAGCAAAATGGGATTGAAGCGCGTGTCAGTAATCGAGAGGTTGCCAACACCCTGCGTATGCTTGAGTTCGAAAAAATATTCGGGGGAACCCGGGTACGTATAAATGGCCGTAAGCACACGGTATGGGTTAAAAGTGACCATAAAGAAGAACTGCTAAAAGATAACAAATACCTAGATATATTGGGCGAGTCACTAGGCGACGACGATTTTTAAAATTTTATTAAAATAAAACTTTACTAAATACGTAAAACGTCTATTATTAAAACTCAATATGGTTAGAGGGCAAGAACATGAAGATCAAATATAATCAACTTACAGATATGAACGCCTGCGAAATGGGCAAAGTCCGCTATATGGAGCAGATGACCGATTTAGGGCTGCCAGTGGAGCAAGAGATCAACGCCTCGAAATTAGTAGGCGGGGCAAACACTGACGGGGATCTAGTCTGGTTAATGGTTCGCAAGCTAGACCATTACCGAGTTGCGGAGTTAATCAGGGGCCTATTATCTCTTGCAATTGCAAAGCATGAGAAGTCAGGCGGCGCACCTCTGCCACAAATAATCCACAGTATCGACCTGTTAGCCAAAATATATGACGAAAGCATCGAGACAAAGCCACAAGCGTATGCCGAAATTAAAAAAGCGTCAGAAGATATCGCCCGCCTTGGAAGCAAATCTATTTACTCGGTAGCGGCCCACATGGCGCGTTTTCTATCACTTGGCCCAAATACCTATCTTAATTTCAGAATAGCCGCCGCCGTGGGGGTGGTGACGTATGCGCGTGATATGAAAGTATCATCCACGAAGATCAACCAAATGTTTAAAAAGGCTTTCAAATGATTACTTATATATTGCTGTATGCGTTTCTAAGCGGCTATGTGTCTTTTAAGATATGTTTCTATACGTCAGTGAACAATTACCGTGTATGGGCGGCCCTGTTAATCTTATGGCCTGTATATATAGCCCTGCACATCATGGTGGGCAGAAACGTCCGCGATATATTCATTAAAAGGTAAGAGGGTACGAAGATGAGAGAAGACGAAAAGCGAATTTTCAACATGCTGATTAATGCCATCATGTTAGACGTCCCGGAGGCGGCCGATGTTAAGGGCCACCGCACGCACTATGAGCAAACCGATGAACTTCACACATTAGAGGTTTTCATAGGGCCTGACAGACTTTTTACACTGTTCAAAGTCCGGGGGAATGAATTCAGCCTGTTTGTTAAAAATGCGATAGGTCAACAGGAAGTAATCGAACTAGGTTCCGGTAAAATAACCCTTCGTGTTCTAAATATGTTCATTGAGTGCGTGAATGCTTGCATATTGCGCCGGACAATTGGAGAGCGAAAAGGGGATGCGGCCATTGCAGAAGCCAAAAAAGCCGCAACAGAACAGCGCCGCCTTGACGGTATCCGCGCATGGAACAAAAAGCAGAAGGCAACAGACCACTATGCAAGCATTCGTAAAGCCTATGGGGCATCGAAAGACGACAACGCTTTCAGTGCGAAATGTAAAGACATCCGTAAATCAGACGAATTTAAAAGCAACGCAAAAGGGGGAAAATCATGAGCAAAGAAAGCGAAGTGATTGAGAAAGAGATCGGCCCACTGCCAGATCGAGTCATGGATCTATGCGAGGAAAACGGCATCGCCTACACGTTTACGACGGGGTATAAAAGCCCGGACACGGATCAAGACGTAGTTAGTGCAAGCATCGGGCTTCAGGAATCAACCACCGTCGGCGGGGTTTACGAGCTAGCCACATTGAAATACATGATGGAACTAGGCTTCGGGCCATCTTTCGGCATAGACGAAGACCTGATCGAACAGGCGGAAACGGCTGTAAATGAATCTTTGGCGAGCGAGGAATATATCCCCGCAAACCGCACTTTAAACTAAACCATTAAAACAGAAGGATGACCACTATGTCATTAGAAAACAATATCGAGAGAATCGCCACAGCATTAGAAGTAATCGCACAAGCCCTGACAGCGGGCGCGAATACTACCATCAAACAAGCAGGGGCAGGGGAAGACGATGTCAAAACACCTAAGACCCAAGATAAAAAGCCGCGTAAGCAAAAAAAGGCTGATAATAAACCTAGCGATTCAGACGAAAGCGGATCAAGCGTGGATAGTTCGGGCGACGTTTCAGAAGAAACTGAAGAAGCTGTGACCGAAGAAGCTGTGACCGAAGAAGCTGTGACCGAAGAAGCTGTGACCGAAGAAGCTGTGACCGAAGAAGCTGTGACCGCCGACATGCTGCGTGACTTAGCGCAACAAGCGTTAAAAGCGGGCAAAAAGGACGAATGCAAGGCGATAATAAACTCGACGGGCCACCCGAATATTAGTTCACTTCCTGAAGAAGACCTTCAAACGGTATACGCTGCACTTAAAGCGTTAGTGGGAGAGTAGATATGTCTGATCATTTCATACTATCGCCGAGTAGTTCCGGGCGCTGGTTGAACTGTACAGCATCGGTAGAATATATCGAAACGTTCAACCAAGTGCCGGAAAAGCCGAGCTATCCCGCTGCAGAAGGAACGGTCGCCCATGCTCTCGCGGAACGCTGCCTAGTAGAGCAAAAGCGCCCCGACGTCGAATTAGGCGAAGTCGTGGAACAGGACGGGTTCAGTATTACTATCGATCAGGAAATGATTGATAGTGTCAACCTATATCTTGACGCAGTGGCTAAACTCACCCCCCTAGATGCTAGCGACTTTTTATGGCCGGAGGTGCGTCTACCATTATTCTATTCGTTTAGGGGTAAACAAGGTTTTGGTTCTAGCGATGTTGTATTCTATGACCGCGAAACGGGGGGCCTCCATGTTTTCGATCTGAAGTATGGGCGGCATGAAGTCGAAGCCGATGGGAACACACAGCTTTTGATATATGGCATAAGCGCATATGACGAATACCGGGATTATTTTAATATTGCCTTTGTATCCGTGCATATTATCCAACCGCGCATAAAAAACTTTTCGCGTCGCGTTTACACTTTCAAAGAACTTGAAAAGTTCAGAAAAGAAACGCTGCTAAAAGTTAAGCAGATCGAAGAAGGGGCGGTGACATTCAGCGCAAGTGAACAGGCTTGCCATTGGTGCCCCGCTCGCGGTCAATGTAAACATGAAGCGCGTAACAACATGCGCATATTGTCCGCGGATTTTGAAGACCTAGACGCGCTAGAATCTGAAACATTGCCAGAGCCGACGGCACCTGAAGAACTGACAGACGAACAGGTGGCACTTGTCGTCAAGCACTCGGGCATGTTCAAGCGCTGGTTGTCAGACGTAGAAACCCTTGCTGCTGATCGCATTATGGCAGGCGGGCAAATAGAGGGGTTAAAGGTGGTCGCGGGCCGCGGGTCACGCAAATGGGCCGACGATGCAGACGCCGAGAAAATGCTTAATAGTAAATTCACGAAAGACGAAATTTTCGAGAAAACATTGTTAAGTGTTGCCAAAGCTGAAAAAATGGTCAAGGCCAACCCTGACAAGGTAACGCCCCATTTTACTAAGAAGTTCGAAAGCTTAGTAGTTAAAAGCGAAGGTAAACCGACCTTGGTTTTATCTTCAGACAAACGTGAAGCATTAGATTTCGCCGCGGATTTTGAAGATCTAGACGCGATTGAAGATGATGATTTTTTAATGTAAGAAAATAGAGAGATTAATATTATGGCTAAATCGAATACAGAAGTTAAAGTGTTACTTAAAAACGTGCGCCTTTCTTTCCCGACGCTGTTCAAAGCGCAACAAGTGAATGGGCAAGGTGATCCGAAGTTCAGTGCAACGGCACTACTCGACCCGGACAACAAAGAACACGCTAAAATTATCGACGAAATTAAGGCGAAAATTAAGGCTACGGCGGTCGCTAAATGGGGCGAAGGGAAAGTCCCTAAAGCGGTTAAATACTGCTTACAAGACGGGAACGAAAAAGACTATGATGGGTATGAAGGTATGCTGTTCTTACCTGCCAGTAATAAAACGCGCCCCGTGGTCGTTGATCGTGGACGTAACCCGGTAGCCGAAGAAGACGGGATTGTGTATGCGGGCTGTTATGTAAATATGACCGTTAGCTTTTGGGCACAGGATAATCAATTTGGTAAACGCATAAACGCTAACCTTCGCGCTGTCCAATTCGTCAAGGATGGTGAATCATTTGGGGCGGGACATGTTGACGCTGAAGACGAGTTCGACATTTTGGACGAAATGGACGACGACGGCGAAGATTTATTCTAAAAAATGGCGGGGCTTCGGCCCCTCTTTTCCAACTATCAGGGCACAAATTATGAACGAATTACACATAGATTTTGAAACCTTTTGCGTGTTAGATATCCGCGACGTGGGGCATATCCGATACACTGAACATGAAAGCTGTGAAGTGCTTATGATGTCTTATGCCATTGATGACCAGCCTACAAAAATAAGCGTCGATACTCGCCTAGATTATCCCCAAATGCCCGCCGATTTTAAGCAAGCATTCGAGAATAATTTTGCCCTAATATGGGCGCATAACGCCGGGTTTGAAAAAGCAGTTATTGAAAACGTACTAGTAAAGCTGGGGTGGCCCGTGCCAAACATTGAGCGGTGGCGGTGTTCTGCTGCTGTTGCTGCAACGCTGGCCCTCCCGCGCTCGCTCGATGGATTCGCAACGGCTGTAAAATCCCCTGTCAACAAAGACCCCCGGGGCAAGGCGTTAATCCGTAAATTCTGCAAACCCCGCAAACCGACCAAAAACAACCCATCAACGCGCATAACGCCTAGTGACGAACCTGACGAGTTTTTAGAGTTCCAAGAATATTGCATAGATGATACAAACGCCGAGCGGGCGAGCGTCAAAAAGGTTAAGCATTTTCTCATGGACGATTCAGAGCTAGAAATATGGCGATTAGATAACACTATTAATAATAGGGGCCTCCCTCTCGACATTGAGACAGTGCGCCAGTTCCAAAGAATCGTTGACGTCTACACAGCCAAGCAAGTAATGATTGCCGAGAAGATGACCGGGGGGATCTCCCCAACACAACGTGCAAAGATATTGGAATGGGTCAATGATAACTCAAACGTTCAACTTAAGAACACCCAAGCGGCGACCATTGACGAGTATTTAGAACACCCCGCCATATCTGCCCTAGTTAAACGTGTGCTAGGTATTAAAAAGAGCGTGGGACGCGCATCAGTCAAAAAGCTGGTCAGTATGATGGTTATTGCTTCAGAGGATTGCCGGGCGCGGGGCACATTACTATATCATGGGGCCACAACGGGCCGATGGTCAGGCCAAAAGCTCCAACCACACAATTTTTCGCGCCCTACGATCAAAAACGTGCCCCAAATACTCGAGGTGTTGAAAAGCGGCGACCTTGATTTTATAGAAATGTTTTACGCTGACCCACTAGAAGCCGTTTCCAGTTGTATGCGGGCCATGATTTGCGCCCCTGAAGGTAAAAAGTTAGTTGTGGCAGACTATGCCGCCATTGAAGCGCGGGGGCTGTGCTGGCTGGCGCGTGAGGAAGAAGCCCTCGAAATATTCAGAACCGGGGAAGATATTTATAAACATATGGCGGCTTTCATCTTTAATAAGCCCCCTAGTCAAGTCGCAAGCGCTGAACGTCAGCTAGGTAAACAAGTAATTTTAGGCTGTGGTTATGGTATGTGGGTCGATACGTTTGTCGCCACTTGTGCAGGGTATGGCATGGATATCGGCAAAGACCTAGCCGAAACCGCGATCCGTAGTTATCGCAAGAAATACGCAAAAATAGTTCAACTATGGGCCGACGTTGAAAAAGCGGCCAAGCAGGCAATTAAGACAGGTAAAGTCATAACACTAGACCGTTTAAAATTTAAAGTAAAAGAAGGGTTCTTATTTATCCGTCTACCCTCCGGGCGCAAGCTGGCCTATCCTAAAGTTAGACTTATCACGAAAAAGGATAAGTGGGGCCGCGACCGCGAAAACATCGCCTTTTATGGTAAACTGGGCGCTAGCATGAAATGGGGGACGTGTACAACATATGGGGGTAAACTTGTTGAAAATATCATCCAAGCCCTTTCTAGGGATTTGATGGCGAACGGCATGAGGGCTGCAGAGTCCGAGGGGTTCCCGATTATCGCAACGGTACACGACGAGATAATCGCAGAAAAAGAAGACACGTTCGAAGACGTCGAACATTTTGAATCATTAATTTGTACGCTGCCAGCGTGGGCCGAAGGGATGCCCTTAAAGGCTGAAGGGTACATAGATAGAAGGTATAGAAAATGAAAGCAATACTACCGAGTTTTTTACGTATGCCACTTAGCAAGGGCGAAGATACGGCGGGGGCGGTTTCCCTGCATGACGAGAATAAATATACAAAACATTTACAAAACTGGCTGGTTCTTAGTGAGTTCTTTAAATCTAAGCCACCTGTGCAAGACCTGCGAATCCTAATGATGTTAGAAATACAGGGGCAATGTAGACCCCACATGCTCGACAAGCTGAAAGCGCGATATAACAAAACGATCGCCCGCGACGAACAGGCCGAACTTGAAGCATATATAAATGCGCGAAAGTAAAATCGAGCGTGACTTCTGCAAATACGCCACAAAAAGCGGCTGCATAGCCTATAAATTCTCAAGCCCTGCGCGTCGGGGCGTTCCTGACCGTCTGATAGTATGCCCTAATGGGGTGTCATTTTTCATTGAGTTTAAGAACGAGACCGGGAACTTGTCGGTTATGCAACTAAGGGAAATACAGAAATTGAGAGATCGAGGCCAACGCGTCTACGTCTGCGACCATAAAGGGCAGGCGGAAACCATCCTAGATCTTGAACTAACGGGGGCAGTATGAACTTTAAACCACACGACTACCAGCATGATTCCGCTCAATTTGTTATTAATAACCCCATATCTGGCCTTTTTGCGGATTGTGGGGTAGGCAAGACAGCGATCACATTACATGCGATCAATGAGCTGGCAGACCGGGCGGAGTGTAAAGGCGTATTGATTGTTGCGCCCTTGCGAGTGTCCCGCATCGTTTGGCCTCTTGAAATATATAAATGGGATAACTTCAACTGGATGACCTGCCAAATATTAGAGGGCGGCGGCCTGCCTGTCAGCAATTACCGAATGGCGGTAGATGCGGAGGGGCGACCAGTGCTATCTGGTGCTGAAGAAGGGGCGGCCCGTGAAGAATACGAACTAAATCATAAGAAGCTTTTAAAAGAGGCCATGAAGCGCAAAGCCTCGGCGCTGAAAAGCAAAGCGTTCATTTTCACAATCAACTATGAGGGCCTAATGTGGCTAGGGGAAGTCCTTAAAAAAACCCCGGTTGAAAAGTGGCCTTTTGATACGCTTGTGTGGGATGAATTGACCAAGATGAAAAGCCCTTCGTCTAAACGGTTCAAGCGGTGGAAACGCCTAGTATCTAAATTTGACAGGGTGATAGGGTTGACGGGCACCCCCGTTCCTAAATCTATCGGGGACTTGTTCGGTCAAATATGCGTATTAGATGGTGGCGAGCGTTTAGGGACGTCCTTCACAGCCTTTCAGGACAGATATTTTTATAAGGAGGACTACATGGGGTATCATTGGGTTCCCCATGATTGGGCTGAAGAAAAGATAAACGAAAAAATACATGACATAATCCACCGGGTTAAAGCTGCTGACCACTTGGACACCCCCCCGGCAACGGTGCGGGACTTAAATGTCAAGCTATCCACTAAAAACCGCAAAGAGTATGACGAACTAGAAAAACAAATGTTTTTAGATATTGAGGGGGCAGAGATAGAAGCCCTGAACGCTGCGTCATTAATGAATAAATGCGTCCAATATGCGGCGGGTTCGGTCTATTATGGTGAGGGTGCTGAATGGGTATCGACACACGACCGCAAAATCGAAGAATTAAAGCGCATACAGGCCGCCCACAAAGGCCAACCCTTGTTAGTCGCGTATAGCTTCAAACATGAGGCCGAAAAGCTGCGTCAGGCATTCCCTGAAGCCGAGTTCCTTAAATCTGGCATGACACCAGAGCAAGAGCAAGATTTGCAGCGTCGATGGGATGCGGGCCTTATAAAAATGTTAGTGTGTCATCCCGCAAGTGCCGGACACGGGCTAAACTTACAATATGGGGGACATATCGCGGTATGGCTCACATTAAACTGGTCGCTTGAGTTGTATTTGCAGTTTAATAAACGGGTTGATAGGCAGGGCCAAACTATCCCACCTATCATATACCGAATTATCACGGAAAACACAGTTGACGAAGTGATCGCCTCAACGCTTGAGGAAAAAGAGGTTAACCAAATTCATATTTTAAAAGCGTTGGAATTATATAAACGCATGAAAGAAGGGGTCTAACATGCCAAAGAAATTGTATGAAAAATTCGACATGACTGAAGTGTTGAAAGCCGACATCGCAGACAATGCAGAGCTAGTGAAGGTTGAACGGGGCAACAGTGTAAGTTATAAAGAGGTTCTAGAAACGTTTTTAGACTTAGATTCTCACGCGCACCATGTCCACGCCATAAATTTAAAAAGCGCTAAAGCCATGGAAGACCCTAAAACGTTGGAATTGATAAACGAAAACATTAGAGCGCTTAAACAATTACGGGCCTACATTCTGACCCGTCAGGCCAACGCTATAAAGTATCCCTTTCCACGGCCCTGATAGCCCTTATGTATTTTTTGATTGAATGGTCGCTGAAGTTAGGGAAGGGATTCCCAACGCGGCCCACTTCTAATGTGACACCACAACGGCGAAACCCCAACCACACAGGGGGCAGACAGCAAACGATATCTTTACCATGTCTATAATGAACCATTTCGACGCAATACTTGCGGCCCCCGATAAACACTCGTGGAGCGCCGAAAGTCACGCACCCGGCAACCAGATACCCATGATTTGTAAGCATAGGCACAAGTGCCGAAGCGATAGCCCCGCCAAGGCTGTGACCGCATAAAACTAAAGGCTTATCTTTGCTGATAAGCCCTTTTAAACTTTTTGCCACTCTATCGGCACCTTTCAAGAATCCACTGTGACCCCATCCCGCTGACGGGTGCTTGGTAGGGAATACTCGCAGATCGCGGAGTATGTCCCGCCACCCCCCATTGTGCAAAAAACCGCTCGCCTCAGTGCTACGGATGGCAAGGACAGTCTGCCCCGGTTGATCTTCTATCAAGTATTCAAGTTCGGCGGCCTCTGCACTGTGGAACATTGCCGCCTTGTGGCATATTTCGGCCAATTCACTATGTTTAACATTTATCATGGTCTTTAGGCTTCGCGTTTGTTTCGTTCATATGTTTAACAAGCTCGGTTAACAAGTTCAACTCCTGCCGTTCTTTCCGTCGTTTAGCCCGGTAATCTAATATATAGAAAAACAGGGCCACAAACACGGACACGACGGACATAAACGCCCCAATAGCGACTGCATTATCTCCAATAAACGACCAAGCGCCGAACATGAAACCTCCAAAAGAGCATAGTTTCCCCGTACTTTCGTGAGGTGATCCCATGTTTTTTCGTCCTTTTTCACTAAAATGTTGTACCTTAAGTATGGGCGACAATTGAAGGATATACAAAACTTAGGCCCTTTCTTCTTGCTGAATATCTGCGGTTAATACTTCATTAGCCCTGTCAGCGGTCAATAGTCCAAAGGGCACAAGCGCATTAACCCCGTCTATTACTGATTGCTTAGATAGATCTATTTTCCCTGCCAGCTCTAACTGCTTAATGAACCGCCGCAAGCGGGCCGCGTTTTCTGTGTTGCCTGCCGATGCCATATCAATAGCAACATATTCATCCTCGGTTAGGCGGTTGATAAACGCTAATTGAGTGATAGTTGTGGGCGGCCCTCCATATTTAACAGATGCCCCCGCGGGGATCTGTACTTTGTGGGTACCATTATCAAATATTGTTTTTAAATCGTTCATAGTATGGGCCTCGCCACGTAGTTTAGTCGAATATCGGTATCTGTTGCGGTTTGCACTTCAAGCAAAAGGCTTTTTTCACACATCATCACTTCGTCCGGGCCTGCGCCTGATACAGTCCTAGACCCGAACAATTCTACAGCATTGCCCGAGGTAAATGTGTCGTTCCATATCACGACATCGTCGACCGTCATTTTAACAGTAACGGTTTCCGCTGTCATGTTGATAAATGCTAAATGCGACACCGCATATTTACCTGTCAAGGATAGCGCCGTGGTCAAGCCCCCGGTAGCGTTTATTGATAGGACTTGAACATATGTCACGTTCGCTGTAGCGGGGGCGCTCGGCCACGTTAGATCGGGGGCCAGCCTCGGAAGTACGTCGGAGCCACCTTTGTATGGTATATTAATCGCCATATTTAAACGTCCTCTTCTATGCCATTGACCTGCACCGATACCGCGGACGCGCTAGAATATACGGCTATGGTGTCCCCTGCGGTCATCAATATGGCTGTATAACTCATAGGGGCGCGATTATCCGCCAAGGTACTTGTGGGTAAATCATACGTTATATAGTCTTCATCTGCTACGCTTGCCGCCAACGCTGCTTTTATGTGCGCGACGCGGATGTTAGTGTCCGTATCTGCCCGGTTAGCGATTGTTATATTAACGTCTGCTTTTTTATCTGTGGGGACGGTGTATATGTCCGTCAGGGTCCCGGTTCCGGCTACCGCCACCGCCCCGAGTTGTCCGATTACTGTTGCCATAATTAACGATTCCTATAGAAATGAGTGCGCACCGCGCTAGATGGTAAAAGGTATATTTCCTCCCAAAAAACGGAAGGTGTTGAGGGGTCATTGCCCAAGTTGGCGTTAGTGAGACTTCTATAATATCGACCATTCGAGCCTGTCACTAAGTCCCCCGTCGAGTATGAGACATTGTTGACCCAATCAGAAAAAGCTATCGTACTGCCGACGCCCCCGACGGGGTCTTTTTCCCATATTACAACATTGTTTTTATCCCGTAAAACGACCTTGTAAACACCATCTATATTTATATCTGTTGTGGGTCGCCCATCCCCATCTAGTATGACAGGGTTTGCGTTGGGGGTAGATAAAGCATCATCCGAATAGGTGTCTTTGTTAGTGTTGGTTCCAACTGTGTAAAAGTGGAGTTTTCCACCAGCCAAAGGGACGCCGTTTTTATCGGAAAATTGCGGCTGCGGGTTTGCAAATCTGGTCATTATTGGTTATCTCCTAATTCCTCGTCTTTGGCCGCCTGTGCCACGATGTTAGCTTGTTGTGTTAGCTGGCTGATAATTTGCTGATACTTCGGTGTTCCTACCGCCTCATTACTTAATCTTAGCAATAAATTTCTAACAGCTTTAGATTCATAAAATCTTGCCGACATGCCTGCTGAAAATAAAGTAGGTATGGTTATCATCGGTTGAGTACCTACCGCGCCCCCCATTATAAAGGGTATGTTCTGCATACCTGTAGGGGTCGCAATCGTCGCGTTTTCTGCCTGCTGTGTCGCCTCAATTAGTTTCTTGAACCCTATTAACTCGCGGCGCTCTCTTGGTTTGAAAACGACATCTAATTGATCCTTCATTTTACCTAGTTCCTTTACAAACTTGGACGGGCTGACATCATCGCCCATTTTTTCCATTGCCCGGCCAATTATAGCCGATCGCGCTTTCGCTCGTCCGTCTGAGTTGAGGGCATTATATAGGGCCTTAACCTCTGATCGTTTGGTACTAAATAAAAGCCCGAGGGCGTCTTCTGGTCTAAGTTCCGCTTTATCTAGCACACCTTTTAATCGTGTTTTTGTTAGCCGTTCCGCCTCTTGCTGATAAATGCTGTTTGCCGCCTGCCACCGTTTTAACTCCCTTTCTCCCCCAAACTTTTCGACGGCTGCGCTTAAGTCATCAGTCATGGCCCGGTTAATGTCATCTAATTGGGTATTTATAAACTTGGGCAACTGTGACCGCTGCGCCGTTGTGAATGTCTCTTTTATGTCGCGGAACCGTGTTCGATTTGTCATCAACATATCAAACGTTTGCGGTGCCTCCTGCAAGGTGTCGCGGAATTTCTCAAGCTCTTTGATTGCGGTCGGGTCAGTCACTACACCTTTACGCTGTAGCCCTTCGATAACTTCGTCTATTTTGCTGACTGTGCCGTCGATAGGGACTTCTCCAATACTGCCGCGATATGCGCCTATGCGCTTACCTGCGGCTTTTAATGTTTTTTTGGCGCTACTAGACAAAGAATTAGCGATGTCCTCTGCTGCGTCCATAGGGCGCACTGGGTTAAACATTCCAGCTATCTGCGGCACTGCTTGTGCGCGGGCCTCGGCTTGTGCGCGACGTGCTGCAGCGGTGCCGAAAACGGGAATCTTTTCAGCGGCGGATTGAGACAGCTTACCAATTGCTGTATCTGGTGGTAAAATGTCTGTGGTTTTCACTGGTATGTTGAGCTGGTCAGCTTGTGCAAGTATTGCCGCCTCTTTTTTAGGAATCGCACCCGTAAAGCCTTTTATAGCTTTCCCTAACCCTTCGCCTATCGTTCCTATTCCGCCCCCCAATGCTGCGCCTATTCCTGCCTGTGCGCCAATGTCTGCGGCATCCCCGCCCCTGCCTGCTTCTAATATGCCGGACTCTGCACCCCCTAACAATGCCCCACCTAAGATGCGGCCCCCTGCGGTCGCCAATGCACCTGCGCCACTGGCAGGTATAATCGCCGGGGCTGCTTCGCCCAAAACCTGCCCTACGGTAGTAGATACCGGGAATTCTTTTTTAAGTTCGGCCAAGTCATCAACCGATGCTTTACCCTTCGCACGTAGTTGGTCAGCCTTTTGGCGCAATGCGGGGTTAGTAGACCCGAAAATGTCCG
Source organism: Cytophagaceae bacterium (assembly GCA_002712765.1). Lineage (GTDB taxonomy): Bacteria > Bacteroidota > Bacteroidia > Flavobacteriales > Flavobacteriaceae > Dokdonia. The sequence continues at coordinate 7,118 of PAUP01000083.1, read as the reverse complement.
CGGCCAATGTTGCGACACCTCGGCCAAAGTCTGTTAATCCTTTACCCGCGCCGATAAACCCGGCGGTAATTTCAGGGGGTAGCTCAAACCCGAGAGAATCCCGGCTGATCTGTTTTAGTAGTTCCTCTTGATCCTGCTGCGGCGCGGGCTGTTGCTGCGCCATTTCAGGGAAAAGGTTCATTAAATCTTGTTGCTGTGGCGCGGGCTGTTGCTGCGCCATTTCAGGGAATAATTCTTCTAACGTTGGCATTATTGAACCCCTAAACGTTGTAAAACAGCTTCGCGGGTAAGCCCCGTTTTCTGCATGATTTGGGATATTTCCTGTTCAGTGACCATGCGGCCTAGTTTTGGACTATTGAACCCCTGTGGTGCTGCCTGCGGTGCTGCCTGCGGTGCTGCCTGCGGTGCTGCCTGCGGTGCTGCCTGTTGTATGTTTACTTGACCCGTTAAGTCGCTCGGCTCAAATAGGAAATTCTCGGCCTTGCCTCCTTGCTTAACAAATTTACGGAACTGGTCGCGTTCTTCGATTGAGTCATCAATGGTTCTTAGCATCGAGTCTAAGATCATCGCATTGGCCGCGGGCGTATTGCCTAAACTTGCCACTGTCTCTTTAGCGAATAACGTTTCACGGTCTGAGATAGCCCCCGCAAAATTCGCAAGAATCGGGAAAACCTGAGTATTCAAAACCGCTTGCATGGCCTGCTCACTGCTTGGGTCAACGTTAGGGATATATGGCCCTAATAGTCGTTTAGCCTCGGCGAGTTTACCCGTTTTAACAGCTTCTAACCCCTCGCGTATACGTAACAATTTTGATTTGTTGCGGCTTGCTGTGAGACCATTCGATACTATCGTTTTGCGGATTTCTGCCCGCTGTGTCTCTATCTGTTTGGCCTGCTCTTTGCGCTCGGCCTCTTGTACTTTTAGATCCACTTTTTCCTGTGCGGTTTCTCCGGCTAACTGGAACCCTTCAGGCGTTGAGGCTAAAACGGTTTCCATTTCACCCGTTTTAGGATTAAACCTTGTGGAGCCAAGAACCTTTTTACCGTCAGGGCCTATAAATTCACGGGTTGCACCCGACTGAAAACGTGTCCCGGATTCTTCTTTATCTTTAGGCAATACACCCATTGATTGACCAAGGGCCGTGAAGGATAAAAGCGCTTCGTTCTGCTCGCTCTCGCTCTTGCCTATCAGTGAGGCAATTTGCGGGCGAAAGGGCGAATTAGCGGGGATCTCTTTTAGTTTGTTCTGTAGAAACTGATTACGTTCCTGACCTGACAGACTAAAGGCGACGGGGGCCGTCATAAATGCGTCGGCGATTTGTTCTTGTTTCATATCACCAAACATATTTTTAAGCACTGCCGCCTGTTGAGGGTTGAACGTTGCGAGCTGTTGCAACGCTGAAGGGTCGACGTTTTGCCCCTGTTGGAGCTGACCACGTATGCCGCTTAAAAGCTGCTGTTGTTCCATGTTGCGGGCTTGCTGTTGACCTTGGTCAAAAGCGCCCATGATGTTTACTGCTGAAGGATCGAAACCGAAAGCCATTGTTGAATTCTCCTATTAACCGCCGCCGCCGAACATGCCGATTAGCTGTGCAAGTGTTCCCATTGTGTTCTGTTGCGCCGCTGCTTGCCCGCCTGTGGCTTGTGCTTGTAACTGCCCTAATTGTAGTTGTTGACTAGATTGTCCGCCCGAGATATTACCCAGTAATGCCGCCAAGCTGCCGAGCAATTGCGATTCATCTACACCGAGCTGTCTTGCAAGGTTCGACAAGTTGGCCGCTGTTTGACCCTCAACCCCTGCTAGTTGGCTGCCTAGATTAGTCTGTTGCTGTGCAAGCATGGCCGCGAGAGCATTATTTTGTTGCGCTAAGTTTTGGCCCGCTTCATTGCGGATACCTGCTAAGTTTTGGCCGAACCCTGCGCGGATACCTGCTAAGTTTTGGCCCGCTTGGTTCTGCATACCTGCTAAGTTTTGCGCGGCATTAAATCGATTTGCCCCGATGAACTGGCCTTGATTGCCAAAAACTCCCGCCTGTTGACCTCCTAGTCCCGCTTGCAGCCCTGCGACATTGCCGCCAATGTTCTGCGTTAGACCTGCTAGGTTTTGGCCTGTTTGGGCTTGTAGTCCGGCACGCTGCCCGCCAATGCCTGCGAGCTGGCCCGCTTGCTGCCCTGCTAGTTGTCCAGTTAATCCCGCTTGCTGCCCTGCCATTTGTCCAGTTAATCCCGCTTGTTGCCCAAAAGCCCCTGCCCTTTGGCCCGAGAAATTTTGTATGGCCTGATTACCTGCTAGGCCGCCTTGCATTTCAAAAGCGCCTTGCTGTCCTGCGGCGTCTTGTCCTCTGCCTGCTAAGCTGCGCATGTTTTCAAGGCGTTGCTGCTGTTGCTGTGCTGCGATGCCTGCGGCCTGCTCTTGTAGAGCTGTTAACACATTACCGCCTCGCGTCCCTAACCCGGTAGCTTTGGCATTTTGTAGTAGCGCTTTTTCCTGTCTTTCGCGTAAAAACTTTTGGCCCGCCGACTCTGTGAACTCTTGCTGTGCTGCGGCTTCAGCTTCGGGGCCAAGTGCGCCTGATAGCGCCGCCTCCCTTTGAAGGGCCGTCATGCCTGTAGACGCAAAAGGATCAAGTCTACCCGTCGCCGCCGTTGTGCCTTGGCGTATTTGGTCTAGTGCCTGCCCTTGAGATTGATCAATTCTGCCGATGCTTTGGCCCGTTATGTTTGCAATGTCATTTCGGGCACGGTCAAAGGTTCGGCCTATTTGCTGATTAGCCCCGCCAAAACTAGAAAGCACATCCCCGCGGGTCTGACCTAGCGTGTCGTCTGCGGCCATTGCCCCGGCAAGCATATCTCCGCGGGCGATATCACCAAACCCAGTTAATGAGCCGATAGCCTGACCTGTTCCACCCTGCAACGCTTGTAATTGCTTCATAGTTGCGTCGCGTATGGCTTGCTCTGACCCCATGACCCCCTGCCCTACGGTGTTGGCCGCGCCCGCGATACCCCCACCAATTGCATTAGTTGCCCCGGCTAAACCCATGCCTAGTGCGGTTTCTGCACCACCTAAACCAATGTTTGATGGTGTCTGTTGATTAGCGAATGGGTTAGGCTGTTGTCCTAAATCGAACCCCTGCAGGTTTGACGCTTGCTGCTGGTTGTTTTGTTGGATCAATGTCGCTATTAATTGCTGTGGGTTGTCAATGATGCCTGCAACAGGCACATTATTCCCTTGGAATGGCCCCATATCAAACTGGCCCGTTAGATTGCCGCCAATTGTCTGACCCCCACCGGGGATAGAGACATCAGGGCGGACTAGGTCAAAGTCAGTGTTTATCGGAGTTCCTGCGGTCGTGCGTATTCCCCCTAGTTGCGGGGCTGTGCCGTCCATATTTCGTGAAGGGATGCGCGTTTGCTGTGTGATAGCGCCCGCCCCATGTAACTGATCCATTGGGCGGTTCCCTAGTCTAGGGTCGCCACCCGCAAAAACTGGCTGGTTAACTATCTGTGAACGGTCAAACTGTTGAAACTGTCCCGCGTTTGTCCCTAAATCTGCAGCGCTTAGAGTTGGCACACCTGCTGCAGGGCGAATCCCCCCGGTAGTTGGCCCCGGTAGTGGTCTATTCATTAAACTCCCCTCAAAATTGCCCGCACCCCGGCCCGCCTTGGGTGGGTGGATGTCTGTTTCTGGTGGGCGGATTGGCCCCTTTAATGGTGGCTGTTTACTTTTTTCCGTGTCCGCCTCCCCTGCGCCGACCGGGACTTGTTCGCCCAATTGCTCCGGGGTGATTTGCTGGTCAGTCTGTGAGAAAGCCGGATCAATGAGATTTCCGCCGACGGTTTGGCCGCCTATTCCTTGCTGAAAATTAACGATGTTTTGCGCGTTGTTGCCAGCGTTGAATGCACCGCCGAGGCCAACTCCTTGCTGTATGTCTCCTTGAAACATAGTGCTATCATTGAAAGCCTGTGAAGGTTGACCCAATAACGCTGACTGTGCGGCCTGTGCCCCTTGCGTTAGAAACTGCTGAGCGTTCCCCGTGGCCTGTTGCAACACATCAAAAGTGCGCTGTCTGCCGGAGATCAGCTCATCTTTTGCGGTTTGCGTGGCGTCGAACATGCGCTGAAACGCTGGCCCGTAAAGTGTTAGGGCATCTTGTCGCGCTTGAGCTGCAAGGGCGCTAGAACGCTCCCCGGCTTGGTCAATCTGTTTGGCTTGTGTTTTCGCGTTTTTCTGACCTTGTACGGCCCCGTAAACGGCAACGGCTGCGGCTACATATGCAGGCATTATAGATCCTTAGTTAGAATTGTGACGCTGTGAAGCTTGCCACCTTTTAGCCAATAGTTTTTGATTTCGCCTTCTTCGTTAAATCCAAAACTAACTAGGTATTTGATCACGTTTTCACAAATAGCGGGTACTTGTGTATAGATTTTCTGGTGTTCCGTGTTTTCGCGTATCCATTCTATCGCTAATTGGCCGATTTGTTTTGAATGTTGGCGGTGTTCCGGCAATATATTTATATGGCATTGTATCACATTTGTAGTCATCGCATGGCAACGGATTACGCCTAGACACTCGCCGAACCTTTCAACGGCTAGCCAATACTCGTTTATGACGTCGGGGATGCACTGCACTTTATTGGCCCCATCTTCTGCCGTCGTCGCCCATATGCGGTCATCGTGCACGACGGACATGCAAAGGCCAATATCTAAAGTGCGGGATATATTAATCATACTAACACCCACCCGGTGTTTAATTGTACCTCAGTAGTTTTTATATACAAAATATTCCCCGCCGATCCTGATTCGTCCATATAAAGTTTAGTCTTCTTTGCAAACACTGCACCTTCAGGCGTCCCTGTGCCCGATATTATTTCAAAATCTGTGACTGAATTGACCCAACTAGCAAAAATATTGCCCATTGCCCCATTGCCAAACACTATTGGTATTTGGCGATTAGGGGCGATCACTTCTGGTTTATTCGCTGCCATATACATCACCTATAACGTTAATAATTGTTGACTTAACCGGGTCGGACATTTCAAACCTGAAAACCCTTGAAATATCACTGCGACCTAGCCGAGGATAAAAAACCTTATGGCGGTATTCGCCCACTTTCCCCATACTTTTCGAGCGCTCATATGAATAGTTACGCCCCCCATCATCGCTGTATGACATGCGCAACTGTGGATCGGGGGCGTCGCTATTGCCTACCCCATTTTCGACTACCACTTGAATCGAGTTCCAAAATATCGACCCCCCTTGTGTAGGTATTGGCCCCGCTGAAAATATACGTTTTATGGGGGTTCCGTAGTCTGTCAGAACGTCTTCTGATATTTCGCCAATAATGCCCCCCTCCGTGTCGCCGACCAACAACCGCCCATATGCTTCTACTATGCTATTGACCCGCCATCTGTCGACCTGCGCAAGGCTTGAGCTGCGGCGCTCATGCCAAAGGTTGACCCCTGCCGCTTTCGACGCCATGGAATCATACACTATCGTTCTGTTAGGGAAGGACAACCCTAAAAAGTTCGCCCCATTCAATGAATACGTGAACGCGAAGGATTGTGATAAATCCGTATCACTGAACTTTTGCAGTATTTCATTAATTGACTCATTGGCGATGTTGACGAACCCTTGACCCTGTAAAAGCCACACTGACGGCTGTTCGTTACGCCCTGCCCCAATGAACGCGATCGAGTTTTCATACTCGACCGTTGAGAATTTAGCACGTAAACCCTTTTGCAATACGAAGCCTTGAACCCTTTGAAAGGGGAACCCGGCCCCGCCTACGTTTTGGAATACTTCAGTAGTTCGGCGGCCTAATACATATAGTTGGTTTTGGAATACATGCAAGCCTTGGATATCATCGGGGTCGGTTTCTGCCTCCGCAAAATTAAGCGCCCCGTATGATGTGCCGTCGTCTAAATCTGAACTAAAGAACACCTTATCTTTGAAATGGACGAAATACCCGTCCGCATAAACAACGTATTGCGAGGGGCCGTGTGTTGTTGTGTAGTCCGTGTCCGTGATTTCAACCAGCCCCCCGGAAACGGTGTAAACGTATCCCTTGCTGTCCGGCACAACAATCAGCAATTGTTCGCCGTTATCTGCCATAGATACCCGACCTGAACCGCTGATAGTGCCTAAATTCGTGGTGCTGAATGTCTCCACCCCGTTGGCATCGATTGTGCGGTCTAAACGTTGTAACTTTTCCCCGTTCACAAAGTATGGGATCTCGTTCATTGTCCACGAACCCCGGTTAATTTCAAAATTGCCAGAGTTCGCCAACTGGGTAAGCCCTGCTGTCGGGTATAACTGCGCGGGGCTTACTACCTCTGTGGAGGGGATATTTACATAATAATTCTGTAGCTCTAAGTTAGCCACAGGTTTTGATTGTGCTTGATATAGCCCTCGCACAAAAGGGATCGGAGCTTTTGGCATGTTATCTGTTCCAATTGGTAGGGGCAATCGATAGCGCCACGGGTTCAGAGTCGAACCCTAAGACGTCCTCTAGATATTCCGCGGCCATCATCTTAACTTCTTGCATTTTTGGCTGTGGGACGCCATAGCGGGGGCCTAGCATGGCCGCCAAGTTATATGATAAAGCCATAAACCACTCACTAGGGAAGTCCGGCGCATCTGCATTGGTCGTGTTCACTTCTAATGGTCTGGTGTAGGTTATGTTTAAAATGGCGTCTGAACTGCTAGGGGTAGACCAAACATATAAAACGCCTTGCGCAAGTTGTGGGTCATAATACCATTGGGTAACTGTCCCTTGACTTGTTTTGTCTGTTTGGTTGAAATATCTTTCCCTCGACCACTCAGTCGTCGGGATTTCGGACGCGCTTAGCTTGTCTTGATAGCGTGCATTTAATACTCGTAGCGGGCGCTCAATCTTGCTTGTGTAAGAATAGACGCTGTTTGCGCTGGTGGCTGCCCCGGTCAGTGCGTCATTTAATGTCACAACTGACCCACTTATCGACACGATGCTTGACCATTGGCGTGTACCATCATCCAGCAATCCCCCGATTTTGTCGCCTGAATCTTTCACTTTGAACGAAATTGAGTATATGAGCGAATCTTCGCTGACTGTCGTTGAATCATTTTTGAATCTTAGCGCGT
>PAUP01000082.1 GCA_002712765.1 Cytophagaceae bacterium | reverse complement strand
GGCAATATGCACCCTAGCTGGTTACATGTACAGATTGATCAATTATTCACTCAGCATACGGGGCTACCTACTACCGTAATTAATGATGCCGATGCCGCTGGCTTAGGCGAAATGCGGTATGGGGCTGGAAAAGACCTAAAAGGTCTAGTGGCGGTCATTACGGTAGGCACTGGTATAGGGAGTGGACTTTTTTACAATGGTCAATTAATTCCCAATTTTGAATTTGGCAGGATTCCGTACAAAAAGAAACCAATAGAACAATATGCCGCAAATTCGATTAGGAAAAAAGAAAATCTGAGCTATGAACAATGGGCGCAACGCTTTAATTTCTTTTTAGAACAAGTCGAATCTATTTGCACCCCAGATCACTATATTTTGGGCGGCGGCATTAGTAAACGCATTGACGAATTTAGGCACGTATTAACCACCAAAGTACCGTTGGTGGCTGCCAAAACAAAAAATCATGCTGGACTTATTGGAGCGGCCTTTGCCGCGATGGAGGCCAAAAAATAAATCGACACAGTATGGCTTTATCTCCTCTTCTCAATAAACCCAAAACCAATGTTATCTTTATGATCGCTATTGTTATAAGTAGCACCCTATTGATTGTAGGGGCAGCTTCGAATGACGATAATAAAGATATGGCTAAGCTGGTAGTAACGTGGCTGCCTCTGATGCTAGCGGGGGCAACGCTATTACTCTATCGCATTTCGCGAAAGTTTTTTAAACAATACAATTGGATAATTACGCTTCTTGGCGGCATGTATATTTTGAGTGCTAGCCTGCAATTTTATTTGGCGTAGATCAAACATATAAAAGTCTTAACGTGCCATAGCCCTGTGACGTTCTCTTGCCAATAAGGTGTTTTTTAGGAGCATTGCAATCGTCATAGGCCCAACACCTCCAGGAACGGGAGTAATAAACGAGACTTTTTTACTCACTTTTTCAAAATCGACATCACCGGTGATATAGTAGCCCTTTTCTTTGCTGTCATCGGGCACACGAGTAATACCTACGTCTATAATCACAGCGTCGTCTTTTACCATTTCTGCCTTGAGAAAGCCAGGAACACCTAAAGCTGTAATAATAATGTCTGCTTGAGAGGTAATTTGGGTGATATTTTTGGTGTGACTATGGGTTAAGGTTACAGTAGAGTTTCCAGGGAATCCTTTACGCCCCATCAATATACTCATAGGACGACCTACAATATGACTACGGCCTATTACGACTGTATGCTTTCCTTTGGTCGATACGTCGTATCGCTCCAATAATTCAAGAATACCGAAAGGAGTAGCAGGAATAAAAGTACTCATGTCTAAGGCCATCTTTCCAAAATTAGTAGGATGAAATCCATCGACATCTTTATCAGGATCTACAGCTAGCAATACCTTTTGCGTATCGATTTGTTGCGGCAGTGGTAACTGGACAATAAAACCATCGATGTCCGAATTGTTATTGAGTTCTTCTATTTTGTCAAGTAATTCTATTTCGCTGGTAGTACTTGATAATTTGACCAAGGTAGATTCAAAGCCAACGCGCTCACAGGCACGCACTTTACTTCCTACGTAAGTGAGGCTCGCGCCATCATTCCCAACAATAACGGCAGCCAGATGCGGTACTTTTTCGCCGTTGGCTTTCATTTTATCGACCTCATCTTTAATTTCATTTTTGATGTCGTTGGCTGTTTTTTTACCGTCAAGTATGGTCATGTGATTGGTTTTTTATGGTGTATTTGACTTAGCGTTATTCGAGCACTTATTTCATGCGATTCATCATCTGCATCATCTTACGACCACCGCCGCCCTGCATCATCTTCATCATTTTACTCATTTGATTAAACTGTTTGAGCAATTGATTAACCTGCTGTACAGACGTTCCAGAACCCCTGCCTATACGTTTTTTTCGACTAGCGTTAATCGTAGATGGATTGGAACGCTCTTCTGGAGTCATTGAGTGAATGATAGCTTCTATGTGTTTAAATGCATCGTCGTCGATATCGACATTTTTCATCATTTTCCCTGCGCCAGGAATCATGCCCATCAGATCCTTCATATTACCCATCTTCTTGACCTGCTGTATCTGCTTGAGAAAATCGTCAAATCCAAATTGATTTTTGGCAATTTTCTTTTGAAGCTTTCGAGCTTCTACCTCATCAAACTGCTCTTGGGCTCTCTCTACCAAAGAAACAACATCACCCATTCCCAAAATACGATCGGCCATACGAGAAGGATAGAAGACATCGATGGCCTCCATTTTTTCTCCAGTACCAATAAATTTGATAGGCTTATCAACCACAGATTTAATAGAAATCGCAGCTCCACCACGAGTATCACCATCTAACTTCGTAAGGATTACCCCGTCAAAATTAAGGATATCATTAAAGGCTTTGGCCGTATTGACTGCATCTTGACCTGTCATTGCATCAACAACAAATAAGGTTTCTTGAGGTGTTATCGCCTCGTGTATATTTGCGATTTCTGTCATCATCGCTTCATCCACTGCCAATCGTCCTGCGGTATCAATAATCACCACATTGTGACCATTTTCCTTGGCATGAGCGATACCATCTGTTGCAATCTTAACAGGGTCTTTGGTATCACGGTCTGAATATACATCTACGTTTATGGCCTCCCCTACCACATGTAATTGATCTATCGCTGCAGGACGATACACATCACAGGCTACTAACAATGGTTTTTTGGTTTTTTTACTTTTTAAGTAATTGGCCAATTTCCCTGAAAAGGTGGTCTTACCAGAACCCTGAAGTCCTGACATCAATATTACCGAAGGCGTGCCCGACAAATTAATTCCAGCGGCATCTCCTCCCATTAAGGCAGTGAGCTCGTCTTTGACTAATTTGACCATCAACTGCCCGGGTTGAAGTGTGGTAAGTACGTCTTGTCCTAAGGCTTTTTCTTTAACGCGATTGGTAAAGTCCTTGGCAATTTTAAAATTGACATCGGCATCAATCAAGGCGCGTCTTACTTCCTTTAAGGTCTCTGCGACATTTACTTCTGTAATACTTCCATGTCCTTTGAGAACATGTAATGCTTTATCTAGCTTATCACTTAAATTATCAAACATAGTTTGTGGGCTCCAATTAGTAATTCTTCCGAAAATGTTCGGGTTGCAAATTTAGTAATTTGAAGTGGATCATCATAGCCTGACCACAGTGATGTTGTTGCTCTTTTTCAAATAAGTGGCAACAAAAAGTGACTATAGCATAAAGCCATAGTCACTTTTTAATTTTATCTCGTTTGCAAATAGAAGCGCTCGGTAGTATCCTATTGACAATCCTGTGCTACCAATTCAATTTCCAGCAACCAGAATTCTTGAGTGTCGGGATGATCTATGCGCACAACAATAATTTGTGGATTGGTGGTATTCACATATGCCAAAGCTCCATTAATAGGATTGACAGCATTGGAGGCATCCGCCTCGCTAAGATAGAACGAATAGGTGAATTCAATGGCGGCATCACTTTCGGTAGCTTCATCTTCTAATGCTTCTGGAGCCCCCATTGTTGCTATACAAGAGATGTAATTGTCTAGCAAAAACTCGGCAAAACCAGGATTATCCTGCATCTCACATTCGGCAAAGGTAAAGGTAGTACAGTACGCATCGGTCTCACAGCGCTGCTTAAGCACATAGTCTTTGCCATCATCTATACTGATGTTCATGGTCTGGGCATCTACGATTACTGTTTTCCAATCAAAGTTCCAATCGAGGTCGGTCATATAATCATCGTCTGGATTATCGTCATCTAGATTGATATTAATGTGTAATTCGTCTTCGATAAAATACACAATCCAGGTACCGTCATAACGCACTCCTCTGTGGTAGAAATCTACTGTGCCATCTTCAGAAACATCAAATACTGCATTTTCATAGGTATCATAATCGGTGGTGCCTGCAGGAAGTTGTACCTCCCAAACACAACTCTGAAGCAAACCTTCGCATTCTCCAATAATTCCTTCCTGTTCTTCGATAACACATGCGTCAATAGCAGCCTTTAATTCTTCTTTGTTGTTTACTTCAAAAGTTGATCCATCTTCCAATTGACTCGTAATCGGAAAACTTACGCCAACAAACTGACCTTCACCAACCTCACCTAATAAGGCAGAAAATTCGGCATCGTTGTTTACAATTTGACTGCGTTCCAACTCAGAATTTTCGAGATAGATGACAACCGTAAATGAATAAATAAAACGGATACAAGTTATTGGTTTAAGCGCTGAGGCATCATCATCAGAAGTGGCACGTTCTAGTAAAGTAAATAACTCTGAGTCTTCAGCGATCAAATCAGCCGTATTGGTTGCTGTAAATAAATCATCTACATCTTCATTGTCACACCCACTTAGACCAATAAGTGATATCGCACAGAGCAATAGAATAATCCGTTTTTTCATAATAGCGTTGTTTTGTTGTTACTTAAAAGACGTAATCGCAGTAAAAGGTTGCGTTATATTACTTAAAAATAAAAAACCACATCCTAAGATGTGGTTTTGATAAAGCTATGACCGATACCTCTGGCGTTCTAACCAACCAAATTATGAAAAATAGTATCTATCTATTTTCAATCCAAAGGTATCGTATTCACGGTCATAGTTTCAAAGCAACGTTCGCCTTACGGCAGTAGGATTATTCTTTTTCAAAAGCCAATATATCACCTGTAGTGGTATGCACCTCTATATAATTAGTACTGTAAAATACAATATTCCATTGCTCATTATTTAGGTATTCTAGTGGAGGAGTACTTCCAAAGTCTAGGCCTAGCTCGAGACCAAAATTAACAACTTCCCACGACCCGTATTCTACCTCTTGTGTTTCCTGATTTACAGCAGTGACCACATCATTGTCTCCAAAATTAAAACTGTAATTAGACAGTGTCTGGGTTTGATTGATATCTGCTACCTCTAAGTAATACACAGTCCAGGTATCTGAAGAAAGTAGGGCGATGATATCTGGTGTTTGATCAATACAGTCCATATTAAAATCGAGAATATCCTCGCCCAACCTTAGACCAAAAGACACCTCTGTCTCTTCAAAATTATGTACGATCCAATTTCTATTAATAAAGGGTAAATCGTCAATCGCTATTTCAAAACGTAAATTGTCATTAACCGTGGTAACATCCCAAGTCCCTACAGACAACTCTGTCCCTATGCAGGCCGTAGCCACATTGCCATATTCATAAAATTCAAAGTGATATCCTTGATAACTCGTCTGATGCGCTTGTCCATCAACAATCAGTTTATCAATCACATAACCACATTGAGTGATGTAATTGATAAACTCATCTTCAGACATATTTACTTGGTCGTCATCATTAAAATCCAAATCATCATCGTCATCATGAGTTATCTCGGCTACCTCTACTGTGTTCTCTAAAACTTCATAAGAAGTGATTACAATCTCTTCTCCATCACTTAAAACCAAAGTGACCGGAAAATCTAAACCTACCACTAGACTAGGCGTCATACCCTTCATAAAAGCGTGTAATTCTTTATCGCTCGATACTCTGGTCATACTCGTTTCACCAGCGTTGATGTCCAACAACGGAAAGTAAATAGGATATATAAAATCTACACTTTCGATATCACCATCATCCCCATCGGCAGTAGTTTGCTCGCATTGATTGATATATTCATTGAGTGCGGCCAAGTCATTCACGCTTACCACAGTGTGATCTTCTAATACAATCTCAATAGGAAAATCGATAAAAATTGAATCGTCGTCATCGGTATCTTCTTCAAGGAGTAACTCTATCGTATCAAAATCACTATTATCCTCAATAGTTACGGGGTTGTTATTGACATTAACCGTGAGTGGTAGTTTTAATTCGATACAACTGGCACCGTCAATAATATTATCGTGAGATCCATCGTTGACAGAAATTTGAGTTAAAAAAGTCAATGTTTTATCGGGCAGTTCGGCATTCGCATCTTTTGCGGTAAGTGTAGTGGTCTCCTCCTGTTGACAGGCCGTCAAAAGAAAAAAGACGAGCACGCTGCTCAAAATAGCATAATAATTTTTCATGCAAATGGATATTTAGCCTAATTATTAGTAAAACAACCAATGTATAAAAAATCCTACCGTAGTACCGCTTTTTTTTTACATTTGGCCAAACGATACAATTCTATGTCTAAAGATTTACAGGATCATGTCTGTGATGAACAACGCTATGCAAGTATTTACAAGTTGCTAGCCTCAGACCTACACAACTTCCTGTATTATAAATTTGGCGCCAATTTAAATCCTGCAGATAAAGTACAAGAGGCCTTTATAAAACTTTGGAAGAATTGCGATAAAGTGCCGCCTTCAAAGGCTAAGAGTTATCTTTTTACCATCGGCAATAATATGATGCTTAACGATATCAAACATCAAAAAGTAAAATTAAAGTTTCAACAATTACCTACCCGCGATCGCGATCATTATGATCCCGAATTTTTGATGCAGGAAAAAGAGTATCTTCTGGCCTATCAAAATGCCTTATCCAAATTAAGTGAAGGACAAAGAGAAGTTTTTTTACTCAATCGCATCGAGGGCAAACGTCATAAAGAAATAGCAGAGTTGTTAAATATTTCGCGCAAAGCGGTAGAAAAGCGTTTGTATACAGCGCTAGAAAAATTGAGAAAAGACATTAAAGAAATTTAATAAAAGAGGTAGGAGAAAATCAAATGTGGTTGTTATAGGTGTGAGATATGAAAGAAATGAATAAAGAAGAATTAATTGCAAAATGGCTTGATCATAGCCTGACCAAACAGGAATTTGAGCAGTTCAAAAAGCTGCCTGAATATGAGCAGTACGTCAAATTAGACACCTATGCTTCGCGTTTTGCAGCCCCAGCGTTTGACCAAGACGCCCTTTACAAGAGCATACAAAAAGCCAGAGGCAAAAACAATAACTTAAGACCTATGATCTACAAGGCTGTTGCCGCGGTTATTGTGCTTCTTGTGGGTGCCTATGTGAGTTTACAACTTTTTACCGCTACGGCTACTGTAGTAACCACCGATATTGCCCAGCAACAAAGGGTAACACTCCCCGATCTTTCTGAAGTCATTTTAAATGCAAATTCCCAATTGTCGTTTCATCCTGAACGTTGGGAAGAAAATCGCAGTGTCACTTTAGCTGGTGAAGCATTTTTTAAAGTAGAAAAAGGACAAAGCTTTAAGGTACAGACCTCTCAAGGTAGCATAAGCGTTTTAGGCACTCAATTTAACGTCAAGACTCGTCCTGAAGTATTTTCGGTACAAACGTATGAAGGTCTTGTAGGGGTCTCTCATCCCAACTATGAAGGAGAGTTGGCCAAAGGAGAAGGAATGCGTATTATAGAAAATACTCTTCACATGGCTCCGGTGTCCTCGACGATCCAAGTACCTACGTGGACCAAAAAAAATAGTACTTTTGAAAGTGTACCCTTTTATATGGTCTTAAAAGAATTGGAACGCCAATACGAGGTACGCATTGTGGCAGACACCATAGAAACCCAAAAGCTATTTACAGGAAACTTTATACATACCGATATTCATCAAGCCCTGAAAATGATCACGCTTCCTATGCAACTTACCTACACTATAGATGGTACTCTTATTACGCTAACCAGCAACTAGTGATAAAAAAAATACTGTTCATTTTCTCTGTGTTGACCAGCGGTTTGGTGGCAGGTCAACAGCAGCAGCTTCCACTAAAACAGGTGTTAGCACAAATCGAGCAACAATACAATGCTCGATTTTCCTATTTAGACGAGGCCATAGACAGTATATCGGTTGAAATGCCTGCAGCGAGTTTGCGCTTTCGCGAAAGCGTAACCTTTCTTAAAAAACGCACCCCACTGAGCTATACCTTTATCGACGAACTACAAGTAGCGATTAGCGCCTTGCCCGCCAAAGCATATGTTTGTGGGCTTATTACCGATTTTCAAGACACCCCAATTGCAAATGCGCTTATTCAAAGCGAAACACATACGTACACCAGCGATGCTGACGGTTTTTTTAGGGCGCCTTTTAAAGATCTACAAGGAGAAATCACCATAAGCGCTCTTAATTTTCGATCGCTTACAACTAGGATGACGCAGCCTAGTGACATGCCATGTCCCAAGATCATACTTCCCTCTAAGATCGAAGTACTAGACGAGGTCTATATCACCAATTATATTACCAAAGGGATAAACCGACAAAGTGATGGTAGTATTCGTATAGACTTTACAGAAGCGGGTATTCTTCCTGGCGTTATTGAATCTGATGTACTACTTGCGGCTCAGGCCTTACCAGGAATACAAAGTGTAAATGAAAGAGTAAGTGATCTCAACATTAGAGGCGGCAATCAAGATCAAAATCTGATTTTGTGGGATGGGATCAAAATGTATCAAAGCGGGCATTTTTTTGGGTTAATTTCTGCAATTAATCCCAACCTAACAGACCAGGTGACCTTTTATAAAAATGGTACACCATCCAGATACACCGACGGTGTTTCGGGTACTATCGCCATGCGCAGTGACAAAGAAATCACCAGAGATGTCAAGCTTCAATTTGACTTAAATTTAATCAATACAGGTGGGTTTATCGACTTACCGTTAGGTGACAAATCCTCGATTCAGCTCTCGGCGAGACGTTCGATAAGTGAACTTCTTGAAACACCTACCTATAACGAATATTTTAATCGCGTTTTTCAAGACACCGAGGTCATTAGGGATGGCATTAATTCAACCACCAACATCGATCAAGAACTGTTCTCTTTTTTTGATACGAGCCTGCGTTGGATTTATCAGCCCAATCCTAAGGATCGTATACAAGTGAATGGTTTTATCATAGATAATCAAATACAGTTTAGAGAATCTGCTGTAATAGATGGCATACGAGAGCGTCAACAAAGTAATGCGATACAGCGCAATGCGGCAGCTAGCCTACGTTATGATCGCCAATGGTCGGAACGCTTTGACATGCTGGCACAAGTATACCTAACCAACTACAAACTGGAAGGCACCAATGTTGATGTCCAAAACAGTCAACGATTGATCCAGACCAATGAGGTATTAGAAAACACCCTACGACTCGAAGGTGATTATCGCATAAAAGACAATGCTACGCTAGAATTTGGGTATCAATTTGATGAGACGGGTATCACCAATAGTCAAGATGTCAACAATCCACTTTTTAGACAATCGATCAAGGAAGTCATAAGAGCACATGCCCTCTATAGTGGCTTGGATTATACCAGTCCAAACAAACGTTCAAGATATGTATTGGGAGCCCGTACCCAATATTATGACAAGTTGGAGGTTTTGCGATTTGAACCCCGATTTAATTATACCTACAAGGTATCTTCGAGGCTAACCCTTGAAGCTGCTGGCGAAGTAAAAAGTCAGGTCACTTCTCAGGCTATTGATTTTCAAAGCGATTTTTTAGGAATAGAAAGCAGACGCTGGGTACTGGCCAACAACACCACGGTTCCAGTCACCACAAGTGAACAGCTATCTCTCGGGATAGCCTATCAAAAAAATAATTGGCTCATTAGTGCCGAAGGCTATCACAAAGAAGTAGAGGGTATAACTGTACAGGGCCAAGGATTTCAAAACCAACTGCAATTTGTACGAGGTACTGGCGGTTATACGACCTCAGGTGTTGACCTGCTAATTCACAAGCGTTGGAATCGCTTTGACGTGAGAACAGGCTATACCTTTGCTGTAAATGATTATGTCTTTGATGCCTTACCCAATGACATCCCCTTGCGTTTTCACAACAATGTTGATATTAGGCATATCATAAAATCTGCCTTTTCATATACGCATAATCAGCTTAAGATGGCCTTGGGTGTCAATTGGCACACTGGCAAGCCTGTCACCTCTCTAGTGGCGGGTCAAGAAGTTCAAAATAACGGCTTAAATTTTAATACGCCTAACACCTCCAATCTCCCTGATTATTTGCGCTTTGATATCTCTGGTAGTTATGCTTTTAGACTGAGCAAAGATACCCTTGGAGAGCTTGGATTTTCGATTTGGAATCTGTTTAACAATAACAATATTGTCAATCAGTACTTTCTACTGTCCAACGAGCAGCCTAACACCTTGCAGGAACGCGCACTGAGATTTACACCCAATCTTTCGTTTAAAATAAAGTACAACTAAAAAAGCCTTCCCATTAGGAAGGCTTTTTTAAATATATCAAACGCTAAATTACTTTTTGAACTTGGCGTACTTGTTTTTGAATTTGTCAATACGTCCAGCTGTATCTACTAGCTTAGCTTTCCCTGTGTAAAATGGGTGTGACGTTCTTGATATTTCCAACTTGATTAATGGATACTCCGTTCCATCAACTTCTAATGTTTCCTTTGTTGGAGCGGCAGATTTTGTCAAAAACACCTCATCGTTAGACATGTCTTTAAATGCTACTACTCTAAAATTATCTGGGTGTATACCTGCTTTCATAATCTATAAACTTTATTTTCGAGATTTTCGAGCTGCAAATTTAAGGTATTTTTGGTTATCTGCAAGGATTAACACTCAAAAAAATCAAGCATTTTGTATGCCTACTTTAATTTTAACAAACCTACGTAACGTTTTGGTATCTTTGTGTACTAATGGTTGGAAACCAAAAACAAAAAACATGTCACAACAAGTTGTCAGTCCTAAACAAATAATGATCAATAACGGAGTACTACTAGGAGGTATTTCGGTTTTAATAGGAGTTATTCTCTATGCTACAAACAACCATGTTCAACCGCATTGGTCATATGCAGTTGTAGGCTCTCTCATCTTTATTGCCATCGTTGTATTAGGTATTAAAAAGTTTAAAGAAGCTAATGGCGGCTTTTTATCTCTGGGTCAAGCGCTTAAGATAGGAATTGGTATTGCGCTCATCTCGGCCTTGTTTGGCCTTGCTTGGCAGCTTTTAATGACAAATGTCTTAGATCCTGATTATGCAGACAAAATACTAGATGTACAGCGAGAGCAATTTCTTGAAAGACAACCCGATATGTCACAAGAACAGTTAGACAAAACCATGGAAATGGTTTCTGGATTCTCCAGTCCTATATTTGGAGCGGCTGTACAAATTTTAGGTGGCTTATTTTTTGGCTTTATAGTCTCATTAATTGCTGGCCTAGTCATGAAAAAAGAAGATCCTTACGCCAATATAGAAGAGTAAAAATATATGCAACTATCTGTTGTTATCCCGCTTCTCAATGAAGAAGAATCCCTGCCCGAATTACACCATTGGCTTTCAGACGTCCTGAAAGCCAATGGTTTTTCTTATCAGCTATTATTTATAGATGATGGTAGTACAGATCATTCATGGGAGGTGATTACTGCGCTTTCGCGAAAAGATCCTCAAACTTCAGGAATTCGGTTTAATAGAAATTATGGCAAATCTCAAGCACTTCATGCGGGTTTTGCCGCTGCACAAGGTGAGGTAGTCATCACTATGGATGCCGACTTACAAGACAATCCTGAAGAAATACCCCAGCTCTATGATATGATTATAAACCAAGGCTATGATCTGGTTTCTGGATGGAAAAAGAAACGATATGATTCGGTCTTGGCCAAAAATTTGCCGAGCAAACTCTTTAATGCGGCTGCCCGTAAAACTAGCGGTTTAAAACTACACGATTTTAATTGTGGTTTAAAGGCCTACAAAAATGAGGTGGTTAAAAATGTAGATGTCTATGGCGAAATGCATCGCTATATTCCCGTTTTGGCCAAAAATGCTGGATATAACCATATCGGCGAAAAAATCGTTCAACATCAAGCGCGCAAGTACGGAAAAACAAAATTTGGAATGGAACGTTTTATCAATGGTTTTCTCGATTTATTGACCATTTGGTTTTTATCGCGATTCGGCAAACGCCCTATGCATCTTTTTGGTGCTTTTGGCGTGTTGATGTTTTTACTTGGTTTTGGCTTCTCTATCTATCTCGGTATTGACAAATTGCTACTAGACCCTTCGGGTAGGCTCATCACAGATCGACCTCAATTCTATCTCGCTCTTGTGTGTATGCTTATAGGCGTGCAGTTATTTATCGCAGGATTCTTAGGAGAACTCATACTTAGATCACAAAGAGATAAGGAACGGTATCGCATTGCTGCTTATACCCCCCAAATTACCGACGAATCAGCATAAAGTGGCCTGTATAAGAGGTGTTTTCATAGGTCAATTTGTACCAGTAGGCGGCTGTGGGCATAGTCTCACCATTATAGGTCCCATCCCATCCTCTACTCTGTGAGGACAGTACTTGCATAAGCTTTCCAAAACGATCGTAGATTTCTATTTGTAAACCTTCTAATGACCTGGCTTGAAAGGCCTGCCAATAATCATTGGTACCATCGGTATTAGGAGTAAAAAACCGAGGTACACCACGCACCAGTACTCGGGCTGTCTCTTGACTACAAGCCTCGGCATCTCTAATGATGATATTGTAATAACCTGGGGTGAGGTTTTCAAATCTCGGTGAATTTTGAAAGGTAAGTCCTCCATCTACAGAGTATAATAGCCCTTCACCGTCGGTCTGAGCATCTATGATGATTTCATTGCTTTGTTGAAATTCATTCACAGTGATGTCATTAATAGATATGGTTGATGAAGTAGCCACGATAAACAGCATGGTATCGGTACAACCTTCGCCATTGCTTACTGTGAGCTCATAATTACCAGGAGCTGTAACGACAATTTCCGGGCTTGTTTCTCCGGTATCCCACTCATACGAATTAAAAGTACCCGGTGGCGACAGCGTTACCCCACCATCTACCTGACAAAAAAATACATTTTCATTTTCGAGCTCTGGAGGTCTTTTAATGTCAAAAGCCGCATACCCAATGGTCACACAACCGCCTTCGAGTTCTACCCGATAATACACATCAGGTATTTGAAACGCATTAAACTGTATTTGCACCTCATAGGCGTTTTTTTCGAGCAAAGCATCATCGGCTGTGTCGTAATACTGTATATCTGCATCTGGGAAGCTTGTATCAAATAGGGCATCGAGATCATCTAATTGTACGATGGTTGTAAACTCATTAAAACCAGTATCGCAAATGGGCACTAGTATTGGTGGCTCAAAAGACATTGGTACTACCTCGAGCACGAGAGGGGCTATCGTAACACATTCAGAATTTTCAAATACGCGGGCATAGATGAGCTGACCGTTAGAAGTATTCTGATAGCGTAGGGCATTTAATCGGTTTTGATTGTTAATAGCATCCTGTTCGGTTCTAAAAAAGTTGGCAGTAATATCAAAATCTGGGTTGCTACTTTGGGTATCACCCACTATTAGTGGTATCGCCTGGTTTAAGTTAAAAACGGACCTTCCGTCATCTAGCCCGTCAATATCACATTGAAAAAGTACCACATCTTCATTCACTTCCAAAATGGGACTTATTTCTACAAATTCTATAAAACGTTTGGGAATGCGATTTTCAAATTCAAAATCAACGGTTACAGTATATAGCCCGGGAGCGGTAAACACGTGAGAAGGAGAAATCGCTGTCGAAGTATTATTGGCGCCACTAGCTGGGTCTCCAAAGTTCCAAGTAGCCCCTATAACTTGGGCCGACGGATCTACAATAAAGGCAGTAGTATCCTCATAACATAAGTTCTTTATAGTGACTATAGATTCAAAGAAAGATTGGACATAAGGAGGCAATCCATAATTAGCCGAGCGCAACCCCAAATTAACAGCAAAAGGACGATAATCGGCATTGTATTGGGGCAAATTTGGTGTTCGTAACACAGACAATTGAGGCCCCGGAAGACCATGGTATATTTTTCCATCCACAGCTACCTGTAAAGCTCCTGCCAAATCACTGGGAAGGGAATTTTCATATTCTCCAACCACAAACCGACTCCCAGCTATATTGGAAGCTTCTAAGTCGTACTGTTCTACTTGTATTAAATCGGTACCTCCGTTGCCATCCTTTCGCTTGGCGCTAAAATATAACTTGGTCGTGTTGGGAGAAAACTCGGCTCCGTAATAGGCTTTATCTGTGCCTAGTGTTCGCTCATTGCTTACGACTCCTGTTTGGTTATCAAAATCATAGAGCAATGCCACCCCATCCCAAATAGGACGCTCTTGTAAGTGGGCTATTGCCAATTTTGATCCATCTGGCGAGGCTTTGATTGACCCTCGAATATTAAAAAAGTCATCAATATCTGGTCCCAAGGTACTCACCACCGCAGGTGCAACTCCAGCAGCGGTTATCTTATAGGCATAAAAACTTTGCCTGTGATGTGTAATGACCCAATAATCTTCTCCGTTGGCGGCATTGACGGCGGTAACCTTTTCTGAGGCTTCAGGTAGCAGTTCAATGTTTTTGTCTACGACATCACCCAAACCCCCATTGAGATTCATATTGACAATAGAGTAATTAAACCCATTTCCAAATCCAGTGGTTTGATAGATACGAACCACGTCAGAGGTAAATATGTAAAAAAGATTTGTGCTTCCTGGTTTGGGAATCACCAATGCCGATTGGGTAGAAGAAAAACTCCCCAATAAACCATCTCCATTAGGCATGACTTCGTGATTGCGATTCCAGATATTACGACCTTCTGTATAAAAGAGTAAGGCACCTGTTTGCTCGTCTGAGATCGAAGAACATCCCTCTATGGTATCCAACTCTCCATCCAGTAAAGGATTAGGAACTCCATTGTTAAAATTGAGTCCTGCTTTATTTCCAAAGTACCAATTGGAAGCCCTGCGCTGGCCTTGAACAGAAAGCGACAAACACAGTACAACTAAAAGTAAAATGAACCTCATAAAACTAAATACCTCAAACTTTAAAAATACTAAAAATCAGCGCCTGATCAATGCAAAATGCCCCGTATATCTATTATCCCCAAGTTCGATATTAAACCAATAGGATCCCGTAGGCATTGCCTCTCCAGCCATGGTGCCATCCCAGCCTCTAGACCTATTATCAAAACGGGCTAAGAGTTTACCAAATCGATCAAATATTGTCACAGTGAATTGCTGATAATCCCGGGCTCGATCTACTTGCCAAAAATCGTTGACACCATCCCCATTGGGTGTAAAATATCTTGGTGTACCACGTACGGTAATCTGTTGGGTAACAAAAGCACAGCCTGCTTGGTCGCTTACCACCACCGTGTGAATACCAGGTGCTACATCAGTAAAAGAAGGGCTATTTTGAAAGGTTTGGCCTCCATCTATAGAATATTTTAAAGGACTTATTTCGCTTAAAGCGAAAATACGTAGCGTATTACTTTGTTGAAAATCTTCAAGACGCACCTCAAACGAAATCTCTGGGGTATCTACCACCGTGAACACAGCGGTATCTATACAGCCCGGCCCATTACTCACAGTAACCTCATAAACGCCAGGCTCTTCTACTTGTATGGAAGAGGTCGTTGCTCCTGTAGACCATAGATAACTAGAAAAAGTGGCGCCCGCATTGAGTACCGTTGGGGTATTATCACTACAGAGATATACCTGCTGATCTTCTATACCAACCTCACCCTTCAAATCAAATAAGATACCTCCTACTATAGCGCAGTCGTTTGCAATCTCACCCCTAAAAAACAATTCGGGTACTTCCAGATCGATAAGCGTGACAATATCAATAGTAAATGGACGCAATTCTAATAAGGCATCTTCTTTAGACGAATAAAAGCTTAAGTCTACACCTGGATAAAGCGGTGTTAATAAAGCCTCGACCCCATCTAGCGAAATTTGATTGGCAGAACTCTCGTCCAATTCACAAACCGTCAAATTAATAATACCTACATCAGAGGCCGTTTGGGTATTGAGCGTCATAGGAAAAATTTCAAAACAACTAGGGTCGCTAAAGACGCGGAGATAGACCTGCTCTAAGGGTGCAGTATTGATATAACCAATGGGGTCTATGTTATTTTCGCTATTTATAGCATCGAGTTCTGATGTAAAATAGTGAAACTCATAGGTTTCTTCACTGTCTTCAAACACCTCCTCTATGGCTGTCAAATTAAATGAAGTGATCCCATCATCCTGCCCATCAACATCACATTGTACAAGCGATAAGCTTTGGGTAAGGGTTGGAGTTTCTCTGATATCGACTACCTCTATAAAACGTTTATTGGGTCGTCCATTGGTAAAGGTGACATCTACCGATACCACATAAGGTCCTGGGGCGGTAAATATATGGGTTGGATTAAAGGAAGTCGAGGTGTTTGCCGTATCACTATCTGGGTCGTCAAAATTCCAAATAACACTGGCTACTGGAGCATCTGGATAGATAGCAAACTGCGTTTGATCGCCATAACAGATGTTTTCAAAATCAAAAATACTTTCAAAAAAAGACGGTACAAACGGCGGTAACCCAAAATTGGACTTTCTCCCGCCAAGATCGATGATCTCTCGTTTAAAACGGGCAGCATCTCTTAACTCATTTGGCTTTTCAATTACAGAAAGCGCTGTGCCAGGAAAAGTGTAATATATCTTTTTATCCATCGCGAGCTGAAGCGTACCCGAAATATCACTCAAAAAGGTCGTTCGTAACTCGGCCAGTAAAAAAGAACTGGATGAGATATCGGCAGCATCCATATTGTATTGATAAATTGCCAAAGTCGAGCCACTCTCATTATTAATCAGTTTACCACTGGCATATAATTTGGAAGAGTCTGAAGAAAACTCAATACCGTAGAATCCAAAATTATCGCCTATGAGTTGCTCACCAGAAACAAGGCCTGTCGCATTATCAAAATCATAGAGATAAAGCCTGCCTGTAAATTGTGGTTCAAAAATGGCAAAGGCATTGGCTAAGTGCAAACCATCTGGTGAAGCCTTGAGTGACCCTCGAATATTATTAAAATCAGAAACGCCAAAAGACACCGCAGAAGTAACCGGGGTTTCATTTACACCAGAAGCACTGATCAAATAGGAATAAAAAAGAGCATCCTTTTGGGTGACGACCCAAATATCAATCCCATTGGCAGCAAGAACTGCCGTCACTTTCTCTGTAGATTGAGAGAGCAACGATTTGTTTTTTTCTACGACAACACCTACACCATTGCTCATATCGACAGTGGTGTAATTAAAACCTGCTCCATTGCCGCCTCCCTGATAAAACTGTACGGCATCTGTGGTAAATACATAATAAATACTACCACTCCCAGGCTTAGGAATAATCAATGCAGCCTGAGTTGCAGACAAATTGCCGCCAATGTCTTCACCGTTCACCATAATCTCGTGATTGCGATTCCAGATCGTTTCTCCATTGGTATAAAAAAGTAAGTCTCCATCACTTGTAGCGATAGAGGCGCAGCCTTCTAACGAATCAATTTGACCATCTAGTAAGGGTATTGGTCGCCCATCCACAAAACTCAATCCGGCTTGTTCTCCAAAATACCATACCGCCGCCTCCTTCTGGGCCAAAACAGCCGAAGTCATCAGACAGTATAGAATAAGTTGGAAGGTAAGTCGGTTCATATGAATGCCTAAATTTCGGAAATTGTAAATTCGTTTATGGTACTCCCGATAAAAATTAACACAAAACCGTACTTTTGTTACCTCAAAGAAGACACCTATGGTATACCACGACCCAAAAATTCTAGCCGCAGCCAATCTTTGGCTCACCGATGATTTTGAAACAGAAACTCAGGACGCCATCAAAGAGCTTATCGCACATAATCCTGAAGAATTAGCAGATAGCTTCTATAAAAATCTTGAATTTGGAACGGGTGGTATGCGTGGTATTATGGGGCCCGGCACCAATCGCATCAACAAATATACCCTTGGCAAGAACACCCAAGGATTAGCAAATTACCTGCATCGTCAATTTCCTGATACTTCTGTCAAGGTGGCCATTGCCTATGATTGTCGTCATCAAAGCGATAGTCTAGCGCGCATTGTCGCTCAGGTATTTGCAGCCAATGACATTACGGTCTATCTCTTTTCGTCACTAAGACCTACCCCAGAGTTGAGTTTCGCGGTACGCCATCTAGATTGTCATTGTGGGATTGTTCTCACGGCAAGTCATAACCCACCAGAGTACAACGGCTATAAAGTATATTGGCAAGATGGAGGGCAATTAGTACCACCACATGACGCCGCCATTATCAAAGAGATCGACAGCTTGTCATTTTCAGATATCCGCTTTCGCGAAAGCGCAACTGCTATCAATCTGATCGATACCGAGGTAGATAAAGCCTTTATACAGGCTAGTGTGGCCAAGGTAAACTTTGGATTGCCAGCAGCGACCAAAAATGGGTTACGCATTGTCTTTACCTCCTTGCACGGCACCTCGATTACTTTGGTCCCAGACGCCCTAAAAGCCGCAGGTTTTGACGATGTGCATATTGTCGAAGAGCAGGCAACACCTAATGGAGATTTCCCCACGGTAGCATCACCCAATCCCGAAGAGCCAGAAGCTTTAAAAATCGCCTTAGAACAAGGCGAAAAGATCGATGCAGATATTGTTATTGGCACCGATCCCGATTGTGACCGATTGGGTATTGCTGTTAGAAATGATCAAGGAAGGCTAGAGATCTTAAATGGAAATCAAACCATGATATTGATGACCGATTTTCTGGTAAAGCGCTTCCGCGAAAAATACCCCACCGGCACCGTAAGTGAAGAAAAACCAGGACGTCCATTTGTAGGTTCGACTATTGTATCTACGCCTATGATGGAGGTTTTAGCCCAATCTTATGATGTAGAATGCAAGACGGGGTTAACTGGTTTTAAATGGATTGCCAAAATGATAGAAGATTACCCCAAACAACATTTTATAGGTGGTGGTGAAGAGAGTTTTGGATATATGGTTGGCGATTTTGTGAGAGATAAAGATGCGGTAACGGCCACCTTATTGGCGTGTATGATTGCCGCCCAAGCAAAGGCAAATGATCAGACACTTTACGATCAATTAAAGTCGCTTTATGTCAAACATGGTTTTTATAAAGAAGCCTTGATCTCCTTGGTCAAGAAAGGGCAATCTGGAGCTGCCGAAATTAAACAAATGCTTAGCGACCTCAGAGCAAACCCTATGAAAGAAATAAATGGCAGCGCCGTAATTAAAGTAGAAGATTATCAAAGTGGTCAAGGTAAAAACCTAACCGATGGCAGTAGCTATACGATGGATATTCCCACTTCAAATGTGCTCATCTTTTATACTGAAGACGGCAGTAAAATTGCCGCTCGACCAAGTGGTACAGAACCAAAAGTCAAATTTTACATCAGCGTCAACCAGCCCTTGGCGTCTTTAGCAGACTATGACACAATTTCAGCAGTATTGGACAAACGTATCGCTGGCATAAAAAATGCGTTAGGCGTTTAAAAAAGCTATCCCACGATCTGTATTCCTTAACAATACTGCCCTAAGGATGGGCATCTAAACGCTATGAACTACTTTAAAAAAATACTGCGCTTTGCCTTACCCTACAAAAAGTATGGTATACTAAATATCATTTTTAATGTCTTGTATGCCCTTTTTGGAACCTTGTCATTTATATCGCTAATCCCCATGTTACAGGTTTTGCTAAAACAAACAGAGCCTATACGTGTGAAACCGATCTATCAACAAGCCGAAGGTATAAAAGAATACCTCGAAGATTCACTCAATTATTTTATCAATACTCAGGTAGATTTGCATGGTGAAGGCTATGTGTTAGGGATAATGGTTGGGGTAGTGATTACCGTCTTTTTCTTAAAAAACGTTTTTGGT
The DNA here is from genome assembly GCA_002712765.1 of Cytophagaceae bacterium. Lineage (GTDB taxonomy): Bacteria > Bacteroidota > Bacteroidia > Flavobacteriales > Flavobacteriaceae > Dokdonia. Next base: position 4,677 of record PAUP01000082.1, on the reverse strand, counting down.
TATTTGGCCAATTTCTTTATCACCTATTTGAGAAATGGGGTATTACAGGATATTCGAAATACGATGTATCGCAAAATACTAGATTTAGAATTGAGTTTTTATTCCGAAAAACGAAAAGGAGATACTATTGCCCGTATTACCTCTGATGTATTGGAAGTACAGCATTCTTTTTTGTCGATACTCGAATTGTTTATCAGAGAACCCTTGGCCATTATTTTTGCCATAGGCACGATGTTGTTTTTGAGCGCCAAGCTCACCTTGTTTGTCTTTCTTTTTATACCTGTTGCAGGTTTTGTGATTTCTAGAATTGGTAAATCATTAAAGAAAAAATCAAATCAGGTTCAAACCGAGCAGGGGTATTTTTTATCTCTGGTAGAAGAAACCTTGGCCAATCTTAAAATCATAAAAGGTTTTGGCGCCGAATCGCGAATGACGTCACAATTTGAAGACTCAACCCATCGCTTTAAGGACTACAGCAATAGTTTGACACATCGTCAAAATTTGGCTTCTCCCGTTAGTGAATTTCTAGGAATAACAGTCATAGGGGTTTTGCTTTGGTACGGAGGAAATATGGTCTTGGCAAACTCCGAATCTTTAAATGGTGCCCAATTTATTGCTTATATGGGACTGGCCTATCAGATTTTAACTCCAGCCAAATCTATTGCCAAGGCGAGCTATTCTGTCAAAAAAGGAAATGCGGCCGCAGAGCGTATTTTAGAAATCATCGAGACCGAGACAAACATTAAAGATCATCCTGAGGCCATCGATAAGACCACTTTTGATCAGGCGATTACCATAACAGATATCACTTTTGCTTATGAAAAAGAAAAAGTACTGAAAAACTTTAGTGTTGAAGTTCCAAAAGGACAGACCATTGCACTAGTAGGACAGTCTGGTTCTGGAAAAAGTACCATTGCAAATTTGGTAACGCGATTTTATGACGTACAAGAAGGTCATATCGCAATTGATGGTGTAGACATCAAAAAAATGACCAAACAATCATTACGAGGCCTTATGGGGCTAGTTACCCAAGATGCTATTTTGTTTAATGATACTGTACGTGGTAATCTTACCTTGGGCAAACAAGATGCCACCTCTCAAGAAATTATTGATGCGCTAAAAGTGGCAAATGCCTGGGAATTTGTAAAAGATTTACCACAGGGTATTGATACCAATATTGGCGACAGTGGCAATAAATTAAGTGGAGGTCAAAAACAACGACTCTCTATCGCGCGGGCAGTACTTAAGAATCCTCCAATAATGATTTTGGACGAAGCCACATCCGCTTTAGATACCGAAAGCGAACGTCTGGTACAACAAGCCTTGGAAAATATGATGAAAAATCGAACCTCCTTGGTCATTGCGCATCGCTTATCAACAATCCAAAAAGCCGATCAAATTATCGTGATGCAAAGAGGAGAAATTGTAGAGCAAGGCAAACATCAAGAATTGCTCTCTAAAAAAGGTACCTATCACAAACTTGTAGAGATGCAATCTTTGGCTTAAGGGCTCATTTGCTATAGATCAATCCTAAAATTTTATAAATAAAAAAGGAGCCTTTCGGCTCCTTTTTTAAATAAGTAGGCAATTTTTAGGATCACTATTGGGGTTGTGATACTAAATGTTGCTATTAATCAAAATCAACTATATGAATTGGGGTTCACAATAATGATGTGGCTAATGTAAAATAGATTTATGACCTACACAAGTATTTTGTGTATTTTAACTGATTTTTTATGCATTTCATCGATTTAATAGCAAAGCACCTATAGTAATGTTGTAGCAAATTGATCGGTTAAATCATCGTATTTCAAATAAAAACGCCCTCCTTTTAAACCATTTCTATTATCTTGAGTCCAAAGCGCGTGATTAAAACAAGCATGTCAGAACAAGAACTGGTTAGTCTATTAAAGAAAGGAGATAGTGGGGCTTTTACGCTGTTAACACAGCGGTATGCACAACGTTTGTATTGGCATATACGTCATATGGTAAAAAACCATGAAGATGCAGACGATGTGCTTCAAAATGTCTTTATCAAGGTATATCGCAATATCAATAGTTTTAAAGAAGACAGCAAGTTATATACTTGGTTGTATCGTATTGCCAGCAACGAAACCTACACCTTTCTAACAAAGCGAGCCAAACAACTTTCCATATCTTCTCAGGAGCTACAAAGCCGAATGATTGATCAACTCGAAAGTGATGTTTATTTTGAAGGTAGCGACATTCAACAAAAATTACAGCGAGCGATTGCTAGCTTGCCCCCAAAACAGCAGCAAGTATTTCAAATGAAGTATTTTGAAGATATTACCTATGATGCCATGAGCCAAATATTAGAAACCTCGGTTGGAGCCTTAAAGAGCTCTTATCACATAGCCGTAAAAAAAATAACGACCCACTTAAAAACGCATTAAACCTTTTGACGCTAAAGCAGTCTTATTATTATGACACCCAACGATTTTGACACAAATAAAGATTCATATGCCGTTCCGGAAGGATACTTTGAAACCCTTGAAGCATCTTTGGCCGACCAACTTGAGTTAGAACGACTCCTTGGCGGTAAAATAGATTCTGGATTTTCAACGCCTGACAACTATTTTGAAACGGTGGTGGATCGCATGGCTTCACCCGCTTTAAAGACGGTCTACGCTGCCAAAAAGACTGAAAAGCAAAACAAGGGGTCTAAGAAATACATCTATAGTGGGTTATCTATCGCAGCAGCTATAGCCCTATTGATTGGTTTGATAGGTCTACCCAAACAAGACACAGCTCTTGATTTTGACAGTCTCGATATGGCGAGTATCGAAGCCTATATGACCACAGAAAGTTATAATATGAATACCTCCGAGCTCAGTAGCTTACTCACCGAAGAAGCTGTAAATACATTATCGGTATCATCTGAAGTACTTACCGACGAGATTTTAATTGAGTATTTAGAAGATATTGACAACCTATACCAACTAAGCATAGAATAAACACATGAAGAAGTTAAGTATTATTATAGCCCTTTTGATAACCACAGCAATAGTGGCTCAAAGCCAGCGCCAAGATAAAGTCAAAGCGTTCAAAGTGGCTTTTATAACCGAGCGACTTGAATTAAATCCTGAAGAGGCCCAAGCTTTTTGGCCTGTATACAATGTCTTTCAAGACAAAATGAGTGCTATCTTGGCCTCAGAACGACAATTTTTACGATCGGTTCGCGATGATTGGGATGGTCTTTCAGATAACGAAGCCCAAAAAACCTTAGAAAAAATCCAAGAAGCCGAACGCCAAAAACTAGAGGCAAAGTCAACCTTGATCAAATCGCTAGGACAAACCTTATCTCCGAAGAAAATATTGGTATTATTAAAAACCGAAGAAGACTTTAAACGCCGTCTGCTAAACCGATTACGAGATGGACGCGGGGGTAGAAATAACCGTAACTAATTATTTAAAATGTAATTTGGCAATACGATTGCGTCCACTGGCAAAGGCGATACTGTCATTGACAAAACGAAAACTCAGAAAGGGCTCTTTAGACAATAAACGCCAGGTTTTTCCTGCATCTCCCGAATAGGAAATACCAGAAAAACCTACTGCCACGATATGCTCCCCCTGTCCATTAGGCACAAACTGTACGCAGCTTCGGTAGCCTGTATTTGTACTATCGGCTAGGGTTTTCCAAGATTGGCCACCGTCTTGAGTGATCGCAATATTTCTTAGATTACGCTTAGGCGCCGTATAATCACCCCCGTAGATAATACCTAATGTGTCATTGTAAAAATCCATACTATACCCACCCAAGGTAGGTCCACCTTGTAGTAAAGGCGTAGGGGTTACACTCCAGCTTTTACCTTTGTCTGGCGAATAAAATACCCGAGATTTTATACCTCCCGAGAGGATCCAAGTCTGATCTCCTTGAATACTGATATTGGTATCGCTTGCCGCAAAAGCTGCCTCTCCCTCAACGGTAGCTGGCAATAAGGAACAAGACACTGGTTGCCATGTCTCTCCTCCATCTCTAGTAATTATAACTCTTAAGCAGCCATCTTGTGGGTCTCCCATGGCAATACCTTCTTTTTGATTCCAAAACTCCATACTATCGTAAAAAGCGGCCGGGTGATCGTCTTTAAAAACTATATGATAATCTCCCGATTCGCGATCTACCTTGTAAAGTAAAGCAGGACTACCAATACTCAATATAAAATAATGGGTATCTGTAATGGCAATACTTCTAAAAGGTACTATGAGTTCCTTAGCCAGAGCTCCACGCGATAGGGTATCACTCACGCGACGACGCATTTGTCTGATTTGTTGTTGTTGTTGAGGCGCTGTAATACTCAACTCGCCATAAAAGCCCTTATCACCTGCAAAAAAGACAGTAGACGAAGAAACAGCCATGGCTCTAACGCTTATTGAGTCGGTAAAAACAGGCGTTATTTTTACTTCTGTGAAAGGCGTATTTGACGCAGTTGTTCTTGATTTGGTAGCAGTAACGCTCTTGGTATCTGTAGTGTTTTCGCGACAGCTTAAACAACAAACTACTAACAAAAAGAGGAATAATCTCATGGTCAAATTTTTACTAAAAATAGCACTATATCCTTTAGAAGCAATACCTTTGTAGCAGAATTGAAATTATGAAATTGCACCGTAATTTGGTATTTGCAGCCGTTGATGCCATACAAGAAATATTTAACG
>PAUP01000081.1 GCA_002712765.1 Cytophagaceae bacterium | reverse complement strand
GAAAATTACCAGACACGCTCTCTTTAGAAGAAATCGATCTTCTCATTGCGGCCATAGATCTGAGCACACCCCAAGGCGAACGCAATCGTGCAATCTTAGAGACACTTTATGCTTGCGGTTTGCGTGTGTCAGAACTCACAAACTTACAACTGTCTGACCTTTATTTTAAGGAAGGGTTTATAAGTGTTACGGGCAAAGGAGATAAACAGCGCTTTGTTCCTATTGACAAACGCACGCAAAAGTTAATCTCCCTCTATCGAGATAACATTAGATCCCATGGCATGATTGACACCCAACACAGCAATGTTTTGTTTTTAAATAGGCGTGGAAAAAAGTTGACGCGCGCTATGATATTTACTATTATCAAACAATTGGCGATCAAGGCTGGCATTAAAAAAACAATAAGCCCTCATACCTTTAGACATAGTTTTGCCACTCACCTACTCCAAAATGGCGCCGATCTGCGTTCGATACAGCAAATGCTAGGTCATGAGAGCATCACTACCACCGAAATTTATATGCACTTGGACCGCACACATCTGGCCGATGTGTTGGCGCAATACCACCCTAGAGCGTCAAAAACTAATTAGTTGGTTCTTATTGTAATTGGGTAAAGCCTTGTTTTTTTAAATTTAATGATACAGGCCGTCTAAGACTATCTTTTAATCGTTGCTGATCTTCAATTTTCATTTCTTTCTCTTCTTTTAAATAACCCAAAATACGTTCTAACGCATTTCGCACATCAGGATGATACTTGACCATGGCTTCTTGATACCTAACGGCAGGTAAGCTTAGCAGCCTAGCCAGAGGTGGCTCTACGACTCCCCACTTGTCTTTGTCGTATTTGGAATATGCTTCTAAGGCCATATCGATACTGTCGTTATGGGCCTCAATTTTAGTGATCAAGTCTAAAGGGTCTGCAACGGCACCCTTAAACTGACCCGTAATATCTGCGTAGTGAATTTTATGCGGCATAAAAATATCTTCAAGAATAAACTTGCGATTTTTAATTTTGGCCGATACATATCTTGGGAATTTGTCTATAGACGCTATGGTCTCTACAATGGCAGAAAGCTCTCCCACACCTGGGTCACCGGGGGCTCTTTGTATCTTCCACTCCTTTATTTTACGTGAGATATAATAGCTTTTGGAATTAATGATATTGATAAAAACAGGATTTAAACTTTCAATTTCGGGATCATTTTCGGCCAGATAAGCGAGATATTCGTGAAGCTCAAGTGCACTTAATAAACCCGAATTATCAAAGTATCCTCCATCTAGGTAATGCCCTTTAGAAGGTATTTCGGCAGTAGGGCTAAATAACGGAAAACGATTGGTGGTTGATATGGCGCCATAATAACTAAGAGATTTGTCCTTATTGCGTCCTTGAAAGTCGAGAATATTGTCTGCTCCAGAAAAAATTGAATCGGGTAATTTTAAAGAACTGGCTACTCCTTGCTTGCCTTGGGTCGAGGTGGTATTGGTTAGCAAAATTGGAAAACTCGCCGAAGAAGCTGCATACATTTGTTGCCAGTACCCTCTATAGGTCATCGTATTAAACTGATCGTCGTCAAAACCTGTAAGCCGAGCATGATTGCGCATCGAATAATAGCTCCTATCGGTGCCGTTAAATTTATTCACCGGGATTAGCTCTCTAATAAAATCCCATCCTAATAAAAACGTCAATTCATAAGACAGTACATTAGACATGGCTACATCTTCTATGTGTTGACGCATCAACAAGGCATCTTCTTTTGCATTAAAACGAGAAGCCGCATAGTTGCCAATCCCTACGGCACCACCAGAAACCCCAGACATGGCCACGGTTTTATGAAAGAAACGCTTTCGCGAAAGCGAGTCAAGCTCAAAAAAAAGTAAGGTATTCCAGAGATTGGCCTTGAGCCCTCCCCCATAAGATCCTATATAAAAGTAATTGCGACCCGTTGTGGCCTTATCAGATTGTTGTAGTTTTTGTAAAAAATCTTTGGCAGCAATGTCCTTTTCGGCGGTGACCGGAAGTAGGCTTAGCTCGTGTAAATCACTGTTAAAGGTTGTCGCAACTGCCATCCATCCTATTAAGATAACACTGGCAATAGGTATACCAAAGCGTTTAAAATAATTACTGCGCAGACCCGTCGCATTGCGATTGTAATATAAGACGATCTTAAAAAGCACAAAGAAAATCCCATATAGAGCAATGATATACAGCACAATAATGTTGATGGGATTGATCGCAGCAGCCACGTCAAAAAAAGCATTGGACAATACCAATAACAATAAAGACAGCAGCCCACTAACACTCATACTGATGATAAAGACAATATTATTACTTAAACTTCCAAAACAAAATAAAATAGTACGACCAGCATTAGGTACAATAGCGCTGTATTTATGAAATAGATAAACGTAGCGCACGTCAAACATCTTAGGGTTGCGATTGTATAAGCGCTCACTAAAAAACACATACTTTAAAAAAGTACGGCATATTTTAAAATAGATATAGAGATACGTATGTAAGATCAGGGTTACAAATATGGCGATCAGGGTAGCGATGCTCCAACCCACGGTCCAACCTAGAATAGTCGTAGTCACACTAGACAAAAAGCTGATAAGTAAAAACAATGGAAATCGTCGGGTGTAGTGATAAATTTCCTTAAGGGTAAGCCCAATTGGTGAAGCCTCATTAACGCTATGGCTGTTTGAAGCGGCCGTTTTGAGCGTTTCCCGCCAGCGATTATAGCGCTCTCCTTCCCAGTGATAGCGATACAACGCAATTGCTAATATAACAAGGGTAATCCCTACCACATCCAAATCAAATTCAAAATAACCCGAAAAAACGCCTAAAAAAATATTGAAAAACGCCACATAAATCAATATTCCCAAACTACGACGCCAACGCTTGATATCTTCGTTGTCGTATTTTTTCTTAGCTTCAGCAGTGGCATGGCTGGTGTCATAATAGATCACTCCAAGACCTTTTGGCTCTGTAATTACATCTTTTGTATTTATCGATTTAGTTCCGGATTGGATCTGATCAAAACCCATGTTACAGATATCATCCCAAGTTTTATACTGTTCTGGTTTTCGCTTAAGCGGAAAAAATCGGGCTTTTCTTAACCTCATGATCTTATTATTACCAAACCACCATATCTCAAAGTAGGTAGGATAATGTGCCAGAATTATGGCAAAAAAGATCAAGAGAAAAAAGAGTAAAAATAAATTCCCGCCGCTGTTGACCATATCTACCACTAAGGTTCCGCCTTGAGCCATTAAGGTTAGTAAAACGTATACTAAACCAATAAATAGTAAACTAAAAAAGGAGGTGCCAATAAATCGGGCAATGGTTCTGTATTGTTTGTGGAAAAATTTTTCGAAGACATATCCCAGAAAAAATAACAAACAAATACTATACATCAGTTTTTTACCTACCACTATATACGGAAGACCTACATTATTAAAAACCACGTACTGCAAAGCCTCAATGAGATTCAAAACAAAAGCAGACACGGCAAAAATTCTATAAATAAAAACGACCTCTTTCCGTTTAGGTTTAGGATTGATATAACCCTTTGTACGAAGTCCTTTTTTCTTTGATGGATATATGGTTTTGGTGAGTTCTCTTACCCCACTATCTATAATGGCCAATGACGTATAGGCCCATACCAAATTGACTAGAAAAAACAGGTAATAGGCGGCAAGGGTTGTCGTGCTGCTTTGCCTAATCACGTGAGATACCGCTTCAAAGTGATCCCAATGCCCATGTTGAGGACTTGCGATAAAGTCATTAATTTTAAAGACTCCTGCCACTATCCCCATTAGCATAGTCAAGCCTCCCCAAAGTATGTATTTATGCTTGTCTGCGATTCCAAATAACTTAAATTTCATATCATTTTTGGTTTTTCAATCTACTCAGGGGCAATATTGAAAAGTACAAAATTATATGAAACAAGCTATCAATAAATTTATAATCAGATAGTTACATTTAGTACTGTAAAAGCTTTATCGATTTCAGAAAGCCGTACAATACTAACGGTCTTTGATTCGGCAGCGGTGCCATAATTCTCATAAACAGTCAATCTCAGGTAAATAGGTTGTCCTTTGTCATTTGAAGAAAAACCATAATTAATAACGTTAAACTTCCAAGTACCTACATCTCCAGAGGTTAAGAAAAATTCTTCCATCTTAAACCCGTGTTTTTGTTCTTGTAACAAACGAGGCCCAGCATCCCTTAGGGTATGATTCCAGGTGAAAAAACGATTTTGCGGGTTGACAATCTGGAGGTCAAATAATGCCTGAGGATCATTCCAACTCACCACAATACGTCTTGTTAATTGCTCTGGTGTTTTGGTGTACTGTGGTGGGATGTCGCTTAAATCTAAGGCAGCCTTATTTTTTGAGACAAAATTCCTAAACTCCTTTGTCACCGAGTCTACAAACGAACTGGCAAAAGGCCCTAGCTGCTGGCAGTCTGCAATGAGGTTTAAATATTGATCTTTGGCTTCTTCTATGGCTCCCATATCGGCCTGTAATAAGGCCAAGTCACGTGTGGCTTGTAAATAATTAGGGAAGTTGTTAGTGAGTAATCTCAACGTTTGTATGGCTTGTAATGGATTACCCAACTCTTGGTATTTAAAAGCTGCTGTATGAAGCGCTTCGGGTTGATCGATAAAATTTTCTACAACGTTTGACAAAATTCGAGTAATCATCAATTGATCTCCCCAACCTTTAAAGTAGGTTGCTACATCTATGTAAAAAGCGACCTCATCTCCATAAAAATCACGTTGTAAGAGATAATTTTCATAAGCCGTGTCGATATCCTGAGCCACTTTAATCTCGTTGATATAGGCAACATCTGGTAAGGCGTCCAGTTCAACCGACTCCTTATTGTAAAAAGAAGTTGTGCCTAGTGTTTGCTTTGTACTCAAATCTTTGGTACCTCTAGTGGCATACGCCTTAGTCGTAATTAAGATAACTCCATTTTTTCCTAAAGAACCATAACGATTGGTCGCGGTGAGCCCTTTGAGGTAAGTGATGTCGGCAATATTATTTGGGTCAATGTTAAGCGTAGATGCAAAGGTTTCTGTGCCCGATGCCGAACTTGCTTTGGCTGTAGCGACACCATCTATGACCACTAGTCCATATTGATCTCCCAAAATGGTCATATTTTTATGTCTTCCCAAAAATTGTGTGAGATCAACACGTTTGGTAGCTGCATCATTGGCAATTTCTAAATTTGAAAATTGACCTTTAACCGTTTGTTTGACATCAACATCAATAGGAGAAATGTCTTCCTCTCCTATAGATTGTACAGCATAGGTGATTTTTTTCTTAGACTTTTTTTCATTGCCGATGTATATCTGTTCATCTTCTGGTTCGGCTTTGGCTGTTAATACAACCTCATCTAGCGCATCACCATCAAATGGCAGAAAAACATTAATTGGCTTACCTCTTACCACTCTTTTTTGAGTCGGTTTTTTACCTAAGTGAGTAACAACAATTACATCGCCTGGTAAAGCAGCAATACTAAAAGTGCCATCCTTAGCCGTTGTGATTGATTGCCCACTTCCTTGTAGTTGTACTCTGGCTCCTTCAAGATAGACAATCTCGCCGTCTTCTTGGGTCGTTACTCGACCTCTTACAACGGTTTTCTGTGCGCCTTTAGATTTTGAGATGCTTTTGAGCATATTGTAGCTCCCTCCAGTTTCGGCAGCCAGTAATTTCATCGCCAGTGCATCTTTAACAGCTATTGAGTTTAATATAATGACAGGAGCACTTGCTGTTTTGGGAAAATCATTATAAACACTATTGCCATCTGTCAAGAGCAAGTAATAATCGGTTTTTTTTGAGAAATCGAGTATATCAAAGGCAGTAGCACCATCATAGGAGGTTGTAATTAGGGTAGCAGCGATATCAGACCAATCACCATCTTTAACTACAAATGATTTACGCTCTAAGATAGCATTACTAAAGGTAACCAGCTCTACTTGGGCCTGCTGGTTTGTCCCAAAGAATTGTTCGAGATACTCCATTTCTACGGCCATATTTCGCCCTTCCATACTATAGGAAGCATCCAAGTATAAGGCAACATCAATTACTTCTGACTGAGCTTGTACAGGACTAGTATTTGCCCATGGAAGCATCGCTGCTATATAGAATAATACCTTGATGATCATTCTCATTTTTTGTGATTTTAATCAATAACTATAAGTTTTTCTTGCCGCTCATTGACATATTCAAATCCATCTGGTCCCCAATAGCCTGCCTCTTCAAGCATGATTCGAATATCTTTATTCCACTGATCGAGATGTACAGTGGTGTTTAATTCGATGGCGTAGACCGTATTTTCATAGAGTGGATAATCTCCTGTACCAGGCACACCGCCTTGAGAATCCCACATCCCAATAGTAGGGCCAGCAGAATGGCCATATAAACCTAATGGATGTGTATAAATAGAAGGTAAATACCGTTCATCTTTTCCTTGTTTTAAGGAAGCAAGCAAGATTTGATTCCCTGTCCTACCCGTTTTAAAATTACTGGTCAAAATATCTTGTATGCGGTTACCTGCCTTAAAAGCAGTTTGTAAAAACTGAGGTGGCTCGCGCTCTCCATCTTTGAGAACATAAGCGTGTTGCTGGCAATCGGTGTTAAGTCTTAGATAGGTAATACCAAAATCGCAATGTAATAAATCGCCTTTCTGGATAACCTTTCCTTCGGGTCTATTTGAAAACGAAACGATATGGCTCTCTAGTTTTTCATCTGTGCGTTGTATGTCTACTGTTGGGTGAAACCATGTTTCCAATCCCATATCGGTAACACGTTGTCTGAGGTACCACACAACATCATCTGTAGTAGTCACTCCTGGAGTAATGACTTTACGACTAAAAGCATCTGCGATGATATCATGAGTGATCTGAACTAGATTGCGAAAATATTCCATTTCTTTTTGTGTTCTCGTCTCAATCCAAGAAACAGCCAATGGTTGAGCAGAGACCAATCGTTGTTTATAGGTTTCGGGCAATACCTCCAAAAATTCTTGATAATCGGTATGTACCAGACCATCTGCTATACCGTAATCTTTGGAGTAATTCACACCAATTTTGTCAGGATTATACCTCGATATTAATTCTATAAGTGCCTGCCATTGGTCGGGTTGTTCTTCCTTATTCCAAGCCGAATCTATATTGGCTCCCACATTATATCGAGCAATTGCCTTTTTTTCGAAGACATCGGTTTCTGGATTGCGATAAAAAACGAGTATGGTACGGCGGCGGGCATTGAGCCATGTCGATGGCAACATGGTCTTGAGTACAGGATCTTCATTATACTCTCGAGATATAAATACCCACATATCTATATCGGCTCGTTCCAGCAAAGATGGCAACAAATTGTTGAACCGGTCGGCAAGGATGTCGTCTACAACGGTAGCTCGCTCTCTTTCAGAGAGTATCTGTGCCTGTGAAAAGCTAAAAACACTTAATAAAAGTAATACGATAAATTTCTGCATCAAATAAAAATTAGGTTACACTTAAAAATACGGATAAAATAAAAAAGGCATCCGTTACAGATGCCTTTTCTTGTTAAGAATAATTAATTCTTAGTCTTTTTTCGCTTTTTTCTTTTCTTCTTTTTACGCTCTTTTTTATCACCACCAACGCCTATTTCTTCATAAGCCAAGAGTTGATTGATCTGATCTTTATCAAATACCTCGGCGAGCCTAGCTTCATATTTCTTACTAGCAGCATTTAAAAGTGGCTGCTTCTCATCATATTTAAGTTCAGGATTATAAGAAACGGCTATTTTCTCTTTGTAGTAATCTTCCAAATAACTGCGTAATACTTCTTTTTTAAAAGCGTCAATTTGTAATGCTTCTGCATAAATAGCCGCCTTTTCCTGAGCCATTAAATTGGTGTCAGGTTTTTCAGGTTCTCCTGCCTCAATGGCTCTAGGAGGTGGAGTATAACCGCGTTGACCGCGCTGAATTGACCCTAAATTCTGAGCTGCTGCTGTGGTAGTTGTAACCAGTAATAGTCCTACTCCTAAGAGCGTTAACAAAAATCTTATCTGTTTCATAGAGCAAATATCATCATTTTTCATGGCAGTTACTAATCAAATAGGGTGCCGAATTACTTAATTTTTTATCACTTGTAAAATTTCTGGCAAAATACTCAATGCAGTTAAAGCAATTGCGCCCCCTATTTTTCCTTTAGAATCTGTGGCCGATGTGGCTGCTTCTTGGACATTCGCGCGGGTATTGGTCGCTCTAGTAGCGAGCTGAGATGATTTCTGAGATACATTATCTCTAATCATCAGCACAAGATGATCACCTTGATGGCCTCTATTGCGCTCTGCATATTGATAGGCCATCTCTATTCCGTCTTCACCAGACGACATTTTGCTATTTTCAATTTGTCGTAACAGTTTTGGCACGTCATTGAGTTGAGCCACCTCTGTAAACTCAAGTACAATACGGTTATGGTGACCATAGGTCGCGATGCCAATTTGATCGGTAGGTTTTAATCGTTTTAACATCAACAAAAGGCTCTGCTCCATATAAAAGAATGCGTCTCGAGACACAGTATTAGATGGGGTTTCAAATAAAAACAAAAGTTGTTGTTCACTGTCTAACAAAGGTCTGTCTGCGGCATAACTTATCATTTGATCCAAACCGAGTACTTGGGTGTGAATCAGGTTGTTATCTTGTGCGTAGCTCGTAAATACAAATAGGCTTACAATGGCAAATAGTGTGGCTGGTCTCATAGGTTCTAATTTTAAAGTTTGATTAAAACTAAGAACTACCCTAGCACCTATCAAGAGCCAATGAGTCAACTATTGATTTGATTGAGGGAACTACAGCTAGTGGGCTTTTTGAGCTATTAAAAATCTTCTAATGGTTTGTCCTCGTCGCAACTTACCATTGTCGGTCCGGTCAAAGGAAGCTAATGTGTATACCGCTTTTGGAATTTCATATTTGTCCAATTCTAATTGAGCTATATCCGCTTTCGCGAAAGCATATGGCTGGCGATGTTCTACAAAAAGTACCAATTTCTGTCCAAGCTGCTCATCGGGAACACCCCCTACAAAAAAGGGAACATCGATGACGGTAGCGAGCTTCTCTTCTATTTGTTCGGGAAAGAGCTTAATCCCACCACTATTAACAACATTATCGATCCTTCCTAACCATATAAAGCGTTTATGACTCAGTAACTCGACCACATCATTGGTAATTACAGGATCACGGCTTACTGCTTTGGCCTTAATAATCAAACAGGAACGCTCATCTACAGAAACGGTCACTTTAGGCATTGTCTTAAAAGGGATAAGCTGCTGTTTCTCTTTTTTAGAATTGATTCTTCTCACAGCAATATGAGTAACGGTTTCTGTCATACCGTAAGTCTCATAAATTTTGGTGTCTACTTCCTTAAGACGTTGCAAAAGAGCAGGACTTACTGCGCCTCCGCCTACAATGAGTTTTTTTATCAAATGTAAACGCCCTAAGGAATTATCGAGTTGAAAAGGGGTCATCGCACAGAAATCATACCGTCTAAAAACAGCGTCCAAAGGGTTGGATTTGGGTATGGCCATATCCAAATGCCAACCTAACACTAAGGCTCTAGCTATCATCATTTTACCTGCGATAAAACCCACTGGCAAACAGAGTAAGGCGGTCGTTTTTTCGGGTAAGGAAAAATACTTTGCAGTTGCTAATGCCGAATGAAACATATGTTGTTTCAAAATCTTAATCGGTTTTGGTGCTCCTGTCGATCCCGAAGTATGGGTGAGGATGTATTTTGAATCGTTTAACCAGTCCAAAAGAAAATTTCCTACTGCTTCTTGATAAGGCTCTCCCTCCTTGATAAATTCATAAGCCTGCGCTCGCAAGGTTTCTGTGGTATATGAACTACCGTTTAGTTTAAACTTAGGATGTATTTTTACAAGACGCTTTGTTGCCATATCCATAGGCGTAAATTACACAGACTGTGTAAAATTAGTGTTAGCTCAAAATCAATCAATTGTCACGATTACTCGTATGGGATAAGTCGCTAGCTACAGGGCGAACTTCTCCTGTTAATTTTTCCTTCCAATTAGACCACTTGTATTTACGGGCGTAAATAAATGTCAAAATAGGTAGTATGATAAAGATGGGTAAAATCTGACCCAGTGCACTAGGCTCTGTACGATCTATTAAAATCGAATTGGTTTGTAAGGCCGTCCAGTCTGCGGTCACCAGTAGAGAAATAATCATATTGTTAGCAGCATGAAAACCTAAAGCCAATTCTAAGCCTTCGTCCATTAAGGTAATAATACCTAAAAACAGTCCCATACCAATATACACCGAAATCACCTCGTATCCCAATTTTTCAATTTCTGGATTCATAATATGAAGTAAACCAAAGCCAATTGAAGTAATAAGCAGTGGTACCCACCTATTACCAGCCATAACACCAATTCCTTGCATGAGGTATCCTCTAAAGAAATACTCTTCAAAACTTGTTTGCAAAGGCAACAATAGCAAAGAAATCGCCAATAACCCCAGAAACGGAAGGAGATTAAAATTGAACTCAAACATCTCAGGCGCACTGTAATAGGCGATGGCAGTAGTGAGTATCGAAAAGGCCGCCCAGCTAAAAAAGGCAAAGAAAATGCGGTTCCAATCTACTTTCTCTCGTGCTGTTGTGAGCTGGGTCAAAGATTGTTTGTGCAGGTATTTTACCACCAGCAACAATACGATCAATCCTCCAATAAAGGTAAAAAGTATGAGAATGAGGTAAAGGTTACTCTCGCCTTCAAATAGATCCGAAAAAGTTGTCTGAGCGCTTTCCATCCATTGTTCGAGGTTGTTGACTCTCAAAAATGACGCTAGGGTTAAGGGTAAGATCCCTATAAACTGCCAACCAATAAAAAATATGGCTAGAGCGCCTACAATGTATCTCCATGCCTCGTGTAATGATTTGTATGCTTGTGCTATATACATGATGTTATTTAAAATTAAATTGCCATTCTTTGTTTGTGTCATAGCCTATTTTACCTTGGGCTATATGTAGCGGGCTCTTAAAATTATTGGTGTATAAACTACCCGTACCCAAGCCTTGTGGCATAGAAACATCTAAAGTATAGGTCCATTGTGTTATTGCGTTGAGACCTATGTTACTCTCTAAGGCAGAGGTCACCCACCAACCAATCCCTAGCTCATCTGCTATAGTTATCCACTCTGTACTGCCTTTGAAGCCCCCTATAAAACTTGGTTTTAAAATAATATACTGAGGGCGTACCCGGGCTAACAGTTCTCGTTTTTGTGTTTTATCAAAGATACCTATAAGCTCTTCATCTAAGGCAATTGGCGTAGGCGTTTCTGAGCATAATCTCTTCATAGCATCCCACTGCCTTACACCTATTGGCTGTTCTATCGAGTGTATTTCCAGATTGGCCAGAGCCTCTAGAATTTTTAGAGCCTGGGCTGGGCTAAAAGCTCCATTTGCGTCTACGCGCAATGTCATCTGGGCTGCTGCACACTGCTCGCGAATACCCGCCAATAACGCCAGTTCTTTAGCAGTTGCTATTGCCCCAATCTTCATTTTAATACAGTTAAAGCCTGCCTCTAGCTTTTCCTTGATTTGCTGTGCCATAAAATCTTGATCTCCCATCCAAACCAAACCATTGATTGGGATTTGCGCTTGGCCACGTGTAAATGCTGATGGATATAATTCAAAAGGATCGGTACTAGCAAGAGATGCAAAAGCCATTTCGACCCCAAATTGTATACTGGGAAACTCCTTCAAAGCATCCCAAAGCTCATCTACCCCCAAATCAATATGATCACAAGTCCATTGTAATCTGGCTTCATAATCTGGCCTGTCATCTATACTCAACCCTCTTAAAAGACCACATTCGCCTATCCCCTTTTTGCCGTTGCTTTCAATTTGTAAAAACCAGGTTTCTTTAGTTTTTAAGATACCTCTTGAGGTACCACTCGGTCTTTTAAAATAGAGCAAATGCTTGTAATAGATCGCTTTCATAAGGTGTTGGGGTATGACTTAAATGAATTCACGCCAAGGGCTGTTGCGTTAGGCTACTGTAAAAGATTCACAAATGGCTAATAAATGTAAAGTTTTTCCGGCTTGGTCAAAGGCATTTCTGGCCTTATCATGATCAATTTCTATAAATCCAAAAGTGTCGTAATGACACCCTATAATTTGATCACATTCAATAAAATTTGAGGCTACAACCGCATCGTCAATACCCATCGTAAAATTGTCGCCAATTGGTAAAATTGCCACATCGATTTGATAGTGCATTGGGATCAATTTCATATCATAGGTGAGACTGGTATCTCCAGCTATATAGATGGTATGGCCATCAGCGCTTAAAACAAAACCAGCGGGTTGACCCCCGTAGGTTCCATCTGCAAAAGAGCTCGTATGAACCGCCTGAACCATTTTAAGCACTCCAAAATCAAATTGCCATTTACCGCCGTGATTCATCGGGTGAACCTCAATACCTCGTTGCTGATAATACATCGCAATTTCGTAATTACTTACAATGGTTGCTCCAGTTCGAGTGGCGATAGCTTCTGCATCCAAGACGTGATCTTCATGAGCATGGGTAAGCAAAATATAATCGGCCTCTATAGAGTCTATAGCTACCTTATCCTTAGAAAGCGGGTTATCGCTAATAAAGGGATCAACCAGCAATTGTTTGTCTTGTAAAGCAATGTGAAAACAGTTTTGACCGTAAAAAGTAAGTTTCATAAGCGTGACTTTTACATCCATTACGAAGTTACTACATTTCGATGGGCTGTAAAAAATCAATTCATAGACAACCCACTTAAGAATGAACTGAAAAGGATAGGCAAGTGCTGTTAGCGTTTTGGCGAAAGCAACACCTCTTAGCGCCAGATTTATAACATCGACAACCCAAAGAACAATAGCGCCAACAAAAAGGTAGTAAGAGCCACCTTTTTAAGCTCTGGGTCTAATTTTTGATGATTATCAATAGTCCTGACCTTTGTCCAATGCAATAGCAAGGGGATAAAACATAATAAGCTTGCCCAAAAGTAAAATGGCAACTTCTCAAATACTAAATAGGCCACCCAAAAAACGATTGCTGTAATGACCAAAACGCTGTGATAGCTAACCGATCTTTCCTTGCCTAACACTACAGCCAGTGTACGCTTACCCACGCTTTGGTCTTCTTTTCGATCACGCATATTGTTTAAATGCAAAACTATAGTCGCCATACAGCCTATAGTGATGGCAGGAAAAAAAGTAAGCCAATGCAGATCTTGAACAAACAAAAAATAACAGCCGCCTACCCCTATCAAACCAAAAAAAAGAAATACAAAAACATCACCAAGACCGCGATAGCCATAAGCACTCTTGCCTACAGTATATTTTACGGCTGCAATCATAGCAGCAATACCCAGTCCCAAAAACAAGAGTGACAATAAAAGTTTATCGCTGCCAAATGCGACATAAATAAGTACAATCACTGCGCATAAAGTTATTACCGAAATAACAATCATCCCAAGCCTTAATTGGGCTGCGGTGAGCAGTCCGCTTTGCATTGCTCTTGCCGGGCCCACCCTTCTCTCATTATCTGTACCTTTTATACCGTCTCCGTAATCATTGGCAAAATTGGACAAAATTTGAAACCCCAGAGTCACAAGAGATGCCCATAAGAAAATGTCGGCTCTAAAAGCGCCTTCTAAGGCCGCCAACCCCGAGCCCATTAAAATCCCTGAGATAGAAAGTGGTAGCGTCCTAAGACGTGCGGCTAAGAGCCAGGATTTAAGTGCGGGCATAGGCATTTTTATGGTGTCAAAAATACATTTTCTTTCGCTTAAAGCGAAAAAATACATTTTCTCACCTCAATTTACTAGTTTCGTACTATCTAAAATGCGATTATGAAAAATACTACGGCACTTTTTGCAATACTACTTGCCTTCTCATTAATTGGCTGTAAACAAGAGCCATCGGCGCCTGACATTGCCCTAAAGCAAACGCAGGAGCAACCTTTTATATGGGAAGCCGCCAATATGTACTTTTTGATGACAGATCGCTTTTACAATGCCGACCCTTCTAACGATGTCAACTTTGACAGAACAAAAGAAACGGCCGTTTTAAGAGGTTTTAAAGGCGGAGATATAAAGGGGATCACACAAAAAATTGAAGAGGGATATTTTCAAGATCTTGGGGTCAATGCTATTTGGTTTACCCCTGTGGTCGAACAAAACCACGCCGGTGTGGATGAAGGTACTGGATATACGTATGGTTTTCACGGGTATTGGGCCAAAGACTGGACCAGCCTCGACCCCAATTTTGGTACTATGGAAGATCTTAAAGAACTGGTTGACACGGCACACGACAATGGAATTCGCATTGTAATGGATGTGGTACTTAATCACACAGGTCATCCTTCAGAAAAAGATCCATTTTGGGGAGAAGATTGGGCAAGAAAAGGCCCTAATTGCGGTTTTACTACCTACGAAAATACTACCAAGTGTAATTTGGTCACTAATCTTTCTGATATAAAAACGGAAAGTAGCAAAGAAGTTGCCCTACCGCCTCACTTGATAGAAAAATGGAAAAGCGAAGGACGTTATGAACAGGAAATGAAAGAATTAGACGCTTTTTTTAATGAAAGTGGGTTAGCCCGTACCCCCCGTAATTACATCATCAAATGGCTTACAGATTACATAAGGGAGTTTGGGATTGATGCCTTTAGAGTAGATACCACCAAACACGTAGAAGAAGACGCTTGGGTCGTTTTGAGAGCTCAAGCCGATAAAGCCTTTCAGACCTATAAAGCAAATCATCCCGATGCCGTCATAGACGACAATGATTTTTTTATGTTTGGAGAGGTGTACAACTTTATGGCAGGACAGGGGCGTCAATTTGATCTTGGTGATAAAAAAGTAGATTATTTTGATCACGGGTTTGACAATTTGATCAATTTTCAATTTAAGTATGACGCCCAGAATGATTATGAAACCCTTTTTGCGCGCTACGACAGTATCATACACGGGCCTTTAAAAGGTAAAAGCATCGTCAATTATGCCACCTCTCACGATGATGGCAATCCTTTTGACAAAGACAGAAGTCGTAGCATGGAGACAGCTACAAAACTCCTACTCACACCAGGAATTTCCCAAATCTATTACGGAGACGAAAGCGCTAGAGATCTGACCATAGAAGGTACAAGCGGAGATGCTACCTTGCGCAGTCTCATGAATTGGGATGCGCTTTATCATCCCGAGACAAAAGCTGTATTAACCCATTGGCAAAAGCTCGGACAGTTTAGAGCTAATCATCCTGCTATTGGTGCTGGTGAGCATCAAATGATTTCTAAAGCGCCTTATATCTTTAGCCGTCGTTTTTCCTATGAGGAAGACGTAGACATGGTGGTGGTTGGATTAGATCTTCCCAAAGGTAAAAAGACGATTGAAGTAGGATCCGCTTTCGCGAAAGCGGTCACAGCAAACACTCAAGACCAAATGATCACAGATGCATACTCTGGACAACGCCTCGCTTTAAAGGATGGAAAAGTTACAATAGATTCTCCCTTCTCTATAGTTTTACTCGAATATTAATCTGATAATTCATTTAAAAAGGAAGCGATTACCTCGGCCACTCCCAAACGCAAGTTGTCATCGGTTATTTCGAGTTTGTCTGAGTCAAAGTGGTCCTGAAAAGATGGAAAACTAAATGATTCGACTATAGTACCGCCAAAACGCGGCATAACTGATTTGGCATAATCGAGAGAGCTAGAGGCCCCGCGTGCTCCTGGTGATGTACTGCTAAGTAAGATCTTTTTGCCTTCTAGAAAATTCCTATCGGCGCGAGTCAACCAATCAAATACGCTTTTAAAATAAGCAGACCAAGACCCGTTGTGCTCATTGACGCTAATGACAAGTCCATCTGCTTTTTCAATCTCATTTTTGAGTAATTGTACATCAATGGGTATTCCTTTTTCTTGCTCGATATCAATACCGTACATCGGTATATCATAATTAATCAAAACTACCTCATTGGTAGCCACCCCTTCTAATTGCCCTAAAATATAGCGTACCAAAGCAGCATTAATTGAGCTTTTACTATTACTACCGCCAAAACCTACAACCTGTTTCATATCCTTTTTTTTGCTAAAACTAGGCATAAAAAAAGCAACCCGAAGGCTGCTTTTAAAAATTTTATGATCTTCTTTTCTTAAAGACTAAAGGTCAAGGTAGCTGTGATAATCTCGGCATTGCGTTGTATCCCTGCCTCACTTGTTAAACCTGTACTAAATAACGCTTGATTTCTATTTTGCTCTTGGTTCTGATAAGAAACATCGAGTTTGGTATTACCAAAATTATACCCTAAACCTAGCGAGTACCCCGTGAGTTCTCCTATGGTTTGTTGGTTCACAAAAGGACTTTCGGTATAATTATATCCACCTCTAAAACTCCATTGACCATATCGGTATTCTCCGCCTAGTCTATATGTGGAAACCCCTTGTAATTGGGCATCAATGATAGCATTTTGCTCACTAAAAAACGCATCTCCTTTAGGTCTAAAACTGAGTTGTGTAAAATCGGTATAAACATAATCAAAACTCAATAGACCCTGAGTTCCGAAGAGATATGCAATACTACCGCTATACTTTGCAGGAGTGGTGAGTTGATAATCTTGGTAGATATTTAAAATGCCAGGATTGACATTGGTAGTAATTAAATTTTCATTTTCGACACGCTCAGAACTAATACGCTGACTGCCTTCTTCTGACACCGTTAACCAAGTAGGAGAATCATAGGTCAAACCTACGCGTAAGTTGTTTCCTAATTTATGGATTGCACCGATCTGGAAAGAAAAACCACTCCCGAAGGTGCGCAAGTTGTTTTCAAAGCGAATCGCATTGACAAAGCTTCCCTCATTGGCATTGTTTTCTCTTAGCACCGAGGATTGCTCGTAGTCAAAAAAATGAGAGTTGAGGTTGATACCAATATAAAAATCGTCTTGATATTGGGCCGAAATATTAAAAGCCCCTTTGCCATTATATCCAGCGCTGGCAAAAGCGTATTCTTGCTCAAAAGAATTACCCGCTACGTTGGATATGTAATTGGTATTGTTGGCGTCAAAGTTGATTGGATCTATTACAAAAGATTGATACCCCAAAAAGGCTTGCTGGGCTCCAAACCCTTCATTCTCTCCTAAAAATTGGTATAAATCGCCAATCGTTTCGTCTGGTCTCAATTCTAGCAAGTCTAAAGGAACGCCTTGCGCAAAATTTAGAAAATAATTGGCTATAGAAGTATTGCCTGTGCCCGCAGCAACAAATTGATCGTCAAAATCTTGGGAACGATCATAGTTAAATCCAATCGCAAACTTTTTCCAACGCGCATCGGGTTGGGATTCAAAAACAAAAACACCGCCTATTTGATTAAAGGCGATATCACTGTCTGCATTTGAGGTGGCTCCATTAAAGTAGTTGACCTCATTGTCAAAATTATCATTACTCAATGAAAATGAAACCGTATTTCTTGTAAATACTGCACTACTAGCAGGGTTTATACTTACTGCACTAAGATCTCCTCCAAGGGCGCCAAAAGCGCCACCTAAAGCATTAAATCGTGCGGTACCCGTAGGATTTGTTGTAGAATAGCGTAATGCGTCATTGATGTTTTGAGCATATAGCATACCGCTGCCAAGCAACGCCATGCTAAATATTAGTAGTTTTTTCATTCGAATGATTTAATGTGATTGATGTTCTATATGTACGATAACATATAGGAGTGCTTATCCTCTACCGCGACCGCCTCGAGATCCTCCTCGAGAACCGCTAGAGCCTCTAGATGAACTTCTTGCTCCTGAACTTCTATAAGAACCGCCAGATCTCGATCTTGAGGCTGATGAAGGTCTTCCAGTAGAACGGCTTCTATTATAACTAGGACGACTAGTACCTCTAGCTCTATTTGCCGATGAAGGTCTCGAAGTACCTCTTGCACGACTTGCAGAAGAAGGTCTTGAAGTCCCTCTGGCTCTGCTTGCCGATGATGGGCGCGATCCGTTTGGACGTGCAACACCACGACTTCTACCATCTCTTGCTGTGCTTGGTCTTCCTAAACTTCGAGCATCTCCTGTTCTTCCAGAAAGTGGTCTAGCTATGCCACGACTTCTACCATCTCTAGCACTGTTTGGTCTTGCAAGACCTCTAGCCGCCGATGAAGGACGAGTTGTACCTCTACCTCTAGTATAGGTCGCTCGATTGGTACCACGACGTCCACCATCGCGTAAACGTGCTCTTGAAGCAGCAACTGCTCCGCTCACCGAATTTCTTCTACCGGCAGCATACGCTACACGTCTTCCAAATTGCCCGTAGTTATAGCCGTTGTAAAACCCTTGTTGTCCGTAAAAGAAGGGATTCCAGGCCCATGGATTGCCAAATCCGAAACCAACGCCTCCCCAATAAGGGTTGCCCCAGCCCCAGCCAGCATTAGCCCACCCCCGGCCACCAAAGCCCCCCCAGCCCCAGCCAGCGTTGCCCCAGCCCCAGCGGCCAAAACCACCCCAGCCCCAGCCTGCATTGGCCCAGCCCCAACCGCCAAAGCTTGGATATATATTAACCGTTACATCTTCTGTTTCGTCACCCCAGGCAGCACGTCCTGTTTCGTAGCCAACGCCTTCTTCATAAGAATAGCCCTGATCGTAATCACCTTCAGATGAATAGGTGTCTACATCGGTGAAAATAGCACCTTCTTCAGGCACATCTTCAAGCGAGGCCGCTCCTTGCTCAAAATAATTGCGATAGGCTACGCCATTGGGAGTAGTACCACCAGTAGGTGCTTCTTCTGTGGCGACAGTCGCATATGTGTTTGAACTATAGATCCCGTCATCGTCGTAGACGGTTTGATTGGCACCACAGGACACAAATAATCCTGCGCTAATCAAGCTAGCGAGGATCAGTTTGAGTGGCTTAAGTGAAGGTGAATAAAGTTGCATAACTATACTGGGTTTTATTGTTGTATGTGGTAAAAATAACTAGTTTTGCGCTATCGAAATAACACGTTAACTATATCACAAATTTTGTGCCAAACTAACCTATATGGGGAAGAATTTAACCAGTAGAAGCGAAGATTACTCAAAATGGTATAATGAATTGGTCGTAAAAGCTGATTTAGCCGAAAACTCGGCCGTAAGAGGATGTATGGTCATCAAACCTTATGGTTTTGCCATTTGGGAAAAGATGCAAGCAGAACTTGACCGCATGTTTAAAGAGACAGGTCATCAAAATGCATACTTCCCTTTGTTTGTGCCCAAAAGTCTTTTTGAAGCCGAAGAAAAAAACGCAGAAGGCTTTGCCAAAGAATGTGCTGTTGTCACGCATTACAGGCTTCAAAACGATCCTGATCGCGAAGGTAAATTACGTGTTGACCCAGAAGCGCGGTTAGAAGAAGAATTAATCGTTAGACCTACTAGTGAAGCTATTATCTGGAACACTTATAAAGGTTGGATTCAATCATATCGAGACTTACCGCTATTGATCAATCAATGGGCCAATGTCGTGCGATGGGAAATGCGAACACGCCTATTTCTGAGAACTGCTGAATTCTTATGGCAGGAAGGTCATACCGCTCATGCTACAGAGCAAGAAGCAATGGATGAGGCAAGGCTTATGAATAAAGTCTATGCCGATTTTGCCGAACGTTTTCTTGCCATCCCAGTAATAGAAGGATTAAAAACAGAAAGTGAGCGTTTTGCTGGAGCTGTCGAAACCTTTTGCATTGAAGCACTAATGCAGGATGGAAAAGCCCTACAAGCCGGAACTTCACATTTTCTTGGACAGAATTTCGCGAAAGCGTTTGATGTCAAATTCACAAGCAACCAAGGCAAGCAAGAATATGTATGGGCCACCTCATGGGGTGTTTCTACCCGACTTATGGGTGCCCTGATCATGACCCACAGCGATGATCACGGCTTGGTGCTGCCCCCTAATCTTGCCCCTTATCAAGTGGTGATAGTACCTATATATAAAGGTCAAGAACAATTAGAGGCCATTTCTCAAGTAGCCAACGAAATCGTAGCTGATTTACGAAAACGAGGTATAAGCGTAAAATTTGACAATAGAGATACGCATAAACCAGGATGGAAGTTTAATGAATACGAATTGAAAGGAGTACCGCTTCGTATTGGTATAGGACCAAAAGATCTAGAAAAAAGAACGGTCGAACTCGCACGCCGTGACACCCTTACCAAAGAGTTTGTGGCCAAAGAAGATGTAGTCGATAAAGTAAGTGCCCTTTTGCAAGAAATTCAAGAGGCCCTCTATGACAAGGCTAGAGTATTTAGAGACGCGCATATTACCGAAGTCAATACCTATACAGAATTTAAAGAAGTACTTGAAAATAAAACTGGATTTATTAGCGCACACTGGGATGGCACAGCAGCCTCTGAAGCGGCGATAAAAAACGAAACAAAAGCTACAATACGCTGTATTCCGTTAGAAGGACAACCCGAGGAAGGAAGCTGTATATACAGCGGAAAACCGTCAAAGCAGCGTGTACTTTTTGCCAAGGCATATTAATCTTTTTGAAAAAGTTCAAAATAGGTTTGCAACATTGAGAAATAGTTGTATTTTTGCATCCGCAATTTGAGCATTGTTCTAGGCCCGTTCGTCTATCGGCTAGGACGCCAGGTTTTCATCCTGGTAAGAGGGGTTCGATTCCCCTACGGGCTACACATTTTATGTAAAAAATATAATAAGAAGAAGATGGCAAATCACAAGTCGGCATTAAAGAGAATTAGAAATAGCGAGACAAAGCGTCTTAGAAATAAATATCAGCACAAAACTACGCGTAATGCGATCAAGAGATTACGCGATGCTGATAAGAAGGAGGCAACTGCGTTATTTCCTACTGTAATCTCTATGATTGACAAGCTTGCAAAACGCAATATTATCCATGATAATAAAGCAGCAAACCTAAAGTCAAAATTGGCGAAGCACGTAGCTGCTTTATAGTAGGGTAAAGAAATTAAAATAAAAACTTCTACCCGCTGGTAGAAGTTTTTTTGTTGGTTAAACGTTATGTTTAAAAGAAACTCTCTGGGTCGATCGGAGAGTTTTCTTTTTTTTGTTAAAAAAGTAAGTGACAGCTTAGGTATCTATCAATAAAATTACCTATTTTTGCAGCCGCTTAGATAACCTCTGACGAGACTCGTGAATGTTGCATAAGTAGTAATCAAAGTAAATCCATCAAAATGGAAGATTTAGTAAAATTTGTAGAAAACGAATTTATCACGAAGAAGGAGTTGCCAGAGTTTAGTGCTGGAGACACCATTACCGTGTATTATGAAATTAAAGAAGGTGAGAAAAGCCGTACCCAGTTTTTTAGAGGTGTGGTGATTCAACTAAGAGGAACAGGTAGAACCCAAACCTTTACCATTCGTAAAATGTCTGGAACTGTTGGTGTAGAACGTGTATTCCCAATCAACTTACCGGCCATTCAGAAAATTGAAGTCAATAAGCGCGGTAAAGTACGTAGAGCACGTATTTACTACTTTAGAGGGCTTACTGGTAAAAAAGCACGCATCAAAGAAGCGCGTAGCTAAAAACAGACCATATATCACTTAAGCCCCTTTTTTAAAGAGGGGCTTTTTTATGCACAATTGTTAATAAGCCAAGTTGATAAGTGGTTGATATATAATTATTTACAATTATGCCAATTATCAAAATCTCTTTCTTATCTTTAAGGTATGTTATTGGAAAAGGGTTTTTCATACTTGACACCAATATAAACGTAAAGCTAAACTTTAAACGGTTTTAAATGAGTGTTACAACTTTTTAAAACCGGTCTACCAGAGGCTAACAAGGAGTGCTGCACAAGCTAGATGTATTTGATTTCTTGGAAATGAAATACATTAAAAACCTTAAGTACTAGTAGACACTCTGAAGGCGTAAGACTTGTTTTTTTAGACAAAAACTACCCTTCACAGATCTTGCACAGTGTAGGTACTAATATTCCTACCTTGAAACTCCAAGGGTTTACTGGTAAAGCAATATCTAAAAAGCCATATCAAGGTACTTTGTACAGGGATATGGCTTTTGTCATTATATAAATAGTACTCCCTTAATTCGAGTCTTGGACTCTTGCTCTCAAAAATTGTAACTTTATAAGAAAATATATGACTATGCGTCAAACATCGCTTATATGCTACACGCTTATTAAACAAACCACTCTTGCTTTTTGTGGGCTGCTCCTATTATTTTCTTGTACCGAGGGTAACCGTTCAGAAATGGGCATGACCTCAGATAATCCAAAGCAAGAAGCTCATCCAGCATCGCCCGAAGTCAACCCTAGGCACGTATCTAATACATTTAAAAAATATTGGTATGCTGGCCAGGCAGAGATTACTTCTTACACTTTAGAACAAGCACGTTATGGAGAATTGCGAAATGGTACTGCTGCTCTCATTTTTGTAACAGAAGACTTTTTGCCCGATATTCAAGTAAAGGCAGATAACCAAAATGAAGCTAATGTATCGGTACTTAAACTAAACGCCACCAAAAATTTTACTACAGGTATTTATCCCTACAGTGTGATGACTAGTACTTTTGATCCAGTAGCCCTAGAGAGTCACGCGCTTAAAGTATCCCAAAGCACACAAGAATGGTGTGGCCATGTATATACACAGCTTAACAATAGATCCTCTTTTGAAATCTGGGGACACTCCTACTTCGAAAATGAAGCCGACCGCCAAATATCGCTTGAAAAAACACTTTTAGAAAATGAAATCTGGACCCAACTCCGAATAGATCCTAAAGCCCTGCCTGTAGGCGAGGTTGATATGATACCAGATTTGGCATACTTGGCCATGAAACACCTGCCTATTAAAGCTTACCGTGCTACAGCCACCCTAACAAACAACAGCTACACCTTAGACTATCCAGAGATTAAGCGCAGCCTTACTATTGACTATGAGCAAGCGTTTCCTTTTCGAATATTAGGATGGGAAGAACGTTTTGCTAGTGGTTTTGGGAGCAATGCCAAAACCTTAACTACCAAAGCCACCGCCATAAAAACGATTAAAAGTCCCTATTGGAGTAAGAATAGCAATGCCGATAGCAACTTAAGAACTACTTTAGGTCTCGAGTAAAAAAGTTCAATACCTGCATTTATGGAAAAATACCATGACGAAATTGTACTAAGTGCTATAGCGCTGGGCGTACTTCTTATCTTAAGAATAACGATCAATTATCTCGTATTGCGATTTTCTAGACATCAAAATAAGGTGGCCAAACGTGCCAAACTTATTATGAAATATGTCGATATCACACTTTTTGGTATTGCCACTTTATTAGGATTTGCCATCTGGAGTATTCACCCCAAAGACATTGGATGGCTTGCTTCATCGATATTTGCAGTAATTGGGATAGGTTTTTTTGCACAATGGTCTATCATTAGCAATGTTACCTCTGGAGTGATCATTTTTTTTACCTTACCCTATAAAATTGGAGATCGCATCAAAATACACGATAAAGATTTTCCCATTATTGCGGTCATTGAAGATATCAAGGCTTTTCATATCAATCTTAGGACAGAAGAAGGTGGACTGCATACCTACCCCAATAATATGCTGCTTCAAAAAGGAGTTACCTTGGTTGAGAAAGGAGTAGAAACACAAATCGTTGAAAAAAATGCCGAACTTCCCTTGGCACCTTATGAAGACTTGGACTAAACGTTAAAGAAACCCTAAAGCACTAAGGCTGGAAATCAATTTGGCTATATTTGAGAGGACTCATTACAATCACCATCATGCGCCACATTTGCACTACTATTTTGCTCGTTTGTTTTACGCTTGTCGCTAAAATCCAAGCGCAAGGCATTACCCTCAAACCAGAAAAGCCAACCGCTTCAGAAATTTTTGAAGACTTAAAAAAACTAAATTTTCTAGGATCTGTATTATATGTAGCTGCTCATCCTGACGATGAGAACACCACGGCTATATCCTATTTTGCAAACACAGTAAAGGCACGTACAGCCTATCTTTCACTTACCAGAGGGGATGGAGGGCAAAACATTATTGGCCCCGAACTTAGAGAGCTTCTGGGGGTGATTAGAACTCAAGAATTACTAGCTGCACGCGCCACAGACGGCGGTGAACAACGCTTTACCAGAGCCAATGATTTTGGGTATTCCAAACATCCCGATGAAACCTTGGCTATATGGAACAAAGAGGAAGTGCTGAGTGATGTAGTTTGGACCATACGAAATTTTAAACCCGATGTCATTATTAATAGATTTGACCATCGCTCACCGGGGAGCACCCATGGCCACCATACCTCTAGCGCTATGCTGGCTGTAGAAGCCTTTGATCTTGCAGGCAAACCCAATGTATTTCCGGAGCAATTAACCTATACGTCCCCTTGGACACCTCAACGACAATTTTTCAATACCTCTTGGTGGTTTTATGGTAGTAGGGAAGCTTTCGCGAAAGCGGATAAATCCAATTTGGTCAAGGTTGATGTAGGCACCTATTATCCTGGTTTGGGCCTGTCAAATACCGAAATATCAGCCCTGAGCCGAAGCCAACACAAGTCTCAAGGGTTTGGAAATACAGGAAGACGTGGAGTCAATGAGACCTATTTTGAACTGATTAAAGGGAATATGCCTTCAAACAATGACATTTTTGAAGGAATTGACACCTCTTGGAATCGAGTTAAAGGTGGGCAAGAAATTGGTAAACTAGTGGCTCGCGTTATTGAAAATTATGACTTTAAAGCGCCTCAAAAGAGTGTGCCTGCCTTAGTTAATATCTACAAGGCCATTCAAAATATAGATGACACGCATTGGAAAACGATTAAAAGTGCCGATGTTAAAGCACTTATCAAAGCCTGTGCAGGTCTTTACCTAGAGGCCAAGGCCTCATCTCAAATGGTAACCCTGGGTGATTCGATATCGTTGTCATTAGAAGCGACCAACAGATCTTCACTCCCTATTCGATTACAAGGGGCTGTACTGAGTCCAACCTCAAAAACCTTGGCCTCTGATGAAGTATTATCTAATAACACGCCTTGGATTACAGAAGAAACCGTAGCCGTAGATGCTTCATTTTTATCGACCGATGCCTATTGGTTACAAAAGGAAGGAACTCTGGGCATGTATCACGTTGAAGATCAAAACCTAATTGGACAGCCAGAAACCCCTAGAAATAATACGGTGGTATTTAACATACTTATTGATGGCACTTTACTCAGCTATGAGCAGCCTATTGTTTACAAATTCAATGATCGTGTCAAAGGAGAGGTCTATGAACCTTTCGAGGTGGTTCCAGCGGCTTCGGTTGCTTTAGATAGTAAAGTGCAAATTTTTGCGAAAGCGCAACCCAAAGAAATTATAGCCACCGTCACAGCACATCAAGATCAACTATCGGGTAGTGTAAAGCTCAAAGCACCCAAAAACTGGACGATATCTGAGTCACAGCGCTTTTCGAATTTAAAAAAAGGAGAACAGCGCAGTTTTACGTTTACCGTGAGCCCGCCCGATACAGAAGCTGAAGCCAGCCTCATACCCGAAGTCACTACCCAAGAAGGTGTCTACTACAAAGAAATGGTTCAAATTGATTATGAACACATACCGCTTCAAACCCTATTTTTACCAGCTCAAGCCAAAATTGTGCGCTTGGATATTAAACGCAAAGGCGACTATATTGGCTACATTCAAGGAGCAGGTGACGCGGTTCCTGATTACCTCACCCAGATGGGTTATCAGGTCGCTATTTTAGACCCTACCCAATTAACTCCAGACAGGCTCTCACAATTTGATGCAGTCGTGGTGGGTATACGCGCTTACAACGTGGTTGAAGCCATGCAACAGGCACAGCCATTACTGTTGGACTATGTCAAAAATGGGGGGACTATGATTGCTCAATACAATACCAGCGGGCGTTGGGGAAATACAAAAATTGGACCACCGTACCCGCTCCAACTCTCTAGAGATCGCGTTACAGATGAATTTAGTGAGGTGAGAATTTTGGCCAAAGAGCATCCACTTATTAATTTTCCGAATAAGATAACGGCCAAAGATTTTGACGGCTGGACGCAAGAGCGCGGGCTTTACTTTCCAGACCAATGGGATGGCCAGTACACCCCTATTCTATCTATGAATGATAAAGGAGAAACTCCAAAAGATGGAAGCCTATTAATCGCTCCTTATGGCGAAGGACATTACATCTATACTGGGCTTAGCTTTTTTAGAGAACTGCCAGCTGGGGTTTCTGGAGCTTATAAACTATTTGCCAACATGCTATCTGTAGGACAACAGCAGCCCCAATCTATCAAACAGTAGTATGAAAGAAAAACCAAAGTTTGTCTGGAAGAAGAGTTACTCATTGGTGCTGCTTGTAAACATCATCTATATCCTAGTGTTTTTTATGCTAATGCGAAAATTTGCATAATATGGAGACACTTGATTGGATGGTACTGACCTGTACCTTAATATTTATTGTGGTTTATGGTGTTTATAAGACCCAAGGCAGTAGTAATGTAGAAGAATACATCAAAGGTGGTAATACCTCCAAGTGGTGGACGGTAGGGCTGTCTGTAATGGCAACTCAGGCCAGTGCCATCACCTTTTTATCGACGACGGGACAGGGGTTTTATAGCGGTATGGGCTTTGTCCAGTTTTATTTTGGGCTTCCTATTGCCATGGTGATTATCTGTATGGTGTTTATTCCCATCTATCACAAGCTCAAAGTGTATACGGCCTACGAATATTTGGAGAGTCGTTTTGACCTAAAAACAAGATCGCTAGCCGCTGTGATCTTTCTCATTCAGCGCAGTCTTGCGGCTGGGATTACAATTTATGCCCCAGCCATTATTTTGTCGGCAGTGTTGGGTTGGGACCTTACTACCCTTAATATCGCCATAGGTATTGTCGTTATAGTTTATACCGTATCTGGCGGAACAAAAGCGGTTAGTGTCACTCAGAAACAACAAATGGGCGTCATCTTTTTAGGGATGTTTATTGCCTTTTACTATATCTTAAAACAACTTCCCGAATCGATTAACTTTACCAAGGCCTTAGAAATTGCGGGAGGTGGAGATCGGATGCAATTACTCGATTTTTCTTTTGACTTAGACAACAGATACACCGTTTGGACGGGACTGATAGGAGGTACTTTTTTAATGTTGTCTTACTTTGGGACAGATCAAAGTCAAGTGCAACGCTACCTCGCAGGTAAAAACGTGCGCGAGATGCAACTCGGGATGATATTTAATGGGATGCTCAAAGTACCTATGCAGTTTTTTATACTGCTAGTAGGAGTCATGGTATTTGTCTTTTACCAATTTAATAGCGCTCCTTTACATTTTAACCCTGAGGCAGAAGAAGCAGTAAGGAATTCTGAATATGCGGCTCAGTATAAAGAAATAGAAACGCGTTTAGATCAAGTAGAACGCTATCAAAAAGCGGCTGCCTTTAATTATGCCAAAGATCAACAGCTCGATGTCTATGATCGCGATGGTGAAACCATATCTTGGATGGGGTATTACCTCGATCAAAATAGAGCGCTAAGAGAAGAGGCAAAAACCTTGATTGCCAAGGCAGCTCCCGAGGCCGAAACCAATGACAAGGATTATGTATTTATTCATTTTATACTTAACAACTTACCACGTGGTTTGGTAGGACTGCTACTAGCCGTTATACTGTCTGCGGCGATGTCTTCTACCGCTTCCGAGCTCAATGCGCT
The DNA here is from genome assembly GCA_002712765.1 of Cytophagaceae bacterium. Taxonomy (GTDB): domain Bacteria; phylum Bacteroidota; class Bacteroidia; order Flavobacteriales; family Flavobacteriaceae; genus Dokdonia. The sequence goes on along the minus strand of PAUP01000081.1, from coordinate 8,555 downwards.
AGGTTCTACCACAGCTATTGATCTCTACAAACGAAATGTCAAAACCGACAAAGATCAAAACCACTACGTCAAAGCGACCAAAGGTTTTACCCTTATGTGGGGTGTACTTGCCATTATTGTTGCCTGTACCGCGAGTCTTTTTGAAAACCTTATAGAACTGGTCAATATCATTGGGTCGATCTTCTACGGTACCGTTTTGGGTATTTTTGTACTCGCCTTTTTTATTAGATATGTAAAGAGCAATGCCGTCTTTGTCGCAGCGCTTATATCTCAGCTCTTGATTATTGGTATTTTTTATTTTGCTATTTTTCGAATTAAACAAAATGGTGGTGAGCCCTTGCTAAGTTATCTTTGGTTAAACTTTCTGGGCTGTGTGATCACAGTTGCACTAGCACTAATTATACAGCTGCTAAGCAAAAACTCAAAACCATCATCTGCACAACTTTCAATCTAAACAAACAACATGATACGATGGGGAATTTTAGGCTGTGGTAAAATTGCACATAAGTTTGCCGAAGATCTAATTAAAACAGAAGGCGCACAACTACATGTGGTAGGTAGCCGGTCGTTGGCAAAGGCTAAGGCATTTGCTCAAAACTATCAAGCGGCTCACGCTTTAGATAGTTATCAAGAGCTAGCCCACCATCCTGAGGTGGATATCATTTATATTGCTACCCCACATATGTTTCATAAAGCGCATAGTATACTCTGTATGGGAGCAGGTAAATCTGTGCTGTGTGAGAAAGCATTTGCTATGAATCTTCAAGAGGTTGACCAGATGCTCGCTTTCGCGAAAGCGTATAATGACAAAAACCCAGACCAAACGGTTTTCTTGATGGAGGCCTTGTGGACCCAATTCTTACCACATTTTAACTTTGTGTTGACGCAGCAAAAAAGTGGTGACTTAGGCGCGATTACAGGTCTGGAAGCAGACTTTGGTTTTAAAGCCGACTACGATCCAAATGGAAGACTATTTAATAAATCATTGGGTGGCGGCAGTCTCTATGATGTGGGTATCTACCCCTTATTTGCTGCCTTGAGTTTTTTAGGAATGCCTGAATCCTTAAACGCCACCGCAGAAATTGGCCCTACAGGCGTCGACCATCATTGTCACATGACCTTACACTATAAAGACGGTGTGAAAGCGAAGTTGCACTCGGCCTTAGACCAACATACTCCAACAACAGCTACGCTTTACTTTGAACACGGCCAAATGGAACTAGTATCAAGATTTCATGAGCCTTCTGGGGTGCGCATCACAAAAGGTGAGACCACTGAAGTTTTTGAATTTCCCACCACCTATAATGGCTATCATTATGAAATAGTACACTGTCATCAAATGTTAGCACAAAAGCGAACAGAGAGCACCCAGATGACCTGGCAAAAAAGCAGACAGCTCATGCAATTGTTGGATCAAGTTCGTCAGGAAATTGGTCTTTCATATCATTAAATAAATGGAAAAAGAAAAAGTACACTATAAAGAAACGCAATCGATGTGGTGGTTTGTAACGCTTTTTGGGTTGCTCGCTGTCTGGGTGGTACTTGCTGGAATTTTTAAATGGGGCACTCACCCTATCCCGCTATCGCTTGCCTTTGGAATGGCGTTGCTTTTTATTTTGATTTGTCTGGCGTTTTACCAGCTCAAGATCGTTGTGACTTCTACTAAGGTTAAGGCATATTTTGGTGTAGGCTGGTTAAAAAAACAATTTGATATCGATCAACTTGACATCACCAAAGCACGTACAGAAAAATTGCCCTGGTATTATGGTATCGGATATCGAATAAGTCCTAAAGGTGTCTTTTTGAACACCAAACCTGGGCCAGCACTTTACATTCCTACCAAGGATGGACGTAGTGCATTTTTTGTAGGCACGGCTAATGCCAAAAAACTTATATCGATCTTGAGCGCACTATCAGCATCAGTTAAATAACTAAAATCACCTTGAGATACTATCCACAAAAAAACGCCTGTAACTAGTACAGGCGTTTTTTTCTATAACAAAGAAAGAGGTCTTATTTGGCGCCCCACTCTTTTAATGAATCTTTATTCATTTTAACATAATCCATGTTGTTGGCCTGGGTTGCACCAGCCAAAGATTTTTTGGCCGCTTCAATCGCTCCCTTTTTATCACCGCTTTTGGCCAGAATTAATGATTGTTGACGCAATTGCCAGTATTTTGGCTCTTTGGTCATAGCCATGGCCTTATCCATATACATTTTGGCTTTGTCGATGTCTTTGTCATTAGAGGCCAAATAAACCGCAGCAGCATAGTAATCTCCAGCAGATGGGCCTGCCATAGTTTGTTTGATATCTGCCATTACCATTTCGTCTGCAGGTACACCAAAGGGCACTGCTACATAGGCGTCAGACCAAAGAATTCCTAAGTGAGCGCCGTCATTAGATAAATCGTCAATAGTCATTGTAAAAGACTCTACTTGCATAGGCATCTTTTGAACTGGTACTTTGACCATAGCCGCTACTTTGGTATCATCCCATTTTTGAGGAGTTCCCCAATTCTCGGTGTCGCTGTAAAAGTACACTTCCCAATTGTCTGCCATTGGTTTAGTGAAAATAGCATACGAACCTGCTTTTACTTCTTTTCCTCCAATAGTAACATCGGTAGAAAAACTAATGACCGAATTTTTGTTGGCACCAGTTCTCCATATTTTCCCATAAGGCACGAGATCTCCAAAAATGGTTCTCCCTCTCATATTAGGTCTAGAATAAGTTACGGTTACATCTGTAAGGCCTACGACTTGTTCCATTTCGGCTGCTGGACTAGGAGCAGGTGTTTCGATTTGAGCCGTTGCACCAAGCGTACAAAGTGCTATTGCTGCGAGGGTTAAAAATTTTTTCATTGTGTATGGTTTTAATTGGTTGATGGCGCAAATTATAGCTGGTTTTATCTTACATAAAATTTTACCTAAGCGCCTTAGTACAAAAGTACTATTTGCTGCATCAGCAATTGTTAACAAAATCCTAATATACCAGTGCGTATCTTTGTCAAAAATTGAGTGAAATGAAACGTTATATCGCAGAGACAATAGGCACCTTTTCAATGGTTTTTTGTGGTACAGGAGCGATGACCATAAATGAGATAACCGGCGGTGCGGTGACTCATCCAGGCGTGGCCATCACATGGGGATTGATCGTTATGGCAATGATTTATGCTTTTGGCGATATCTCTGGAGCCCATTTTAATCCTGCGGTAACCGTTGCCTTTGCCTACGCCAAAAAATTCTCATGGAAAGAAGTTCCTAAATTTATACTCGCTCAATGTCTAGGCGCTATAGCTGCCAGTAGCATCCTTTTATTTTTATTCCCAGAAAGTGAGTTTCTGGGGGCCACCCTACCCTCCTTCGAACCTTATAAAGCTTTTGTATTAGAAATACTATTGGCATTTTTCCTTATGCTGGTAATCATAAATGTGTCTACGGGTGCTAAAGAAATCGGGATTATAGCCGGGATTGCTATAGGAAGTGTAGTCCTGTTAGAAGCTATGTTTGCTGGCCCAATGACTAAGGCTTCTATGAATCCTGCGCGCTCTTTAGGCCCTGCTCTATTATCTGGTAATTTGCAACATTTGTGGCTCTACCTCACTGCTCCATTTATTGGGGCTCTATTGGCCGTTGTGAGTTGCAAACTGGTCAAAGATGAGCAATGCTGTGATGCATCTGATTGCTAGCATCCTAAGAAATTTTAATTTTTGTTTAACCATTTCTTCTTCTTGATTAAACAAATTCGCAGTACTTTTAGCCTATAAATTGACGTATGAAGATATATAGGTTACATTCTAAACAGAACTTACCCATTGATGTGGCTACCGCTTGGTCATTTCTTTCTGACCCTAAGAACCTGAAAGCGATCACTCCTGAATACATGGGATTTAATATTCTTTCTGGCGCAGACCGTCCTATGTACCCTGGGCAGTTAATACAATATATTGTTACTCCTATCATGGGTATAAAAACCAAATGGGTTACCGAAATTACTCATGTCAAAGACCAAGAGTACTTTGTAGACGAGCAACGATTTGGCCCGTATGCCTTGTGGCATCACAAACACTTTATCAAGGAGATTCCAGGAGGCGTTGAAATGGAAGATATCGTCGATTATAAATTACCTGCTGGTATCCTTGGGCAATGGATGCATCCTATATTGGTCAAACCAAAGCTCAATGAGATTTTTGAGTATCGCACCAAAAAATTGACAGCCCTGTTTGGCGAATATCAAGCCCAAGAAACAACAGCTAACTCCTACTAACACACTAAATAATTACTATGAGAAAAAATATACTTTTAATTGGTGGAAGCCACGGAATCGGATTTGAAATCGCTTCTAAACTCAACAGCGCACACAATGTATATGTGGCCTCAAGAACCAATGACAAATTAGGTAATCTGGATATTGATCATATCCAATATGACGTAGAAGAAGATCGTTTGGACCTCGATCAATTACCAGAGCACTTAGACGGTTTTGTCTATTGCCCAGGAACAATTAATCTCAAGCCTTTTAGCAATCTGAGTATGGATGTATTTAGAGAAGATATGGAGCTCAATTTTCTCCATATGGTCAATACCGTGCATCAAGTTATGGGGCATCTCAAAAAAGCCGAACAACCCAGTTTGGTATTTTTTAGTACCGTAGCCGTTAAGGTGGGGATGCCATTTCACACCAGTGTGGCAGCAGCCAAAGGTGCTATTGAAGGATTTGCCAAGGCCCTAGCCGCAGAGTATGCTCCAAAAATGAGAGTGAATGTGATTGCTCCTTCTTTAACCGATACTCCGCTTGCCAATAGATTATTGAGCAATGACAAAAAGAAAGAAATGATGGATAAGCGCCACCCTTTAAAACGCGTTGGCCAGCCTACCGATATTGCCAATGTAGCTAGCTTTTTACTAAGTGATGAAAGCAGTTGGATCACAGGTCAAGTTTTGGGAGTTGATGGCGGAATGAGTACCTTAAATATTTCTTAATTCAAGATATACTGTTTGTAAACTATTTGCTATCCTATGGCCCGAGATGCTGTTTCTATTTTTTGGTTTCGCCGAGACTTGCGATTAGACGATAATGTGGGATTTTATCAGGCGCTCAAATCTGATCATCCTGTATTACCCATTTTTATTTTTGATCGTGAGATTTTAGACAAATTACCCGAAGATGATGCCCGTGTTACCTTTATTTACGACACCCTTCAAAAAATGCGGGATGAGATGCAAAAAGAGCACGACAGCTCGCTAGCCATGTACTATGGAAAACCTGAAGCAATTTTCAAACAATTGATAGAAGACTTTGACGTGGCGGCTGTATTTACCAATACAGACTACGAACCTTATGCCAAACAGCGTGATGCAACCATTGCCGAGTTATTAGAAAAAAATAGTATCGCGTTTCATACCTTTAAGGATCAGGTGATTTTTGAAAAGGACGAGGTTGTCAAAGCAGATGGAGATCCCTATGTGGTATATACACCATTTAAAAATAAGTGGAAAGAACATTTTGATCCTGACAAGGATTTAGAAATGCATTACACTTCTCAGGTTCTTTCTAATCTGATCAAACACAGTAGGCTCCCTAATCTCACCTTATCTGATATGGGCTTTACCAAATCACACCTTAGTGTACCCGACTATGATGTGACACCTACCTTAATTGAATCCTATGAAGACACGCGTAATTATCCCGCCAAAGATGGCACCTCCCGTTTAGGGCCTCATTTGAGATTTGGTACCGTAAGTGTTCGAAAAATGGTGAGAAAAGCCATTGCCCAATCTAATGAGGTTTTCTGGAACGAATTGATATGGCGTGAGTTTTTTATGCAAATACTCTACCACTACCCAGAGACTAAAGACAAGGCGTTTAAAGCCAAATACGATCGTATTGAATGGCGTAACAATGAAGACGAGTTTACCAAATGGTGCGAAGGTAAAACTGGATACGCCTTGGTAGATGCCGGTATGCGACAGCTCAACCAGACGGGTTATATGCACAACAGAGTACGAATGCTTGTGGCGAGTTTCTTATGCAAACACTTACTCATTGACTGGCGATGGGGAGAAGCGTATTTTGCCGAAAAGCTTTTAGACTATGAAATGAGTTCTAATGTAGGTAATTGGCAATGGGCGGCAGGCTCGGGGGTTGATGCTGCACCCTATTTTAGGATTTTTAACCCCATGACCCAAATCGATAAGTTTGACAAACAGAAAGAGTATATCAACACTTGGGTAGAAGACCTACAAGAACTGTCATACCCTGATAAAATGGTAGATCACAAAGCGGCAAGAGAGCGTTGTCTAAAAGTCTACAAAGAAGCGGTTAGTTAGTAAAACTCTTATTTTTTTAGTTTTTGTTTGAACCATACACAACCCATCTTAGGCATGAGGAGATCTCTTGGCACCCTATGGTTAAAAGTATTGAATTGCTTATCTTAGAACCGTTCAACAAAACCAACTATTCATGAAATCTGTATTTGCCTTTCTGGCCGTGATATTGCTATGCAGCAGTATGACTGCCCAAAAGATGACTGCCAACAAAAAGGCCATCGTCGAATCTGTAGAAAAACATAAAAAAGCACTAATCGACATTTCAGATAAAGTCTGGGCGCTTGCCGAGACGGCTTTTGAAGAAAAACAATCTAGTAAAATTCTAGCCGATTATGCAGAGCAACAAGGCTTTACTGTAGAACGCGGTGTGGCTGGTATGCCAACAGCTTTTGTCGCTACTTACGGCTCAGGAAGCCCAGTTATTAGTGTATTGGGTGAATTTGATGCCCTCCCAGGTATATCTCAAAAAGCGCAACCTACCAAAGCCCCCTTAAACGAAGGAGCGGCTGGTCATGGTTGTGGTCACAATCTCTTTGGGGCAGGCAGTCTTGGTGCTGCTATAGCTGTCAAAGAATTAATTGAGGCTGGAAAGATCAAAGGAACCGTAAAATTTATGGGTACACCCTCTGAAGAAAAATTTTTCGGAAAAATATGGATGGTACGAGATGGTATTTGGGATGATGTAGATGTCAATATAAGCTGGCACCCGTCTGCTAGTACCAAGGCCGATGTACAAAGTTCACTTGCTTTGGTCGATTTTAAAGTAGAATTTTTTGGGCAAGCAGCTCACGCCAGTGCCGACCCCTGGAATGGAAGATCGGCCTCTGATGCTCTAGAATTGTATACTACAGGTATTAATTATTACAGAGAGCACGTAAAACCAACGGTGCGTATGCACTATCACATTCAGGATGGTGGTCAGGTGGTCAATGTAGTACCTGATTATGCCCGATTATGGATGCGGGTGCGCGATACCAAGAGAGAAGATATGATGCCCGTGTATGAACGAGTTCAAAAAATGGCAGAAGGCGCAGCCATTATGGCCAACGTCGATTATAAAGTGTCACTTATTTCTGGTATTTATGAAGTGCTCGTCAATAGAGCAGGTGGCCAAATTATGCAAAAAAATCTAGAATTATTGGGTCCAATTAACTACACCCCAGAAGAAATTGCCTTTGGTAAGAAAATTCAAGAAGTAACCGGTAAGCCGCAAGTGGGCATGGATAGTAAAATAAATCCTTTGGAAGAAACCAAGGATCATCCTGGAGGGGGTAGTACCGATGTGGGCGATGTTAGTTGGAATGTACCCAATATCAATCTAGGTGTAACCACGGCTCCAAAAGACACGCCTTGGCACTCTTGGGCTGTTGTTGCTTGTGGCGGGATGTCTATTGGGCATAAAGGAATGACCTACGCCAGTAAAGCTATGGCGATGACCATGCTTGATTTATTTGAAAACCCAAAACTTGTTGACGCGGTTAAAGCCGAATACAAAGAGCGCAAAGGCGATGCTATTTACGAGGCTATTGTACCTGCTGGACCTCCGCCAGTAAATCAAAATTAAGATGGCAAGACAAGGACGTTTGTGGCTCATCTTTGCCACGGTAGTGTTTGCCTTTCCCATATACGGGCAAACAAAAGTGAGCTTTGATATTGATCATTTTGCGATCAACGTATCCCAATTGGAACAAAGTGTCTCTTTTTACCAAAAGATCTTTAAACTCACAGAAATCACCAACGGAACCAACAATCCAAAAATTAGATGGTTCCGTTTAGGTGATGATGCCGAGCTTCACATTATTGAAGTCGATACTCTGGATAAAAAAATTCCAAAAGGCGTACATCTAGCACTGGCTGTTTCCGACTTAGACCGCTTTCGCGAAAGCTTACACAGCATGAATATCACATACTCTGACTGGCCAGGTAAAGAAGGTGCGCTATCAACAAGGCCCGATGGCATACGTCAACTCTACCTGCAAGACCCTGATGGGTATTACATTGAAGTAAATGACGCCAAACACTAAGAGTGCCCACTGATGCAAAAGCCCATTAAAAACATTACAACTTTTGCCAAGACCTTACAGCGCATTCATATGGCCATGACCTTAGGTCTACTCCTTTTTATGGGTTTTGCTTGGGTTGAGCGAACGTAGGTAAACATAGCTCAACTTTCGGGTGGCCTTTTTAAATATGTGGTTTCTGTATTTTTTGTGTTGATGATTGGCGTT
>PAUP01000080.1 GCA_002712765.1 Cytophagaceae bacterium | reverse complement strand
GATTATTATGTCTTTGATCCAAGTCAATGGCAGGATAGAAGACGTTATCATCGCATTCAAAACAACCGCCGCTTTTTTTTAGAACAAACAGCCTCTGAGATTCAACCCTTCTCACAAGCTCCATTATCGCAATGGTGGTTTTTGGGGGTGTTTCTTTTGAGTATGGCCTTTTTATGGCTTTCGCCAAAATGGTGATTTAGGTTGCTCAATTTCTCGTGATGGCCTTCGACGCGCAGTACTGCAATTATCGCTATCTGTCCTTTTAGTCCAGAGCACAAATATGCTTCATCGTGGAGTCGGGGCAGATTACCACAAATACTTGTGGTGGGCCTTCGAGCTTCCGTTAGGGAAATACAGTTGTTCGTCCTTACAGTCCGACTGTCTTAAAACAACAAAGCCTGATCAAGTAAACTTGTCAGGCTTTTTATGTTTTAATCCAGAGCACAACTGTGCTTCATCGTGGAGTCGGGCGGACTCGAACCGCCGTCCAAACAAGTAACAAAACAGCTTTCTACACGTTTAGTTTCTACTTGATTTTCGTGCAATACCCGGTCAGAAACTACCAAGTATTACCTTATTCTCGATTAAATTTCGCAAAGATATCAAGACCCTATCTTCGCTAGGTTTACTTTTACGAAGCCACTAAATCGATTGCCGTAAACCAAGGCTCTCGAGTGACTTCCTGCTTGTCTGCCTTGCAGACCGAGGCGTAATCTTACTATAATTCAGATTATGCAGCTAGGGCGTAGTTATTCTCGCCGTTTAAAAAAGATGAATCATGAGATTTACGAGCTATAGTCCAGCGCTCGACGTGCTTACCATTTGGTTAATCTCGCTGTCAAAACCAAATCGACCCCATTGTTAAAGAACATCTCACCGTTTTACCTATACCAATTTGCACATTGCCGCTTGTGTAGGTTATAAAGTAAGTGAGCGCAAATATATCACTAAAGTGTATATTTGCTATCCTTAAAGAGACAAAAGCTATACCAAAAAAATAGACTGCCAAAATAACATCTGTCCTATGAAATTTGCCATCATCAAAGAAAGAAAGAATCCACCAGATCGTCGCGTTGTGTTTTCGCCAGACAAGCTCCAAGAAGCACAAAAGCAATTTCCTGAGGCAACATTTGTGGTGGAGCCGTCAGATATTCGAATATTTTCAGATCAGCAATATAGAGATGCGGGTTTTGAAGTGACAGACAACTTAGAAGATTGCGATGTGTTTTTGGGTGTAAAAGAGGTGCCTGTGTCGGCCTTGGTCCCCCATAAAAAGTACTGCTTTTTTAGTCATACTATAAAAAAACAGCCCTATAATAGAGCCTTGCTTCAAGCAATTTTGGAGCGTCGTATCCAATTATACGATCACGAAGTGATCACAAAGGCCTCAGGGGGTAGACTCATTGGTTTTGGGCGTTATGCTGGACTAGTTGGAGCCTATAACGGTATTAGAGCGTGGGGGCTGCGTTATAACAGTTTTGAGTTGCCTAAAGCCGAAGACTTGCCAGATTTAAAAGCCCTACAAGCAGCTTTGGATACGATTCGTTTACCTAAGATAAAGATCTGTCTTACCGGAAGCGGTAAGGTAGCCAAAGGTGCCCAGGAGATTCTTGATTATATGGGGATCAAACGCGTAAATGTAGATACGTATATAGGAGAGCATTTTAACGAAGCTGTCTATTGTATGATTGATGTGTTGGATTACAACAAAAGAAAAGATGGTAGCGAAGGTGATAAGTATGCCTTTTACAAAGACCCCTCACCCTATGTTTCAGACTTTATGCGATTTGCAGAAGTGACAGACTTCTTTATTGCAGGCCATTTTTATGGAGACGGTGCCCCTTATTTGTACACGCGTGAAGACGTCAAAAAGCCCAATTTTGCGATTAAGGTAGTAGCCGATGTCTCTTGCGATATCGATGGTCCTGTGGCTACGACTATAAGGCCTTCGACCATTGCAGCACCGCTTTATGGATATGATCCCGACTCAGAGCAGGAAGTAGCCTTTGATGCTCCCAAAGCAGTCACAGTGATGGCGGTAGATAATCTGCCATGTGAACTCCCTAAAGATGCTAGTGAAGGTTTTGGAGAAATGTTTCTCAAGCATGTAATCCCAGCCTTTTATAACAACGATGAGCAGGGCATTCTACAACGTGCTTTAATGACGCACAACGGGCAATTAACCCCGCGTTATGCCTATCTTCAAGATTATGTAGATGGCTTAGAATAAGGCGTTAAACTTGTTGTAAAGTCTTTGTAGATTAAGACCAATGCAACTACCTTTAAGTAAAAAGAATATGATCGTATTGATCACAGGAGCCACAGGGCTCGTTGGGAGTGCGCTGTCAGATCTTTGCCGAGCGCAAGGCATGACTGTTCACTATCTCACTACCTCAAAAAAAAGTATTGTGACCCAACCTGATTATAAAGGGTTCTATTGGGATCCTATAGCGGGAATCTTAGATGAAAAATCTTTAGAAGGAGTGGAGGTTATCGTTCATTTGGCAGGAGCTTCCATTGCACAAAGATGGACCGATGCCAACAAAAAAATCATATTAGATAGCCGGGTGTTGAGTGCTCGAATTATTAGGGAGGCGCTTTCGCGAAAGCGTGAACAAGGCACAAACCAGGTAACTCACATTGTCTCGGCAAGTGCAGTAGGAGCCTATCCTTCTTCTCTTACCAAATACTATGATGAGACGTATCCAAAGTACGCCGAGGGCTTTTTGGGTGAGGTAGTCAAAGCATGGGAGACTGAGGTAGCTTTGTTTCAGCAGCTGGATATTGCAACAGCGATGGTGCGCACTGGGATAGTATTAGATCAAGACAAAGGCGCTTTGCCTAAAATGGTACAACCTATTAAAATGTATGCAGGAGCTGCTCTGGGTAGCGGAGAGCAATGGCAATCTTGGATTCATGTTGATGACATGGCTAGGCTTTATCTGCACATTATATCCGAAAATCTCATTGGTATTTACAACGGCGTAGCCCCTAATCCTGTGACCAATAAAAAACTTACCGAAACCATAGCCAAGACACTAGAAAAGCCTCTGATCTTACCAAAGGTGCCTAGCTTTGCCTTAAAATTGTTGCTCGGGGATATGGCCGCTATTGTTTTGGAGAGTCAAAAAGTATGCGCCGATAAGATTAGAAATACGGGTTTTGTTTTTGAACACCTAAGTATAGAAGAAGCCATTCCTGCTGTATTAAATTCATAAAAAAAGGCATCCTTAGGATGCCTTTTTTCTTCTAACTTTCACCTGTTATGCCTTATTAGCCTTAAGGTTGATAGTAAGTTGCATATCGTCACTTATAACACCGTTCTTGATGTCGTCTACGATAGATTTTGACATAAACTCGATGCCCCAGTTGGTACGGTCTATAGTAAATGGCTCGCTAGTTAGCTCCATCATATCACCTTTGATTTGATAAGAGACCGGGAAAGAAATGTTCTTTTTCTCTCCTTTCATGGTAAGGTTACCTTCCATCATTTTTTTTCCATTCATATCATTCACACCCGTAACGGTAAAAACTGCTGTAGGGTATTTGTTGACATTAAAGAAGTCATCCTCTTTACCTTCGGCTGTACCCTTTAAGTGACTTTCTAGGTTGGCTTTTTGATCACCTTCAAGATCCTGTACCTCAATAGAAGTCATGTCAATAATAAAGGTTCCTGTAATTTTATCACCTTCTACCTTTACAACACCTTCAGAAAGGTCAACCGTTCCGTTGTGTGTGCCCGTTGGTTTTGAGCCCATCCAAGCAATAGAGGAAGTCTGAGTATCGACATTAAATTTTGTAGCCGTCGCGGCAGCAGTTGCAGCCTCCTTGGCTTCTGTGGCTTCGGTCTCATTTTTTTTCTCTCCACAAGAAATAACTCCAAATGCGATGGCAGCTATTAAAAGGGGTTTAAACAATTGTTTTTTCATAGTAAATATTTTTGATGATTAATCACCAAAATTAACATTTAAAGCGCGCCCCTCGTCTTAAATATTTACTAAAAGAAATTAAATGTTTTAGACGATTAGGCCTTATACAAAGAGTAACTGATTAAATCTGACAAAACAATCGATGACATTTTGACATTTTAGGACAAATGGCAGTACTTTTGCCACTTCCAATTAAAATTGAAGTTTTGACCGATTATGGCAACAAAAGATAAAACACAGGAAATTGAAGATAAAGTGGCAGACGACACACAGCAAGCCACCAATCAAGAAGAAGAAACCTTGAGCGAATTAGAACAAGCTCAGGCAGATTTGCAAGAAGAGAAGGATAAGTTTTTACGACTCTTTGCAGAATTTGAAAACTACAAACGTCGTACGACCAAAGAGCGTATCGAATTGTTTAAAACGGCAGGGCAAGAGGTAATTCAATCGATGCTGCCTGTCTTAGATGATTTTGATCGAGCCATGGCCGAGATTGAGAAAGCAAAAGATCAAGAATTGGCCAAAGGCGTAGGTCTAATAAGCAATAAGTTGAGAGAAACGCTTAAATCCAAAGGCCTAGAAGAGATGAAGGTAAAAGCTGGAGATGCCTTTGATGCAGACAAGCACGAAGCGATTACTCAAATACCAGCCCCTTCCAAAAAAATGAAGGGCAAAATTGTCGATGTGGTCGAGAAAGGCTATACCTTAGGTGAGAAGGTAATTCGCTTTCCAAAGGTTGTAACCGGTCAATAAGAATTTAGGTTCTTGATGGATTTTCGCTCAAGCGAAACACAGTAGTAACACTTAAGCACTCGGTAAAAACGAGTAAAGAAAATGAAAGAAGATTTTTACGAAATATTAGGAATAGACAAAGGCGCTTCTCAGGCTGAAATCAAAAAGGCATACAGGAAAAAGGCGATAGAATTTCATCCAGATAAAAACCCTGGTGATGCCAAAGCCGAAGAGAATTTTAAAAAAGCAGCAGAGGCTTACGAGATTCTTGGTGACGAGCAAAAACGTGCCAAGTATGATCAATACGGTCATCAAGCCTTTGAAGGCGGCGGTTTTGGCGGCGGTGGCATGAATATGGATGACATCTTTAGCCAGTTTGGTGATATTTTTGGCGGTGCTTTTGGTGGCGGTGGAGGTTTCTCAGGTTTTGGCGGCGGTTTTGGCGGCGGCCAACGACGTGCAAAAGGAAGCAATCTTCGCATTCGCGTAAAACTTACCTTGGAAGAAATTGCCAATGGTGTTGAAAAGAAAATCAAAGTCAAACGCAAAAAGCAAGCGCCAGGAGTTACCTATAAGACGTGTTCTACCTGTAATGGGCAAGGGCAAGTGACGCGTATCCAAAATACTATTTTGGGTAGAATGCAAACCAGCGCACCTTGTAACACTTGTGGTGGAGCAGGACAAATGATAGATAGCAGACCCGCCGGAGCAGACGCTCAAGGCCTTATAGCCGAAGAAGAAACTGTTTCCATAAAAATACCTGCAGGAGTAGTAGACGGGATGCAACTCAAAGTATCAGGAAAAGGTAATGAAGCCCCTGGTAATGGTATCGCTGGAGACTTGCTCGTGGCTATAGAAGAGGTAGATCACGCCCAATTACAACGTGAAGGAGATAATTTGCACTATGACCTATACATCAGTATTAGTGAGGCCGTTTTGGGAACCACTAAAGAGATAGATACCGTTACTGGGAAGGTGAGAATTAAAATAGAAGAGGGTGTGCAAAGTGGTAAAATTTTACGCTTACGCGGAAAAGGAATTCCTTCTATCAATGGATACGGCAAGGGCGATTTGCTTGTGCATGTTAATGTCTGGACGCCTAAAACCCTTAATAAAGAACAAAAACAGTTTTTTGAAAAGATGGCAGAAGATGAAAACTTTACGCCTAACCCTGAAAAAGAAGACAAATCCTTTTTTGAAAAAGTAAAGGATATGTTTTCCTAAGAAAGAGGTGATCCTGAATTTATAACTCCTTTTAACAGGCAGTTCATAAAAAAAAACTATATTTGAATAACGTTAAACAATCTTTAGCGTTATTTTTCTTTTTCATAGCAATTTTTTTCCCATCCTTGACTTTGGTCGAGGGTGGGTTTTGTTTAATATCATCTCACTATGAAGCAATTTCTGCTTTACACTGTTTTAATTTTTTTAATTTCAAGTTGCTCGAGTGATAACGTAAATGACATTGAAGAAATTCAAGAAACTGAACAATCCGAAAATGATTCTGAAGATCCACAAGATGATGATAGTCAAGATGATGATGGTCAAGATGATTCTGATACGTTAATATTTTACGGTGATGTTACACTAACTACTCAATCTGAAGTAACAGATTTTGGGGTCAATGATTATCAAGAAATTACTGGGCGTTTAATAATTGAGGGTTCAGATATCACTAATCTTGAGACTTTATCAAATTTAAAAAGCGTAGGAAGAGATCTGTTTATAGGTGATACGCAATTAGTTAACTTAAACGGCTTAGATAACTTAAGCACGATAGGAGAGACGTTTAACGAGGGAGATCTTGAAATTTATAGAAATGATAATCTTAGATCAATAGAAGCACTTTCATTATTAGCTTCAATTCCTGGTACCCTAGAGATACGGAGTAATTTTTCATTAGAATCACTACAAGGATTGCATTCCTTGACAAATATTAGAACGATTGTAAGAATTGTTAAAAATTCTAGTCTCAATGATATTCATGCTTTACATAATGTTGACTCTGAGCTTATTGGGATTAACATTGATATGAATTTTTCTTTAGAAAATCTCAATGGTTTAGAGAATATGAAACTAGCGTCTAATGGAGGATTATCCTTGCTTGGAAATACAATCTTGAGTGATGTTTCAATGTTAGAATCTTTGATACAAGATAGGGCACGTGTCATTTTAATTGGCCCTAGATACGATAATTGTCCCGATGGGTGTCCAGATGAAGAAGTTCCTGTTTTAAGTCAGCTTTCTTTTTTGACAAATTTGAGGAATGTGGATACGCTTGTACTTGGAGAATACCAAGGTACTGACCTTGAAGGCTTGAATCAGCTGGAAAGCATAGGAAATCTTTCCATCTTTGGTTCGAGATCAAAAATACAGTCATTATCGGCCTTATCTGGAATTCAAAGTGGTATAATCGACTTACGTATTACTGATCAAAATTATATTGCTTCACTTGAGGGTTTAAACAACGTAGTATCTTTGTCTAGGGTCAACATAGAAAATAATACCACATTGGCTAATTTCTGTTCTATCGCTACTCCATTGATAGAAGCATTTCAAAATAACGGAAGCAATGTATCTATTAAGGAAAATGCTTACAATCCCGAAGCAGCTGATCTTGAAAATGGGGAGTGTAGTCTATGACTAATGGCTAAGAATAAGTACTTAGAGTAAACTTTTATCGGAGGAAACTATTATCGGGATTTCCATAAATTTGGAATTATCAGTTGTACTTGAAGCAACTTTATTTCTTATACTGCATCTACATGTTAAGACTAAAACCAACCATCCCATGCGAATTAATACTTTTTTTCTACTCCTCTTCCTTGTTGTTCTTAGCTGCGAAAAAGATGATGTTGTCTCAACCCTAACAGATGAAGAAACTACAAATGATGAAATAAGTTCAGGCCTAGACCTGGGTTCTGAAATAACAACTACCATCACAGGCAATGTGTTTACTAACGGCCAGGTACCATTAGCTGGTGTAGAGATAACCATAGGCGAACACAGTGTGTTTACTGATATTAACGGCTCATTTATTTTTGAAGCAGCGCAAGTAAATGAAACCTTAGCCTATATAAAAGCGAGTAAACCAGGTTTTTTTGACGGATCAAGATCAATTGTGCCTTCTAGGGATAAGGTAAACACTGTAACCATAGAGATGCTTCGGCCTTATTATAATTTGCAAGTGAATTCTGGGGAAGAAGAGAGTTTGTTGCTTGATGGTAATACAATTGTCGAGTTAAAAGGAGCGTATGTTGATGCCGATAATATGCCGTATGAGGGTCAGGTAAATGTGTCTTTAAACTATCTCAATCCAAACAGGAATAATTTATTTAGCGTCATGCCCGGGATGTTATTTGGGCAATCGACGACTCTTGAAGGAGTTGGACTAGAAACTTATGGTATGATGGAAGTTGTTTTAACTTCAGATACTGGAGAAAGATTAAATATCGATCCAACAAGTTCTGCAACACTCCGTTTTCCTATTGAACATGATCAACAAGCCATAGCACCTAATACAATACCCTTATGGACTTTTGATAAAACCCGTGGTTATTGGAAAGAAGAAGGAATAGCTCAAAGAGAAGGAGATTTATATGTAGGAGAGGTCTCTCACTTCAGTTGGTGGAATGTCGATGATCCTTATGAGGTGGTCAATGTGTGTTTGGACTTTCAATTAGAAACAGGACAATCATTATCTGGAAATTATATTGAAATTATAAGAGAGCGTACCAATAGGTTAGTTCATGTTGGATATTTAGGTCAAGATGGTGTATTATGTGGCAAATTCCCCAAGGATGAGACGCTCATCGTTCGCATAAATGGTTCAAAATACTGTACAAATGTGAATTACGATAGTAGACAGATCGGTGGCTTTAGCAGCGACACCTCACAGCAAATAATTGTAAACGCTAGCGAGGTGCCTTTGACAAGAGTTACTGGAACTGTTTCTAGTTGTTCCGGAGATCCAATTCTTGATGGCTTGGCTTATCTCTACAGAGGATGGGCTGGAGGTGGAGACTTTGCGCAAGGTCCAATACCCATTAGAGATGGCGTTTTGGATTTTAACTACTCCTATTGTGATGATTTCAATTATGCTTTACTATTAACCGATCCAAACACTGGTGAAACTTCTAATTTTCTTGAAATTACCATGAGTGGAAATAATATTAATCTTGGCACTTTGGCCACTTGCGCTACAACTGGTGGCACATATCCAGGCCATCTAGTTGTTTCTGGTCAGCATGATCTTGATATTTTTGATCTTTTTGATTACACAGGCGTGGCGGGTACGGTCTTTGTGCAAACACACTTCGAAGAAATTAGCTTTGATGCATTTGAGACGTTGCAATGGGTTGGAGAAAACTTAATTATTAGGGATGCACATGGCCTTCGTAATATTGATGGATTAGGTAATTTAGAAACAATAGGTAAAAAAATTAGGATGAGCAACTTGTCAAGTCTTGAAACCTTAGCACCATTAAGTAATGTGACCTCAGATTTAGAATTGCTAGAAATTCGAAATCTTGATTTGATAGAAAACTTAGAGGGATTAGAAAATATTACTATTAAGAATGGTGGTGATTTAACCATTACAGGCAATTTAAGTTTGACAGACGGTTCTGTCTTGGCGAATGCTATACCTCCCTATCTGAATTCTGCATATTTTTCTGGATATGCCAGAAATTGTGGGCCTACCTGTACATCTGTGGCCAGTACAGTTCCATTAAGTGATTTTAATTTTCTCAATAACTTGGAAAGTGCTGGTTATATCACTTTTATTAAGCAGGGAATGACTTCCTTGGACGGATTGGAAAATTTAAATCAAACCGGAGCATTGGAATTGAAGACCTTACCTAATTTGACAGATATAACGCCGCTCAATGGACTAATTGAAGTAACAGATCGTATGAGAATTTTAAATTGTTCTACGTTGACTACCTTAGATGGACTCGAAAGTCTAAACGCTGTGGGCCAGTTAATAATAGGTAGTAACAGTACCGGGAGTACAAATGATAATCTTCGTGATTTTTGTGCCCTACAAAACTTATTTACCATAGGTTCTTATAATCTTGATGAGGTAAGTATTGAGGGTAATGCCTACAACCCAACAGTACAGGATATTATAGATGGGGCATGTAGTAATTAGCGCCTTACACCCATAATTAAAATGATATTCTCTTCATTCAAGCTGTAAAACTGTAGCTGCTATTATAGAAGCTCACTTAAAAACAGTTTCTAATTTATAGGATATTCAAGACTAGATGCCTCTATTTTAGTAAGGCCTGGGCTCTTTGAGGATATCAAATCTTCAACAAATGTTGGCTTTCCATAAAGGGCTAAATAATCTTTAAAAAAGCACATCGAGCGATGTGCTTTTTTTATCTTTATAGACTAATCAAACGCTATGAATGCATTACTCACTGTAGATACAGTGTCTAAAAATTTCGGAAACTTTACAGCCCTTAATGGGGTATCTGTAGCGGTGCCAGAAGGAAGTATTTTTGGGCTCTTAGGACCCAATGGAGCAGGCAAAACTACCTTGATCCGGATTATCAATCAAATCACTATGCCAGATACAGGCACGGTAACCTTAGATGGTGAGCCCTTACAACCCAAACACATAGCCGATATTGGCTATATGCCCGAAGAACGTGGGTTGTATAAATCTATGAAGGTAGGAGAACAGGTGCTGTACCTCGCACAACTCAAGGGTTTAAATAAAGCTGAGGCCAAAAAACGCGCCAAGTATTGGTTTGACAAACTCGATATAGGGGCTTGGTGGGGTAAAAAAATTCAAGAGCTTTCCAAAGGTCAAGCCCAAAAAATCCAATTTGTGGTTACAGTGATGCATCATCCCAAACTTCTAATTTTTGACGAGCCTTTTAGTGGTTTTGATCCTATTAATGCCAATTTGATCAAAGACGAGATATTGCAATTGCGCGAAGAGGGCGCTACCGTTATTTTTTCTACCCACCGCATGGAATCTGTCGAAGAGCTCTGTGATCATATTGCGCTTATTCACAAATCTAATAAGATACTAGACGGCGAGATCAATACCATCAAGCGTGCCTACAAGAATAATACCTTTGATGTAGGGGTACTTATGGAGCCATCCGCTTTCGCGAAAGCGGAAACAGCCTTATCACAACAATTTAGTTGTAGTCCAGCCTCTTTTAAATCATTAAATGACGAATTAAAACTTCGAATAAAAATTGCCGATGACGCAGCGCCCAATGAGCTGTTGTCTCATTTACAACAGTATGGCCAGGTCAATCATTTTACCGAAGTGATCCCGAGTGTTAATGACATCTTTATTCAAACTGTAAATCAAAGTATATGAGCGTACTATCCTTAATTATCAAACGAGAGTACAACGCAAGGGTAAGAAATAAGTCATTTTTGATCATGACCTTTTTGAGCCCGCTCATCCTATTAGGGATGATTATGCTTATCTCCTATCTCACCCAGCTCAATAGTAACGAAAAACGCACCATAGTCGTGGTTGACGAATCTGGCCTTTTTGTCGACACCTTTTTTAATACCGATGAAACCACCTATATCGCTATGGACAACCAAGGGTTGGAAACAGCCAAAGACATAGCACAAAAGGAAGACTATTATGGGCTGATACACATTCCAGCTCAAGAAGGCAATATCGCCAAAGGTGTTACCTTTTTTGGAAAGGAAACACCGTCGTTTGGGCTGGTCGAAGGCATCGAAAAACGCTTAGAAAAACAGTTAACCGATATAAATCTTTTGAGCAAGGGTGTAGATTTGACTGTCTTAGAAACCTCAAAAACAGCCATTGATCTTAACATCGAAAACTTTTCTGGTGAAAAATCATCAAAGATGAGTAACTGGGTAAAAGCAGGGTTTGGTGGGGCAGCGGGCTACCTCTTAATGATGTTTATCATTATTTATGGCAATATGGTCATGCGCTCTGTCATCGAAGAAAAAACCAATCGTATCATCGAGGTAATCATCTCATCGGTCAAGCCTTTTCAATTGATGATGGGTAAAATTTTGGGTACGACCTTGGCGGGTATTACCCAATTTGCCATTTGGGTAATCTTAGGCGGGGTGCTACTTACCATAGCCACAGTGGTCTTTGGTGTTGATCCATCGGCAAGTTCTAGTGGCGCTATGAGTGCCCAAGCCCAAGCTATGGCCAATGACCCCAATATGATGACGCAGTTTATAGCCGAAGTGAGTAAACTGCCATTGTTGCAACTCGTCTTAGGATTCTTTGTTTACTTTATAGGGGGCTATTTTTTATACAGCTCCATCTACGCAGCCATAGGTGCTGCTGTAGATAATGAAACCGATACCCAGCAATTTATGTTGCCTATAATTATGCCGCTTATGCTGGCGATATATGTTGGATTTTTTGCGGTTATTGACAATCCTCACGGTACGGTGGCTACGATCTTTTCTATCATTCCTTTAACTTCACCTATAGTAATGCTTATGCGAATACCCTTTGATGTTCCTGGCTGGCAGCTGGCACTGTCGGTGTTTTTGCTCATTGCCTCTTTTGTATTTACGGTTTGGTTTGGCGGTAAAATATACCGCGTTGGCATATTGATGTACGGCAAAAAACCAACCTACAAAGAGCTCTTTAAGTGGTTAAAATACTAGGTGATGGCAATACAAGATACAGCGGTCGAAAAAGTAAAAGAGGTCATCACCGATGACATTTGGGGAAGCATTCAAGATTTTCTCAACTACGGCATCCATGTAGGTCCAAGTGATAAAGGCGTAAAACTCACCGTAGGTACGGTATTAATGCTGATACTCACGTTCATTATTTTGGGTCGCTTATTGCGCTTGGCGCGAAAAGTGGTATCGAGAAAATTACCTGAAGACGACAAGAAAAAGTTTAATAGTATTTTCACCTTTCTCAAGTACATTGTTTATGTACTGGCGGTAGTAGCCGTATTAAGCGCTACTGGGGTTGATGTGACGGTATTCCTAACCGCTTCTGCAGCGCTGTTTGTAGGTTTGGGTTTTGCTTTGCAAACCTTATTTCAAGATGTGTTGTCCGGTATTTTTATTATTCTAGATCAAACCCTTCACATAGGAGATATCATTGAGTTTAACGATGGGAAGGTGGGTAAAATTTTTGATATCAAATTAAGGACCACCCGTGCGGTAACGCGAGACGATAAGGTCATTGTGATTCCTAATCACAAATTTCTTACTGAAACTGTATACAACTGGACTCAAAACCACAAAACGGTGCGAGAATCGGTACAGGTGGGAGTGGCCTATGGTAGTGATACAGAAAAGGTAAAACAGTTACTATTAGATTGTGCTGCAACCCAAAGCGGGGTGCTCAAAAACCCTAAACCCTTTGTGCTTTTCGAAAACTTTGGTGATAGCGCCCTTGAATTTGGCATTTACTTTTTTATCAGTAATAGTTTTACCGATCCGAGGATAAAAAGTGAACTGCGGTTTAAGATTGATGCCGCCTTTCGTGAAAACAATATTAGCATACCGTTCCCACAACGCGATGTGCATATCTATAACAGTTCTAACCCCTAATACAAAGTATAAAAGGGAGCTACCCAAGAGTTGGGTATAAACTTTGATGCTACTAAAGAAAAAGAAGATGTCAAAAATTCTAATCATTGAGGACGAAGCAGCCATAAGAAGAGTGCTATCCAAAATTCTATCAGAAGAGAGTAAGACCTATGAGGTAGAAGAAGCCGAGGATGGCCTGGCTGGTATTAATAAAATAAAGGAAGACGATTACGATTTGGTGTTATGTGATATCAAAATGCCAAAAATGGATGGTGTTGAGGTATTAGAAGCGGTCAAAAAATTAAAACCAGAAATCCCGATGGTTATGATTTCTGGCCACGGAGATTTAGACACGGCTGTAAATACCATGCGTTTGGGTGCCTTTGATTATATTTCTAAACCTCCAGACCTCAATCGACTACTCAACACGGTGCGCAATGCACTAGACCGCAAAAACCTAGTGGTCGAGAATACCTTGCTCAAGAAAAAGGTGAGTAAGAAGTATGAAATGATAGGCGAAAGTAAGGCGATTCATCAAATCAAAGACATGATAGAGAAAGTCGCAGCTACCGATGCACGTGTTTTGATCACCGGGCCTAATGGTACTGGGAAAGAATTAGTAGCGCATTGGTTGCACGAAAAAAGCGAACGCGCCAAAGGCCCCTTAATTGAAGTTAATTGTGCGGCGATACCCTCAGAGTTGATCGAAAGTGAACTCTTTGGACACGTAAAAGGTGCTTTTACTTCTGCCAATAAAGATCGCGCAGGTAAATTTGAAGCAGCCAATGGCGGTACTATTTTTCTAGACGAAATAGGAGACATGAGTCTTTCGGCTCAGGCCAAAGTACTGCGCGCTTTGCAAGAAAGTAAAGTGCAGCGCGTGGGAAGTGACAAAGACATTAAAGTGGATGTTCGCGTAGTGGCGGCAACCAATAAAAATCTAACCGTAGAAATTGAAGAAGGTAGGTTTAGAGAAGATTTATATCACAGATTGGCAGTCATTTTAATTAAAGTGCCTGCTTTAAATGAGCGTAGAGAAGATATTCCTATGCTTATTGCGCATTTTGCTAAGAAAATTTCGCAAGAGCAAGGCACGGCACAAAAAGGTTTTTCTACCGCGGCAATTAAGTTACTACAGGAGTACGATTGGACAGGAAATATTCGTGAATTGCGCAATGTGGTAGAGCGTTTGATCATCCTTAGTGGACCCGAAGTTTCAGAGAATGATGTTAAACTGTTTGCTAGTAAGTAGCTATTTTAACACTAATCTTGTGTTATGTTGTGCGCTTAACTCGTATTTTTAGTTATATTTATAATCTTAACTTAAATATCAAATTATGAAAAAAATTACTTTTTGCGCGCTAGCTATGCTAGGGTTTGGATTTACTGCAACTGCTCAAACTACGGTTACCGCAGCGACTACGGGAGATTTCCCAACTGAGGTATACTCTCAACGCGCCGAGTCTCAAGCTCCTTGTGATCAAGAAGAAGTGAGCAATAACTTTGAAAACGGATTTGGAAATACCAACAACGGTGTAACTGTTGCAGATGATATTACCGTTGCCGATGGTGAAATTTTTACCGTAGAAGACGTTACAGTAAATATGATCAACAATGGTGGATATAATGAGGTACAAGTAGAATTCTACGATGACCTAGGAGGATTGCCAGGAACTTTAATCGATAGTCAAACGATAGTACCAGACAGCCAAGACCAAATTGGTGTTGCTTTTGGTAGAGAAGTAAGAGAAGTGGTATTAGAATTAGACGACGATGTTGTGTTAGAAGGTACTGACGGTGCAGAAACTACTTACTGGGTAGCTATTACTACACCTAATCCAGTTGATCCAGCTTCAGATTCTTTCTGGGAAACACAAACAACATCTTTGTCAGCCATATCTTGTGCTTTTTCTGTAGATAGTGGTATTACTTGGAGTAACATTTCTAATGGAGAAGCTCTTCCTCCTGCAGCTGTTTTTCTTGTAGAGGGTGAATGTGATCCACTTTTGAGTGTTGATGACAATGCCTTGGCAAACTTATCAGTATTCCCTAATCCTGCTCAGGATGTAGTGACTATTGATACAAAAGGACAGTTCGAAGTAAAGAATGTTGTGGTATATGACATCTTAGGAAAAAGAAGTTCAGTTTCTTTTACTGGTAATACAGTAGATATGACAAACTTAAACGCTGGTTTATACATTTTAGAAGTAACTACTACCAATGGAGAAGTAGGTACTTACAAGATAGTGAAGCAGTAATTTATACTTTATATTTTTTTATGAAAAACTCCCAATCGGGAGTTTTTCTTTTTTTATCTTCGAAGCTATCACATTTCTAAATTCCAAGGTGTATGAATCCTTTACAAAAGGTTAGTCCTACAATACAACTCAAAGATTACCCAACGACCGTAGAGACTACAGCCGATAAAAAGGAGCTGGAAAAATCGCTTAAAGATGTAAGAAAGCAATTAGGTAAACTACAAGATAGACTCTATGCTCACGGTAAGTATAGCGTACTTATCTGTTTACAAGGCATGGACACGGCTGGTAAGGATAGCCTTATTAGAGAAGTGTTTAAAGATTTTAATGCGCGAGGGGTGGTAGTACACAGTTTTAAAGTGCCCACCGATATCGAATTAAAACACGATTACCTATGGCGTCACTACCTAGCGCTTCCTGCGCGTGGTAAATTTGGGGTTTTTAATAGGACGCACTATGAAAATGTCTTAGTCACCCGAGTACATCCCGAATACATTTTAGGAGAGCATCTCCCACATATCAATAGTCTGGAGGATATTGATGAGGCTTTCTGGGCGCAACGTTTTGACCAGATCAATAACTTTGAACAGCACTTGGCACAAAATGGAACCCTGATCTTTAAATTTTTTCTTCACCTCTCAAAGGATGAACAAAAAAATAGGTTGCTTAGAAGACTCAACAAAAAAGAAAAGAACTGGAAATTTTCGGCTGGTGATCTCAAAGAGCGCAAATTGTGGGATCGCTATCAAGAGTGTTACCAAGATGCGATCAATAACACCTCAAAGCCCCATGCACCTTGGTATATCGTACCTGCCGATAGCAAGCCTGCAGCCCGCCTATTGGTGGCTCAAACCCTTTTAGAAAGCCTTCAGGGCTATCCCGATATCAAAGAGCCCGAACTCGATTTGGAGACAAAATCAAATATTGAACTCTACAAACAACAATTACAAAATGAATAAGAACCTTGTACTTCTGTTCTTTACAGCATTCGTTCTGTCAAATTGCGCTTTCGCGAAAGCGCAACAATCTGACTCCCTACAGCTAAGAAAAATATATGACGCCGCCTTGACCCAAGGGCACAGTTATCAATGGCTCGATTATTTGTCTAATCAAATCGGATCTCGCCTAAGCGGAAGCTCAGGAGCAGAAAAGGCGGTAGCTTGGACCAAGGCGCAACTCGATAGTATTGGTTTGGATAAGGTATGGTTGCAACCTGTGATGGTGCCTAAATGGGTAAGAGGCACACCAGAGTTTGCCTATATCGAAACAGGTATAGGAGAGACTACACAAGTGCCCATTTGCGCTTTAGGGGGTTCTGTAGCCACCCCTAATGGCGGTATTAAGGCAGGGGTGGTTGAAGTTATGGGTATAAAAGAATTACAAGCCCTGGGAGAAGAAAAGGTAAAGGGTAAAATTGTCTTTTTTAACAGGCCTATGCAGGATGAGCTCATAGAAACCTTTAGAGCCTATGGGGGCTGCGTCGATCAGCGTTATGCTGGGGCAATGGAAGCGGCCAAGCTGGGAGCAGTAGGTGTGGTGGTGCGATCTGTGACACACAGTATCGACGATTATCCGCATACAGGGTCGATGTCTTATGGAGATTTGCCAGCTAATAAACGCATACCAGCGGCTGCAATAAGTACCAAAGGTGCCAATTTGTTAAGCACACTACTCGCCTTAAATCCAGATACCAAGTTTGCCTATTCGATGTTTTGTAAAAATTATCCAGATGTACAGTCTTATAATGTCATAGGAGAGATTACCGGTAGCGAGTATCCCAATAGGTATATGGTTGTAGGTGGGCACTTGGACTCTTGGGATTTGGGAGACGGTTCTCATGACGATGGGGCAGGTGTAGTACAGAGCATGGAAGTATTGCGCTTGATGAAGGTAATTGGGTATAAACCCAAACACAGTATTAGAGTGGTGCTTTTTATGAATGAAGAAAATGGTTTAAGAGGTGGGCGTGCCTATGCCGAAAGCGTTAAGCGAAAAAACGAAAAACATGTATTTGCCTTAGAAAGTGATGCCGGTGGTTTTACCCCTAGAGGTTTTTCTTTTGATAGTGACGATCGCAATTTTAATCAGGTATTGTCTTGGAAACCGCTCTTTGCTCCTTATTTAATTCATTATTTTGCTCAAGGCGGAAGTGGTGCCGATATCGGGCCGCTCAAGGACGTATCAGAGGGGGTGGTGCTTGCCGGATTACGACCAGACTCCCAACGTTATTTTGATCATCACCATGCGGCCAATGATACCTTTGACGCGGTCAATAAAAGAGAGTTAGAACTAGGCGCTGCTACCATGACTAGTTTGATCTATATGATGGACAATTATATCGTAAAACCAGCGCGATTAATACAAGGACCTATAAAAGACTAGACATTTCTTTCGTTTTTATTGTCTCCACTTTACCCACACAATTACGGTAACATCTGTGGCAGTTGTTGCGCCGTCTCTGGCTCTTGCGGTAATGTAGTCTCCCGCATTAAACTGGAGATTGGCGGTATTGTCTGTGTAGCGTAAGCTGGTTAAGGAGAAGGTCTCGTTAATAGAGTTGGTACCTCCAGCATCTCTAGCTCGAATATTAATATCTGTATCTGCTCCAGAGGCAGCCATTGCTGTGATGGCAACTATAGTACCATCGGCTGGCATCAACGCCCCAGAAGTGCCACTTACCATATTACCGCCAAAATGTAAGTTGTCTGTATCTACATTTCCGTTACGTCCAAATTGCAAAGCAACCGTCTCTACAGAGAGCCAACTATTTCTGACACTATCATCATACAGATACAATTTACCATTGATAACGGCTAGCTGCCCATCGGCAAGATTGGTGGTAGGAGTGGCCTGTGGTACAAGTTCAAGAGCGGCAATTGGATCACTACCAGAATCTATCGTTAATGTAGCGCTTGGGCTTACTGTTCCAATTCCTACCTGAGAAAATGCCACACATGTAGTTAAGCACATACAAAACAGTATGTGTTTTTTAAGGGTATTCATAACTATTTTATTTGCGTAAAGTGTCTAAGTTATAGGATCGAACTATGTTTATGAAGGAACTTTTTAGTTTTTCGATTAGAGGAGAGTTTACATCGATGAAATTCGGAGCTTATATAAATGTTAGGTATTTTTGATTTTTTTTTAATCCCTACGCTAGTGCAATTAGCCTCCTATACCAAAGAATTCAAAACCAATCTCAGTATTGCATTCCCGATCATGTTGGGGCAGTTGGGACATATACTCGTTGCTCTGGCCGATAATCTTATGGTAGGGCAATTAGGGGCAGCACAGCTGGCAGCCGTAAGTTTGGGAAATAGTCTGGTATTTATTGCCTTGTCTTTGGGTATAGGATTTTCATTTGCCATTACGCCTCTAGTGGCCGAGGCCGATGGCGCTGGTTCTATAACCAAAGGCAGGCTCCACTTTCACCACGGGGTGATCATGTGCGGTATAAATGGGCTGCTACTCTTTTTACTTTTATTGATAGCCAAACCTATATTATATCATCTCAATCAACCCGAAGAAGTCGTTGTTTTGGCGATTCCATATCTCGAGATTGTAGCCTTATCGATGATCCCACTAATGATTTTCCAGGCCTTCAAACAATTTGCAGATGGACTCTCTCAAACCAAACACGCGATGTATGCCACTTTACTGGCCAATGTGGTCAATGTAATCTTCAACTACTTGTTGATATATGGGGTTTGGATTTTTCCGAGATTAGAGGTCGAGGGAGCTGCCTGGGGCACACTAATTTCGAGATTTTTTATGCTCTTTTTATTAGTGTTTATGCTCAAGCGCATCAAACCTTTTCAGCCCTACTTTCATTGGGGTAGTAAAGAACACATCAAGTGGAGTGAGTTTGTGATTTTATTTAGGTTGGGTTTTCCAACAGCGTTACAAATGTTTTTTGAAGTTGGGGTCTTTACCTTTGCTATCTTTCTCTCTGGTATTTTAGGCACCAATGCTCAGGCCGCCAATCAAATTGCCCTCAATCTTGCCTCTATGACCTTTATGATAGCTGTAGGCCTTGGGGTAACGGCAACTATTAGAGTGGGTAATCAAAAAGGGAAAAGTGACTTTATCAATTTAAGACGTATTGCAATTTCTATTTTTTTACAGGTTTTTATTATAGAAGCTGTTTTTGCCGTTGGCTTTATATTGCTCAAAGACGCCTTACCCCCGCTTTATATCGACAATATGGAGGTTATCTTCATGGCCTCTCAACTCTTGGTTGTGGCGGCACTATTTCAATTGAGTGATGGCATACAGGTCACCATCCTTGGTGCGCTGCGTGGGTTGCAGGATGTTAATATCCCTACACTAATTTGCTTTGTCGCTTATTGGATAATCGGTTTTCCTGTGATGTGGTATCTTGGCAAAGCAGATCAATTAGGCGCAGAAGGAATTTGGGTAGGCCTGCTCGCAGGATTAACAGCCTCGGCAGTTATGCTCTATTTTAGATTTAATTATCTTAGTAAAAAGTTGATCAAGGCACATAGTAACTAATACGTTTTTGATTTTATGATGACTATTCCCAAATTTTTAATCGGTGATAATTCTGAATTTCCAGATGCTATTTTTGTGGTACATACCGAATTTCCGCGTTTTATTATAGATCTTACCAAAGATGAGGTAAGCTGGCTTGAAGAGTTTGACCGCCAGGACGAAGACGAGCTAGCCACCGAGACCGAAAATGCCATCAAAGCGGCTACCAATTTCTACGACGCCGAAATCGCAAAGTACGAAACCGACTAAAGTCACTATGGAGCAACTTCTTGCCTACGACAGTCAATTATTCGAATTTCTCAATAGCTTAGGTTCGTCTCGCTGGGATGGTTTTTGGCGTGTCATTTCTTATAAGTTATCGGCCATTCCTTTATACGCCCTTTTGCTTTATGGTATTTATAAAGTGTATGGTCTTAAAAATTTGCTTATTACCATTGTGATCGTAGCCCTACTTATTACCTGTGTCGATCAATTGGCCAATCTTTTCAAATACGGAATACAAAGACCTCGTCCTTGCAGAGTTGATGCTTTAAGCGAGCATATTCGATTTGTTGCAGCGCGATGTGGTCGCTATGGCTTTTTCTCGGCTCATGCGGCCAATAGTATGGCTGCGGCAGTTTTTGCAGGCCTGGCCCTACGTTCTAGGTATCCAAATGTCATTTTTGTATTACTTTTCTGGGCCGCTATGGTAGGCTATAGCCGTATTTATCTTGGAGTCCATTATCCAGGTGATGTTTTGGTCGGGTGGACTATTGGGGCCATTTTTGGCTATCTGTTTTTTAGATTACAACAATTCCTTATAAGAAAGTATGGGACTATCTAGTCTTTTGGAGATCCAATAAGGCTTTGGCCGCCTCAAAAGGAGAGCGGTCTCCCCGAGCTACTGCTTCTAGTATTGCTGTCATATGCTGAGCCACTTCGGGATGACTGTAAAATTGATCTTTTAGCGCATTCTCGATAGTTTGTACAAGCCAATATTTATTTTGTTCGGCTCTTTTTTGAGAAAAGAAGCTATTGGTCTTAGTATGCTGTAGGTAGGCAGTTACCTGTTCCCAGATTTCAGCAATTCCTTCTTCCTCCAGCGCGCTGGCTAAGGTTACTTTTGGTGTCCACCCACTTTCTTTAGGAGGGTATAAATGTAACGCTTTCGCGAAAGCAGACTTAGCCATACGAGCGGCTGTTTTGTTATCACCATCGGCCTTATTAATTACAATGGCATCGGCCATTTCTATAATACCTCTTTTTATACCTTGCAATTCATCTCCAGCGCCTGCCAATTTGAGCAACAAGAAAAAATCAACCATAGAGTGAACGGCATGTTCAGATTGTCCTACCCCAACGGTCTCTACGACAATCACATCAAAACCAGCTGCTTCACACAGTATCATCGCCTCTCGTGTTTTGCGCGCCACTCCGCCCAACGAATCTCCTGAAGCAGACGGTCTAATAAAAGCCAAAGGATTTTGAGATAATTGTGCCATCCTAGTTTTATCGCCTAGGATACTACCCCGCGATACAGAGCTCGAAGGATCAATAGCCAGCACGGCCACTTTTTTACCCAAAGCAGTAAGATAGCCTCCCATAGCTTCGATAAGCGTACTTTTACCTACTCCAGGAACACCAGTAATACCTAATCTCACTGCCTTTCCGGCATAGGGCAAACACTGTTCGATCAAGGCTTCTGCTTCTTTTTGATGTATGGCAGAGGTGCTCTCTACCAAAGTAATTCCTCGGCTAAGCGCTGTATAATTGCCTTTTACTATTTCTGGAGCTAGTGTAACAGATCGTTTTAAATTATAGGCGCCTGATGTGGTTTGATCTTGTGCATTGCGATCTTGAGCTTTAGAAAAAAAAGCGGGATTGATTCCTTTAGGGCGTTTTTTTTGAGCACTCATTGGGTGTGGGCTAAGAATAGAAATAGGTATTACTCCAGGTTCGAAGATACAAAACAACCACCTATGCCCTATGGGTTTTAAAAGTAAGGATATTACATATTTTTATAAAAAAATGATTTGTTTTGCAACATCGCCTTTTTTGGCTCGTATTTATAATGAACAGCTATTAAAACTAACCATTCTATATTTTGCTGACCACAGATATCATAGAAAAATGCAAACGCAACGATCGCAAAGCACAGCTGCAGCTGTACAAAAAGTACTGTGATGGTATGTACCACGTCGCTTTTCGATTTTTGAAAAATGCATTTGAAGCCGAAGAAGCTATGCATGAAGGCTTTATCAACGCCTTTTCTAAGCTTCATCAGTTTACAGGAGAAGTCACCTTTGGCGCCTGGTTAAAACGTATCGTAATCAATAAGAGTCTCGATATGATTAAGGCAAAAAAGGCGATACTAATTCCGCTCAATGAAGAAGTAATTGGCAAAGTAGACGATAGGGATGAGGGCTGGCAGGTAGAAGATGGGGTAACAGCCACTACTATCAAGCAAACCATCACTAATCTCCCAGACAAATATGGCTACCCGCTTACGCTGTTTTTAATAGAAGGGTATGATCATCAAGAAATATCGGAGATTTTAGAGATTACAGAAGTAGCTTCACGTACCCTGGTGCACCGAGGTAAAAAGAAGTTACAAGAATTATTAAAACAACAGAGTTATGGCACAGGATCTTAGAGAGCTACTCAAAAATGATACGACAACTCCCGCTTCGTCTATGAGAACTGGACATCAGGCGCGTTTTGAAGAGAAGTTAAATGTGGCCTTGCCGCAGGATAACACCGATCGCAATGATACCTCTAAAGGATCTTTTGTGTTGTGGATGAAAATTGCAGCTGCGGTAGTATTAACAGCTGGTATACTGTGGTTTGTAGGTAAGGATGCTTTCGCGGAAGCAGACACCAACACCCTGGTAAACACAGAAGAGACTGCTCCCGAAGATAAACAAGAAGTGTTATTGAGTAATATTTCACCAGATTTTGCAAAGATTGAAAGTAGGTATTTGGCCAGTGTCAACCTGCAGTTATCGCAACTTGAAATCACCGATAGTAATAAAGATTTAATCGATGCTTTTATGGTGCAATTGTCCAAACTAGATGCCGAATACAAACGATTAAATCAGGAAATTACCCAAACTGGTATTACCGATGAAATGGTTTCGGCCATGATTGACAATTTAAAATTACGTGTTGAGCTCATGCTCAAACTAAAATCAAAATTAAAAGAACTCAAGGCAGAAGTCGAAGTGGCAGATGCCATACAAACGATCTAGAAAATGAAAACAATATATATCAAATCATTAGTTGTCCTTGTCTTTACGACAATGTCATGTGGGCTATTTGCCCAATCAAAAAAGGTAAAACTCGATGAGCGTTTTAATGTCAACAAAGACGTAACCATTGAAGTAGACACCCGCTATGCCGATGTTATTTTTGAAACTTGGAACAAGAATGAAGTAGCTATAGAAGCATATGTAGAAGGAGAAGATGCCACCGAGGTTGCCCGCGAATGGGACGTGAGCGTTAGTGGCAATAGCAATACCATAAGTATTTCAAGTAAAAATGGCTATGCCGATGCCAGGGTATACGAGTTAGAAGATCTCGAAGATTTAGAAATTGATCTTGGCGGTTTGATAGGCAATTCGATTACTATAGTAGAGCCCATCATGGAAGGTCTGGTAGGCCCGTTGTTGGAGGGGATTTCTGGAAACCCATTACCCAAAGAGTACTATGAGGAGATGAGCAAAATCAAATTTGATCACGAAGCTTATAAACGTGATGGAGAGGCTTATCTCAAGCAATGGGAGAAAAAAATGGAAAAGAGTTTTGGTCCTGAATTTGACAAGGCTATGGAAAAGTGGGAGAAAGAGTTTGATGAAAACTCTGAGCAGTGGAGCCTCAACCTAGGAAGTCTTGGAAATATCCCAAAATGGCCCTTTACCGATGGCAACAATATGACCTTTAATAGTGACGAGTACGAAGATGACAAACAGGCTTATGTAGATAAATTGAACCGAAAGTACGGGACTAATGTCACGGTGCGAGAAACCGATCGCTGGTTAGAAGATATGGAAGAATGGGGCGAAAAGTTTGGCGAAGACATGGAAGCCTGGGGTGAAGATTTTGGAAAGTCTATGGAAGTTTGGGGCGAAAAATTTGGAGCATCTATGGAGAAAGCTTTTGAAAACTGGGGTGATGACTTTGGGAAGTCTATGGAAGCCTGGGGTGAGAAGTTTGGAGAAAAAATGGAAAAATGGGCCGAAGAACACGAGGCCGAGTGGGAAGAACGTTCAGAAAAGGACGAGCATGGCAATACGCATAAAAGTATTCGTTTTAGTTATGATACCGATGATGATGCTAAATCCAATCGTAAGGTAAAACGCGTTATTAAAGTCAAAATGCCAAAAAAGGCCGAACTTGATTTGAACGTAAGATACGGAAAGGTAAAAATGGCCGATGTATATAATCCAAAAGCCAATATTTCTCACGGTAGTCTTGCTGCTACAACTATAAACGGTAAACAAACCAATATCGAAGTTTCCTACAGCCCAGTGGCTGTAGGAAATTGGGATGGAGGTAGCTTAACGGCAAGTCACGTCAAAAAATGCAATATCGCCAATGGGGGAAATATGGCCATTACTTCCAATTCGAGTAACGTATTTATCAATCAGCTTGTGAGTTCGGCTATGATTTCTGGATCCTTTGGTGAATTGTCTATTGCCAAAGTAGCCGATAATTTTGGGGCACTTACCATTGTTCTAGAAAATAGCGATCTCGCGCTTAAGTTGCCACAATCTGCCTTTAATTTTAGTTATAGTGGCGAGCATAATGATTTTATCTTGCCTAAGCAATTAGAAACAAAATCGGTGCAAAACGGGAAATCACAAATGGTCAATGGCTTTCATAAATCTAGAAGCACGGCCAACGTGATTACCATTACGGCCAAATTTAGCGACCTTTTACTCAATTAAACCATTAATAAAATCTCCCAAATTGATTGATTAAAAACACTTCGACCACCGTCAATCCTACTTGAATACGATCAATAACCAGAATAGCAATGGCTATTTCTTTTTTTTACGAAAAGTTCTGGGGGTTACCCTAATAACTTCTTTAATAGCAGCGCCCAGCTGCTTTCTGTTGTAATAGGTAATATAGATACAGCTACTCAACTATAACACCGCACTAAACAAAGCGCCTTTAACTACCTCTAACTTCCTGAAGCTGTCCTTGGCGATAAAACTGTCCTTCCATAATCTTACCTAAGCCATAGACGCATATTTTGCCCTCACACATAAATGCGAAAGCGCAATGCTCCCCTTCCTTGATATCGTCTCATATGATTGTTTTAGTGATGACGATTTTTTAGAGTATTGGTAACAATTGGAATTGTATTTTTGGCTTTCATAATGGTGTACTATGCATTTGTCCAAACTACTTTTGTCACTTTC
This sequence comes from Cytophagaceae bacterium, assembly GCA_002712765.1. Classification (GTDB taxonomy): domain Bacteria; phylum Bacteroidota; class Bacteroidia; order Flavobacteriales; family Flavobacteriaceae; genus Dokdonia. The sequence goes on along the minus strand of PAUP01000080.1, from coordinate 857 downwards.
TAAAGAATTTATAGCGGTTATAGACCCTACTATTCTCAAACAAGATTATATACCTATCGATCTTTCTACTTCCAATCAAGACCTAGACGTCGCTATTTTTGACCAGCCCACTAAACATCATAGTCAAATTCAGAACTTCCTTAATGCGCAACATGCTAAGGTGGCCTATGGCGGATATCTAGAACAGCGCAAACTATATGATCGTTCCACTTACTTTGCTGATACTGCGAGCCAAAGAAGAAATATTCATCTCGGTCTTGATTTGTGGTGCGCCTCAGAGACTTCGGTGGTTTGCCCACTAGATGCAAGAGTGCATAGTTTTAAAAACAATACCAATTTTGGCGATTATGGCCCTACAATTATCTTAGAACATGAGTTTGGTAACGATGTTTTTTATACCCTTTATGGTCATTTGAGTATGGCGTCTATTCAAGATATTAAAGTGGGGCAAACGCTGGTAGCAGGTGAAGTTTTTGCTTGGATAGGCGGCCCAGAGGTCAATGGCGCATACGCCCCGCACTTGCATTTCCAAATCATCCACGATCTGCAGGGTATGCAGGGTGATTATCCTGGAGTGGCAAGTGTCTCCCAATTGGATTTTTATAGAGAAAACTGTCCAGATCCCAACCTACTGCTGCATATTTATTAGTGATTCTTTGTAATTCCCCCGCTTTCGCGAAAAAACATAGCCACCCGTAACAAGGTGGCTAAGTGTTTTTATAAGCCTTGTATTGATTTAACGTTTTAGGGCAAAGTGACCTGTAAATGTTTTTCGTTGTCCTTGGTTTTCGCCATCGGGTTCGGTGTATTCTACCCTAAACCAATAATCGTTTGATGGCATGGGTTGGCCGTTATAG
>PAUP01000079.1 GCA_002712765.1 Cytophagaceae bacterium | reverse complement strand
GTTTGATGTCCAATATGACTATTGAAACGAATTTATGTTACAACAAATGTTAATTTTTTTTTCGCTCACGCGAAAATAGGTAGCCCTTTACCACATTAATTAAAGCGTGCAAGGGCTAATAAGAAGCTTAACCGCGACTAAATCCGGTACCTGGTTTGAGTTGATTCCAGACCTTAATACGATCTTCTTTAGTAATGCCGTCTTTAACCTCGACAAAGATACCATCACTGGTACCCAACGTGAGGGGTCTACGTTCAAATTGCTGATCGCCTACCTCTATCTCGATAAAAGGCTCTTTAGTTTTTGGATCGTACTGTACCAAAGCCTCTTTAATTGCCAAAACCGAATCTGCTCTTTGCAAAATAATACTGGCATTGGCGCTAAGACCCGCTCTAATAAATGTAGCCGAATCTATTTTTTTCAAGGTCCCTTTAATTTCAAATTGAATCGCACCGTTTTCGGCAACGCCTTTAGGGGCAATATAATCAAGGGTAGCATCAAAAGTGGCATTTTCGATAGCTCCTACTGTAATCTCCAAAGGAAGATTTTCTTTGATCTTTCCAACCTCGCTTTCGTCTACTTTTCCTTCAAAAATCATTTTATCAACATCGGCCAGGGAGGCGATAGTCGTACCATCGTTAAAATTGTTGGCCTCGATTACTTGATTACCCGTTTTGACCGGCACATCTAGTACCATTCCAGTAATGGTTGATCGTACCTGAGTAGTTGCTGCCTCACCAAGACCACTAGTGGTACCCGTTTTAATGATATCGTAGTTTTGGATCGCACTTTGAAGATTAACCTGCTCTTGCTTTACACGCTGCTGGGCTTGATTATAGGCATTTTGAATCGCATCAAAATCATTGGCAGATACCACTCCCTTTTCAAATAGGGCTTTCTGACGATTGTAAATACTCTTTTGATTTTCGAAAGCGAGCTTGGCAGTCTCTACAGCCGTACGTGCGCCAGCAATATTATTTTTAGAATTGGTAAGCGAAGAAGCATTAGGTACCACTTTTATTTTGGCGATCAACTCACCTGCCTGAACCTGATCTCCAGCCTCGACGTATATCTCGTCAATAATACCAGAAATGTTTGGTTTGATCAACACTTCTTCTTTTGGTACTATGCTACCTGTAGCTACTGTCTTTTTTACAATAGTTCTGGTAGCCGCTTGCTCTGTGGTATATACCACAGGATCCTTTTGGTCAGAAAGATATAGATATCTTATCCCGAAGACAAAGGCGATAACGATAAGCGCTAATATGATAATCGTACCTGTTCTTTTCATTGTTTATGCTATTTGGATGATTTATGATTGATTTATTCGATGCGTAAGGCATCTATTGGTTTCATTTGAGTCGCTCTGGTCGCTGGTATTAAACCTGCTAATAAGCCAGAGACAATAAGTATAATTAAGGCGACAAAAGCCACAGAGACATGCACCGATGGATTGGCAAAATTCTCTACAGAGCCCGACGGCCCTAAAAAGAAATTCATCAACCAGATACCTCCTGAGGCGGCAGCTATGCCTAGCATACCAGAAATCATGGTAAGCACCATAGACTCCTGTAATATTTGAAGTCTAATATTCCAAGGAGTTGCTCCCAGAGCGCGACGCACCCCTATTTCTTTGGTGCGCTCCTTAACGACAATGAGCATAATATTACTAATGCCAATCACCCCAGAAAGTAATATTAACGCACCTACAACATATCCTACTAGAGTTAAAATATCGAAAAGGCCATTAATACGTCCAAAGGCCTCTGCTCTATCAAAATTACCAATAGCACGACGATCGTCGGGATGTATGCTACGTTGGGTCTTCATGATATCGATAATCTGAGGCTTGAGATTGGTAATACTGTAGTTATCATGAGCTGTAATAGCCATCCATCCTACATTGTCGGCTCTGTTAAAGGCTTGGCCAAAAGTGGTGAAGGGAATAAAAATGGTATTGGCATCTTCTTCATTATCGCCATTACTATTGGTTGATTTGAAGGTGCCTACAACCATAAAATTGACCCCGTTTATTTTGATATAGGTACCAATGGGATCCTCGCCATAATCATAAAGTGCCTTGACGACATCCTTTCCTATGACCGCGGCCTTTCTTTTCTCATTGATATCAGAATAGCTGATAAAGCGACCCGCCATAATATCCATAGGCTGCTGCTTAATAAACTCAGGATAGTCACCAGAAACACTAAAGGCGCCTGTTTTCTCATTTCGTGTGACGTTATTGGCGCCTTGATAGCCTCCAAGTTGATTACGTGGGGATACGTATTTTAATTCGGGGAGTTTCTCTTTTAAAACAGCGACGTCTTCGAGTTTAAACTGTACTCTTCTACCCTTAGGTAATCCTTTATAGGGTTTGGAGGTACCCTGCCCCCACATAAAAAGCGAATTGGTGGCAAAATCTCCAAAATCTGAAGTCACCCCATTGCGCAGCCCTGTGGTCATGGCCAGAAGCAGCACCAAAATAAGAATACCCCAAAAAACACCAAAAGCCGTCAAAATCGTTCTAAAACGGTTTGCGTTTAGTGCTTCGATAATTTCTGCCCAGCGTTCTTTGTTAAACATAATTTCTAATTATTTGGGTGTCCTACTTTCTTGTTTTCTTTAATCATCTCCATATTCAACTAGGCGATATTGATTCTGTTCTTATTCGTCTCTTAATGCTTCGATGGGTTTGATATGTGCGGCTCGTCTCGCAGGAAAATAACCTGCAAGCGCACCTGCAAAAATGATGATTAGTACAATTGTGATAGACGTTGCAAAATCTACTCTTGGAAACTTGATAAAATCACTATCGATTAAGGGACTCGCAATATTTAGGGCTATCACCCCTAAAAACAAACCAGAAAATCCAGCAATAGCCGTTATAAAAATCGCCTCTTGCAAAATCATACCTACGATAGAACTAGGCAAAGCACCCAAGGCTTTACGTACGCCTATCTCTTTGGTGCGCTCTTTTACCACGATAAGCATAATATTTCCTACACCTACCACACCGGCAATGATCGTTCCCAGACCGATAAACCAGAAAACAGCACTAATGGTATCGATCAAACTATAAATTTTACGCGCTTCTTCTAGGGTGTTGTTTACACGAAAAGCGCTACGGTCGTCGGGAGACACGCTGTATTTTGATTTGAGATCGGTTTCAAAATTTTCGGACAAAGCTGCAGACAAGGCTACCGCCTCATCAAAATTGTCTGACATCTTTACCGTATAGGCCATAGAACGTATCCGATCTCCTCCAAAAAACACTTTTTGAGCGGTTGGTAAAGGAAGGAATAAACGCGTTTCTTCACGCTCTCCTCCTGGATCGGTGTACACTCCTACTACCTTAAAATTAATACCAAAAATCTTGACGCTTTCGCCTATAGGGTCTTTGTCTTTAAATAAATCTTTTTTGACCTGATTCCCGATTACTACAATCTTACGAGACTCGTCCATATCATCTTGACTGATAAAGCGGCCGGTCACCATAGAAGCGTTTTCTATAAACTGTTGATCAGGATAGGCACCTTCAATACGGTAATTACCAGATTCTTTACCATAGGTGGTTTGCCCACCCCAAATATTATAGATCCCTGTTTTGTATTCGATATCTTCTTCGTACTTGCGATTGATTTCTGCAAAGTCTTCGTTGCGCAACTGTATACGACGTCCAGGATTGAGCCCCTTAAATTCTTTGGTGGTAATACCCGCCCTGATAGAAATACGATTGGTCGCATCTTGTTCAAATTCGGAACGCACCCCATTTTGAATCCCGGTGCTAAAACCGATAAGTATGATTAGAATTAAAACACCAGAAAAGACAGAGACCATCGTGAGAAAGGTCTGAAGTTTATTTTTACTCAGCGTTTCAAAAATCTCCTGCCAGCGTTCTAGATCAAACATAACTCTTTGCTATTACTTGTTTAACCACAGTATCGTCGATAATTCGACCGTCCTTGAGATTTACGATTCGCTTGGTCATTTCGGCGATGTCGGGTTCGTGAGTCACCACAAGAATGGTTTTACCCTCATCATTAATACCTTGAATAAGCTCCATGACCTCATAAGAAGTTTTGGTGTCGAGCGCCCCTGTAGGCTCATCGGCCAACAATACTTTTGGGTCACTGGCCAAGGCTCTAGCGATAGCTACACGTTGTTTTTGACCTCCAGAAAGTTCACTAGGCAAGTGTGTAGCCCACTGCGCCAAACCTACTTTTTCGAGATAGTGCATAGCCTTATCCATGCGTTCTTTGCGTTTGATGCCCTGATAATACAAAGGCATGGCCACGTTGTCTACCGCATTTTTGTAATTGATGAGATTAAAAGATTGAAAGATAAAACCGAGAAATTTATTGCGGTATTGAGCCGCTACTTTTTCGTTGAGATTTTTGATAGGAACACCATCTAAGACATAAGAGCCTTCATCGGCTTCATCGAGCATTCCCAATATGTTGAGTAAGGTAGATTTTCCCGAACCCGATGACCCCATGATAGAAACCAGCTCGCCTTCTTTTACGTTGAAGTCGATCCCTTTTAAAACATGTAGCGAGTTGCTACCCATTACATATGACTTGTGTAAGTCTTCAATTTTTATCATGGTGTGTAAAATAAGTACACAATATTAGCTATACCTAGCCAAATTATTGTGAAATCCTTGTTAAGACTCTTTGGAGCGTCAAAAAACATACGACCCTACAACTGCAGTATTGCGTATTTATCTAAAGACAATCTTCTTTTAGTATTGTTGCAGTTTAAAGACTATTTATCTTCAAGGTCTGAGGCTAGCGCCTGCTTTTGCTTTTTTCGTGATCTGTAGATGGCATAAAAGACGCCTCCTACCAAAATATAAGGAATGATCATGAGGTATTTAATACCATTGTTTACACCTTTGGCTGTGCTATTATCTTCTTCAGATTCAAGGACGGCGCGGCACATGGCGCATTGTGTAGCTGCCAATGTGGTAGGTGATGAGTTGGTATACGCTTTCGCGAAAGCGGAACTAGGCCCTATCAAAAGCCCTATAACCAACACGAAATAACACAACCACTTCTTCATAGCCTAATGCACATAATAAGGTGAAATCATCAAATACACCACCACCCCTGTGATAGCGACATACAACCAAATCGGAAAAGTAATGCGCGCCAGTTTCTTGTGCTTGTCAAAACGCTGAGCCAAGGCACGTACATAGGTAAAAAGCACCAAAGGAATGATAATGATAGACAAGACGATGTGAGAAATCAGAATAAAAAAGTAGAGCGTTCTCAGTATACCTTCACCGCCTTATGGCGTAGAGGTCGAGGTCATATGATACCCGATATACATCAACAAAAACAACAGCGATAAAAATATGGCAAATTGCATCAAACGCTGATGGGTCTTACGTTTTCCATTTTTGATGGCAATAACCGCAAGAATGAGAACAACAGCGGTCAATCCGTTAATCGTGGCATATATCGGCGGCAAAAAAGTGAGCGGCTCGACATCATAGCCCATATCTCGCAAATTAATACCAAATAAGGCTGCAACTGCTATTGGGACAATGATCGATACAGCAATAATCCATTTATTGTATTTCTGTTCGGTGTGACTTGGGGTATCCATACTGCTATTTTTGTAATAATTTTTCTATGTCTTCGATCAAAATATCAATTTCAGGGGCCTCTTCTCCGGGAGCCACTTGTGCATTCATAGGCACAGAACCTCTATAATACGGCTTTGGATTGCCATAGGGATCCAAACGAGATCGGATAAATCCATTTTGGTCTACTAGTGCAAAAAGGCCTGAGTGATACAATTCATTTTCGGTATCTCCGGCAACATTGGTACCCAAATAAAAACCTTCATTAGATAATTGTCTAATGGTATCTCTATCACCGGTCATAAAATTCCAATTGGGATTGGTCACCCCATAATCTTTGGCATACTGTTGTAATACCGCTGGGGTGTCGTGTTCTGGATCTATCGAAAAAGAAGCAATCCCAAAGTTGTCATCGTCTTCAAACTTTTGAGCGATGAATTGCAGGTTGTGGTTCATCGGGATACAAATATCGGTGCAACGGGTAAAGAAAAACTCTACCAGATAGACCTTGCCATAATAATCTTTATTGCTTATGGTATCTCCATTTTGATTGACAAAGGCAAAAGGAGGCACCTTACGCTCTTTTCCATCTATTTTAATGTACACCAAGTCTTCTGGGTTTGCAGCTTCTAGCTCGCCACCCACTTTGTGCATACGTCCACCACGCGTGATATCATCTGAAGACATACGCTTGTAAATTCTCGGAATAAAAATAATTCCAAAAATTAATATGACGGCGGCAACGCCTATGTACTTGGTGTTATCTCGCATGGTCTTTAAAAATTAATCTTTTTTGGTTGGTCTGCGTTGTTCAATTTTGGCACTGGCATTTCTGTTCTTTTTTAAAGCCAAGCGATATTCGGCAAGTACCACCTTTATATCATCCTTGAGATAGCCCGTCTCTACAGCCTGTGTCAAATCGTAACCGTAGTTATTTTGCTTTTTCAAATCGTCATCTCGACTGCGCAGATTAAGGTCTTTATCTATGATAAATACAAAAGGACTAAAACCAGCAAGGTCTGCAGCATAAGGCGTTTTAAGACTGTCAAAATGAGCTCTTACCTCTTCGGGCGTTGCGGTAACAAAATACAATTTGGAAACATCGGTTACTCTGGCCAAAGACTCTTTGACTTCTGCTACCTGATCTTCTGATCCTGGATTGACAAAAAACAACATCTGAAATTCATCAAATCCTTGATAGTACTTATACACTGTTAGGTTAAGATTTGCGGTAAATCCTACATTGTCTTTAAGCGCATCACCTAAATAGCCCACCACAGTAACACGGTCTTTGAGCTGTAGTGAATCTAACCCAACTGTTGTCACACCTCTAGAAGGCGACTGCAAAAAAGCCACATCAGAGACCTGCTCTGACACAACTGGTAGTGAGGTAAAATTGGCCACACTGGTCGTAAAGAAGAGGTAAGTAACCACTGGCAATACGAAGAGGGCGATGAGTACTAATTTCTTTTTCATAGTAGTAATGCCAAAAAAAAGGCGGTTTATACAAACCGCCTTTTCAATATTTTAAAAATCCCAACTTTGGAAGCCGCTATCGTATACATCAAAGATGTAATCACCTTCTGTAAGCAAGATGAAGACCAGATAACAAATGAGAAATACCGCTGTCCAAACTACGGCGCGACGCAAGCCTTTGACCTCGTCTCTCATGTGCATAAAGTCCCAAGTAATATAATAGGCTTTAAAAATCGTCAAGATGATAAAGATCCAATTAAGAAGTTTCATTCTCATAAAACGCTCTTCAACCAAAAATTCTGGTTTTATAATACCCAATGCTACTTCTACCGCGGTTACAATAGAAAGTACGATAAGAACGCCCCAGATTTTTGACGTATTGGACTTAAACTTTAAAAGCCCTCTAAATATCTCTAATTTATGTTCGTGTGCCATAGCTTATTAATTCTAATTCTTTGCTTTATCTCAAATTATACCAAGTAGAAGAAGGTAAATACAAATACCCAAACCAAATCTACAAAGTGCCAATAAAGACCTACTTTTTCTACCATTTCATAATTCTTACGACGTTCGTAGGTACCTAGGATGACGTTAAAGAATATGATAATATTAATGATCACTCCTGAGAATACGTGAAAACCGTGAAAACCGGTAATAAAGAAAAAGAAGTCTGCAAATAAAGGCGTTCCATACTCGTTGTGTATGAGGTTGGCTCCTTCTACAATGCCTTGACCATCTCTGTTCAAACGAAGTAAAGACTCCTCTCTACTCAGCACGGTTTTCTCACCTGCTTCATTGAGGATTTCTGTTCGGATTAAAAGGTCATTATTGGCTGCAAAGCCAGCTTTAACCTCTTCGATGGTAAATTCTGAAATATCGCTTCCATCTTTCATGTACCAAACCCCATTTTTACGCTCATGCTGTACACGAGTTTGAGGCAAAGAAGTCGCTACATCCGCAAGGGCTACTCGCTCTCCTTCGGTGTTTAAAAATTGAAGGATGTTACCGCCTTTGGTTTCTACCGCGCCATAATCACCCTTGATAAAAGTGTTCCACTCCCAAGCTTGTGACCCTACGAAGATGGCCCCTCCAATAATGGTGAGAAACATGTATAGGGTAACTTTCTTTTTATTCATGTGATGTCCCGCATCTACGGCCAATACCATAGTCACCGATGACATAATCAAAATAAAAGTCATAAACGCAACATAATACATCGGGGCATTATATCCGTGTAATCCTGGAAAGTGAGTAAAAACTTCATCGGCTATAGGCCAAGAATCGATAAACTTAAATCTCGAAAAGCCGTAAGCCGCTAGAAACCCTGAAAATGTCAAGGCATCAGAAACGATGAAAAACCACATCATCAATTTCCCGTAACTCGCTTTAAGTGGCTGATTTCCACCTCCCCAAGTATTTTCAGAGGTATCATTACTTGTCACAGTAGTGTCCATAGTCGCGTATTGGTTAAATAATTGGTTGCAAAAATAAGTATTTTATATCCGTATTTCAAGGATTACTTTAGGATTTATAATGGGTCTATACAGTCATTTTATTGAGGGGTAGTTTCGGTCTTACCGCTTCACGCGCTCGTGAGATGTTCTTCTGATCAGTTTGCTTTCGCGAAAGCGTTCTCAGCCTGAATTCACTATGACGTATTGAGCTTCTTACACGCAGCTAAACCATTCGCACCAGTAGCGGGTGCAATAGAGTAGCCCAAACAAAAAGACCCATAAAATATCTAAGAAATGCCAAAAAGTAACTCCAAGACTAAGTCCTAAATGACTTTGAGCGCTGTATTTTCCGCGCACCGCGTTGACTATGACAGTACCCAGTGAAATAAATCCTGCAATAAGGTGGGCAATGTGTAAAGCAGCGATCAAAAAGATAAAGGTTGTCGTGATATTACTCGAAGCGCCCGTAAAGTAAAACCCTTGGGCTTGTAACTCTTTAAATCCTGAGATTTGCCAAGCTAAAAAAGCTAACCCTAAGGCTAGTGTAACCAGAAGCCAGATCTCTCCTACCATTTTTTTACCCGATATGATGAACTTTTTAGCCATCATAATGGTCAAACTACTCACTATAATCAAGACTGTCGATACGATAAGTGCCGATGGAAATTCATAGGTAGAATTCCAATCACGACGTTCCATACTTACGATGTAAGCACTGGTTAATCCTCCAAAAGTCATACATAGACTAATAATCCCAAACCAAAGCATCTGCTTCTTTGAGCGTTCCATCTTGGTCTGTTCGGTTCCTGCGGTATAATCCATTTATCTCAAAAATTTATCTATCACAAATACAACTTGTAGCAGGGTGATGTAAGTCACACTAGCAAGCATTAATCGCTTGGCAGTCTTGGCATCTCTAAGCTGATACAATTTTACAGCCCAATACAGCATAAACAAACCTAATCCTCCTACAACCACTGCAGCCAAAGGAGACAAAAACAATCTCCCTGTAACGCCAAAAGCCGGAATTAAAGAAACAAGTACAGTCCAGATCGTATAGAGTATGACCTGTACAGCGGTAGATTTATCGCGTTTGCCCGTGGGCAACATAAAAAACCCACCCTTTTTATAATCTTCAAATAAAAACCACCCAATCGCCCAAAAATGCGGAAACTGCCAGAAAAATTGTATCATAAACAACGTCCCTGGCTCTATACTAAAATCATTGGTTGCAGCTACCCATCCCAACATAAATGGAATGGCACCAGGAAAAGCGCCAACAAATACCGATAAAGGTGTCTTGGTTTTTAAAGGCGTATACAAAAAGACATACATAAAGATAGATATGCCTCCAAACATGGCCGTTTGCGGATTGATATAAAATAATGTTACTAGACCGAGTACTGTAAAAGTCGTCGCAATAATTAACGCTGTATTGACAGACATACGGCCCGAAGCTACGGGTCTGTTTTTGGTGCGATCCATCAAAGCATCGAGATCGCGCTCCATCACTTGGTTGTACGCATTAGAAGCGCCTACCATAAAATACCCGCCAAAAATGAGCTGAATAACAGTGATCCAATCAAAATTACCTGGGGTAAACGCCAATAAGTAACCCGCAACACTTGAGAAAACCACGCTAATCGATAAACGCATTTTTGTGATTTCTTTAAAATCATGCCAAGGGGAAACGGCTATTGTATGGGTAGAAATATCGCTCAAAAGTGCTTTTTCTTAGTAACTTTTTAAATGTGTGCAAAGATACTCGCTACTTGGCGTTTACACAACATTATTGCGGTCATAAATAGATGTTAAATAACCAAGCGGATGAAATTCTTGATCGTAACTTTCGACAACCCTCAAAATACAAATCATGAAAACACTCATTTATAGTAGTCTCATATTATGTAATTGTTTGGTAATGGCTCAAGGCCGCTTTGATGCTGTCCAGATCAAAATGGATCAAGTAGCCGATCAAGTCTATATGCTCACAGGTGCCGGTGGCAATATAGCCATAAGTATTGGCGATGATGGCGTTTTTATGGTAGACGATCAGTTTGCCCCGCTTAGCGCCAAAATAAAAAAAGCCATAGCCACGGTAACCGATAGGGAAGTATCATTTTTGGTCAATACGCATTTTCATGGCGACCACACTGGGGGTAACGCCAATTTTGCTGCCACGGGAGCCATCATTGTAGCCCATGACAATGTGCGCAAACGCCTGGCAGAAGACCCGTCAAAGGAAGGACTTCCCGTTATCACCTTTAGCGACGATACGACCTTTTATATGAATAGCAATGATATTTTTATCACGCATGTACACAACGCTCATACCGATGGCGATGCCCTAGTATATTTTGCCCAAAGCAATGTGCTCCATACCGGAGATACATTTTTTAATGGCCGATTTCCTTATATAGATGTGAACCGTGGAGGGAGTATAGATGGAGACATAGCCGCAGCCCAAAAAGGGTTAATGCTCATCAATGACAACACAGTTATTATTCCTGGGCACGGCCCAAAAGGCACAAAGACTGATTACAAGAATTATCTCACTATGCTCAAAACCATCAGAGCAAACGTACAACAGGCTATAGACCAAGGCAAAACTGAAACCGAAATAGCTGCCATGCCCTCGCTTACCAATGCCTTTTTTACAGATGCTCAGGTGGCCAAAGATTTTATTTCTGGTCCTAAAATGCGCATAGCAGTATACAAAAGCCTACAGCAAGACTAACACTATTCTACGATATACTCTAAAGAGTCATACACTAAGGCACTTCCCAGCTCGGTGGTGCGTTGAGTGTAGCGCAGGCCAATAAGCTGAGCTCCTCGTTTTTCGGCATCGGCTTGACGCTCTAAGGTTGGAATTTCGGCTTCTGGAATGACTAAACACAGTTTCCCACAAAAAGCATCTCCATAGGCATTGACCACAAGATAGGTTTGTCCTAAAATTTGCTCGTACATTTCAAAATAGTAATCTACATCAGGACTTTCTTTGATCAATCGATACAACTCAGATTGGTAGGCCGTACTACTAAAAGCATGCGTTCCTAATATCCGATTGTGCTCAGACTTATAACAACTGGATTCTTGGCAAGAAGATAGCACAAGCAATACCATCCCCACAATGGCAATTCTCAATAACATAATACGCAATTTAGCTAGTACTGTTGTGCTATTTTAAAACGTACTAGCCCTTAGGTATCGTATGTCAAGTCCGCAAAAATTGTCAACAAACATAGGCTTTACCCAAACTTTTTTGGAAAACGCATAATATCTATCTCAGGCGGAAGAGACTGTTGGTGTTCTAGGTGATTAAAAAGATATTGAGCCAACAACGGCCCGGCCATGATACCTCGTGTACCCAGACCATTAAGCACGGCCAATGGTGCATAATGCGGATGCTGACCTATTAAAGCACGTCTGTCTCCTGTAGTGGGTCTAATACCTACTTCTTGATCTATAACTTTAAAAGGGAGCTGTACGACGATTTTAAATTTGGCGATCAGTTCTTCTCGTGCCCCGGCAGTAGGCAAAATATCTTTACTCGTCCAGTCGTAGGTTGCCCCCACCTTGTAACAATCATTACCTAGTGGCACAATAAAAAAAGAAGATTTTAAAGCGGCATCTAGTGCTAATCCTGGCACCCGCACCACAATATACTCTCCTTTGTTGCCTACCAATGGCAACTTGTTAAAATAAGGGTTTTGCCGCATTCCATAACCTTCGGCAAATACGATTTTTTTGGCTTTGATTTCTTGATAAACTACGCCATCCTCGAGTAGTTCTAGTTGGGAATAGTCAAATACCGCTTTCGCGAAAGCGTGCATCTGCTCAAGATAGCTCGCGTAGGCTTTTTGCAAAGTGACGATATCTACTCGACCTGTCTCGTTGACCTGACCTAATGCATAGGGAGCCTCAAGCCCCTTGGTCTGATTTTGAATCAAGTTAGGGTTCATAAAGCGTTTCAAACCTGGGTTGTCACTAGCGGCAAACCAATTGTTCTGGTCTTCTATAGACTGAAATATTTTGCGCACCGGCAGGGGTATGCGCAGGGGTACTTTAAGCTTTAACTCTAAGGCTTTAAAATAGGTCCGGGCGAGATCAAATTGCTCTTCGGCCCGCCAAGGTAAGGTGTAGCGTTTAAGAATAACAGGGTTATACAAACCTGCCGCCACACGACTGGCACCAGCTACCCCACTATCGATCACAAATACTGATTTGCCATGCGCTAGACATTGCTCGCTAAAAGCAATACCAGCGAGACCTAAACCCACAATGAGATAATCGACCTGTTTCACCCTGCAAAGATAACCAATTGTCTCTGGCGTTACGCTCTTGAATAAGGCACAAAAAAAAGCCACTTGATGCATCAAGTGGCTTTTTATACGTAAATACCTCTATTTAATAATTCCAGAGATCTTGTTCGATATTTCGAATTTGCTCTTTGATACGGTTAGACTCCATCAATTGCATCATGGCATTATTGCTAATGTAATCTTTGACACGTCTATCGCCTTGTACATTGTCTTCTTTATAGACTACCCCATTAAAGCGCCTACTGTTGAGCAGGTGATCAAAGGAGATAGGCATTGAGGTGTTTTTCCGATTAAACGCCTTGGCCTTATGCAACACATCACGTGCCCCCGGAAACCATACCCAGAACAGCTCAATACTGTTTACCGTATCGTCATCTAAGAAGTTGGCATCGCGTGATACTGGAGCAAGTCCTAACAAACGATACTTTAATTCTCCCTGACGCTTATCAATATACCAGTATCCTCTGATGTGGTATGCCTCTATATTATCGGCGGCCACACGACGGGTTTCGATATTATAGTCAGAAATAGGCAAGCCTTCATTCATCTCTCTAAAACCGTCATCGGTCGTATCGGTAGCGACAAGGGCACCAGCGATATCATCTAAGGTAATTTTCTCTGTAAAGTATGAATCTGAATACACAGCATCGATAGTACCGTCTTTGATGTTTTTTATCAAAACATCATATAAAGAGCGTCTGTCAGACCCAATATTTAATGTATCTATAGGGTAGTACAATGGGAAATTGATTCGCTCATCAAGATCGACGACTTCCCAAGTGTTTTTGGCCCACAATACATCACGTTTCTCTACATACCCATAAGGCAGCGGATTATCGTTATCATTGGCTTTTTGCTCATCGGTGCTTTCAAACATCTCGTCTGGCGTTTTTGCATTAAGGATATTCCCTTGTGCAAATGCCGGTACGGTCAATAAGAGACCAAAAGCAAGAATGAATACATTTTTCAAATTCATAATAGGGTAATATTAGTTTGTAAGTTCTACAAGTACTGAAGAAACTTTAGGCAATTTATAACCTGTATTTCCAGAAATACTTGCTTTGATATCAAATATTTGAGCGGTAGAACCTTTTTTGGCGCGACGCAGGGCAGCTTTGGCACGATCGTTAAGGCGATTACCTTGAACGATAACTGTAGCTGCATCTCCTGCCTTAAACTTAAAACTGTCAACTTTTAAGTTAAGATCAAAATCAAAATCTGGTAAAGCAGCACCTACTGGAGCAGATCCTAGAGCCTCACGAGACATCTTGATAAATCCAGAATCATCGTTACGCATGGTTCCTACTGGACGAGGTATTCCTTTTATTCTAAAGGTTTCAGAATCTGACACGGTTTTACCACCGTCAAAAGTTCCAGTTACGTTAATGGTTACCTCTTTTCCAGTACCAGGACGCATCACATAAGAAGATCCATTTACTTGAGATAAACCTGTAGCCGTAGCTCTTACGTTTCTATCTTGTATCCCTGCAAAGGTAATCGTCATTGGGTTGTCTACCCCGCGGTATACCACGTTCATCTTATCGGCAGCGATTGTTGCTGAGTTTGGCTTGTCTATAGTAGTAAATTCTTTTTCTACTTTTACCTCTACATCTTCACCTTCCTGATCGTAAACAAGTGAGCCGGTAATTTTGTGGTTTCCTACACTACCTGCACCTACTTTTAGCTGTACACGACCTCCTACAAATTCATATTGATTTGGAGAAAGATCACGACCGTCTAATTTTAAACGCACCTCTTTTGGTTTTGTAGTTTCGTCTACACGTCCTAAAGAGAGAATACCGTCAAAAGTTTCTCCTGTATAAAAGGCACCTTTAGACATATTCATTACCGTCTCGTAGTTTTGCTCGTTGATATTAGAAAGTGCTTTTAAGTTTCCTGAAAGCAATTTTCCTAATAATTCATTCTCTACAACTTTAATGTCATTTTGAATCTGTGTCATTTTGGTAAGTGAAGCTACCGTAGGAAAGCCTACAAAGTGATAACTGATGTAGTCTTTCTTTACCTTGGCTCCTTTTCCGTCAGAAACGATATCATCTGTACTAAAGTTTGTTTTAACTTGATCGGCAATTGCTGGATTATTACCTTGAACCAAGGCCAACATCCCGTTGCGATACTTATCCATCTCATCGATAAACTGCTGCCCTTCTGGGGTTAGTTTACCACCTTTGTAGTAAGTCTCGTCAAGAAATTGAGATTTGTCCATCGTCTCATAATCCGTCTTGTCTTCTACTTCAGATAGCAATAAAGTCTTCTGAGATTCTAGATAGTTGTAATAGTCGTCAGATAATTTGCTGGCCTGCTCTGCAGTAACAGCAGCTGCTGCAAACTTTTCGTTCTCTCCAGCTTTTGCTTTTAAATCGTTTAATGCTAAGGTGTTCTTGGCATCAAATGTATTATTGGCACTGTCTAATTTTTCATTGATCGACCCAAAAGCCGACAATACTTCTTTTGACATATTTAGGGCTAACATCGCGATGAAAACCAAATACATCAAGTTGATCATTTTTTGTCTTGGTGACAATTTACCTCCTGCCATTTCTAATTTTTTGTTTTAGTTAGTGATTTAGCGTAAAACTAAAATTAGTTCTTAGACATTGCAGAAAGCATACCTCCGTACACCCCATTCAAAGAAGAAAGGTTAGTTGCAAGGCTTTCCATTTGCTCTTTAAGCTTACCAGCGTTTGCAGTGACCTGCTCGTTGATTTCGGCTTGACGGCTAGATGATTCTACCTGTACTTTGTACAAGTTGTTCAAAGATTCCATTTGAGCAGCAGCCAACGCCATCTCCTCACTGTATTTCTTAGTAGAATTCATTGCATCGGCAGTTGGAGCAATTTCTTTGGCAGCACCTTCAAAGTTGCGAATGCTGTTTCCAAGACTTGCCATTAACTCGCTATCGATCTTTGCTTCTTTTAGCATAGTGTCTAATTTTTGAGACAATAAACCTTCAGCATCTTTAGGAGCTTCTTTTTTCCCTTTGGCAGAAGCCTGTCCTCCTGCTAATTCTGGATACACAAGTGACCAATCCAAATCGGTATCTACTGGTTCGAATGCAGATATGGCAAATACAATCGCTTCGGTAACCAGACCTACGATAAGCATTTCATTTCCGTAGTCCCAGTGCATAATTTTAAATAATGCCCCGATAATAACGATAGCGGCCCCCAGACCGTATACCATATTCATTAATTTCTTTCCAGTTTTTGACTGTGCCATGATAAGTAGTTTTTAGTTAAGTTAAGTAATTAGTTAAGTTCAATTCTAAATTATAATTTGGGATAATTGTAATTTCTATTTGTTAGGATTTTTCTTGAGATTGATTTTTTCATCAATTCCCATAAAATCCTGGACGGTTCTAAAACCAATGTAACTACGCGCCGAATCCTGGTATTCGTAATCACGTGAGCTCACTTGAATAAAATAAGCTACATCCTTCCAAGAACCACCACGTATCACCTTACGACGATTGTCTTTGTCGTTTACGTTAGGATTAATCGTAGACATGTACTCATAAGAGTTAGGGTCGTAAGATGACGCTACCCATTCTGAGACATTACCTGCCATATTGTAAAGATTAAAGTCGTTTGGTTCGAACGCATTTACCTCAACAGTATACAATGCCTGATCGGCACCGTAGTCTCCACGTAATGGCTTAAAGTTTGCTAAGAAACACCCACGGTCGTTTTTGGCGTATGGTCCACCCCAAGGGTAATCACCACCTTCTAAACCTCCACGTGCCGCAAACTCCCATTCGGCTTCACCTGGAAGTCTAAAACGGTTTACAAATTGACGGTTGCGTTCTTTTTGATAGGCATTTTTATAGAGCGTTCTCCACTCGCAAAATGCTTTGGCTTGCATCCAAGAAACCCCTACTACAGGATAATCTCCATAGGCATCATGCCAGAAGTAATCATTGTGCATTGGCTCATTATATGAATACGCAAAATCCTTAATCCAAACCGTAGTATCTGGATAGATTTTTACTTTTTCTGTCTTGATAAAATCTTTACGCTTACCATTCTTTTTACGTGCAGCTTCCTCAATATCGAGGTAAGTGTATCTAAATTCTAATTTGTCTACATCAATAGTACGTTGCCCATTATAAGACTCCTCTAATGGGATATACATGGTATCCATCACTTCAGAGTAATACTCATCAGGATACTCAGAAGTATCCCAGATAATATCGATATCCTTGTTTAAAGGACGGCCTTCATAACCAGTCTCGCCCATACCGTAGTAGTTGTCATACATATACTGCTCGTAGGGCGTCATGTTTTCTGGATCTGCATCATTAAATGCAAATTCTCCAATACCACCATTCCCTGGAGTCTCTCCAAGTTCATCGGCAAGAATAGCCAGCTTTGTGCGTACGGTCGAATCGCGTACCCACTCTACAAATTGTCGATATTCTGCGTTTGAAATTTCCGTTTCATCCATGTAAAACGAACGTACGGTAACGGTTTTTGTTGGAGCGTCTTGCACTGCGGCAAGGTCATCGTCACTCTTACCCATAATAAAAGCGCCACCTGAAATGAGCGTCATTCCAAAGGGCTTTTCGGGGTGCCAACGTTTTCCTTTAGCACCAACGAGTTCACCTCGATCGCTACTGCCACAGCTATACAACAAAGCTACCATCGCAATAAATGCAACAAACTTTTTCATAGGGTTTAGGTTAAGTATTCTAGATTATAGGCGGTAAACCTATTTATTTATTTCGTAATAAACAATTTATTTACCATAAACCTACTCTCCATAGTTTAGTTATAAACGGTTAAATTTCATTCTTCTTTCGCGCCTTGAACCATCTTTCGGGGATACTTTGGTTACAAGCATCGAGGTAGTCCTGATAGGTGCAAGGTAATAACGTTCGTCTTTTCAATTTATTATTCAATCCCAAAATAAATGGTATTTCTATCCACCAACGTTCGGTTTTATCACTTTTATAAAACGTAAGTACCTCATCTTCAATAGGTACTTGATACGTCAAAAAATTACCTTTTTCTATATCCATGTTTTCGCCTGCGCGAAAATTGACTCCTTCTATAAAGTACCACATCATTTGTGCCACCAACATAGCAGCTGTCTCTTCTTGCAGATCATTTTTGTATTCAAAAATACCAAATGCACTCACACGATCGCTGATCCCAGCATAGCGCGCGATGGCACAAATTTCTTTTCCATCAAAACCATTAGGTGTCTTGCTATGTTTATAACTGAGTTCGCAGCTTTTTATTGCCCCCATATCAATAGCGACAAGATCTGCATCTCGCATTACTGGTTCAACACTGCTCAGATTGGCCGTGACATTACCTAATCGATAGGCGTCAAAATGCAGCTTATCCATCAGGTCTATTTCTTCCTGAGGGTTGAAATAGGTTTGGAAACCTACATTGCTGTAATTAAATAAATTATAAGGCTTATCTACGATGATTTTGCCCACGTACGATTGATTGTGAATCGATTGAGAGGCATCACCCATGTCAAACCTACTATCTACATTAACCAGATTGACCATCTGCTCTAAACCGTCATAGGCGCGATACATGGGATAGACCAAATCTTGACTCCCTCCCAAAAAAAGTGGCACTATAGAAGCCTTGACCAAAGCCTCGGTTATCGACTTTACGGCAAAGTAGGTATCTTCTACAGTTTCTCCTTGATGTATATCGCCTAAATCTGCGATAGTAGCGTGCCAGTTACCTGGAAATAATTCGTAAAAAGCGCGACGCACCTCTACAAAAGAGAGCGCTTCACCTAAATGATTGCGATCATTGCGTTGTTCACAAATACCGATAATGGCTACCTGTGTACCGCGCAATTCAGGAAAACCGCCTTGTGCGCTGTGCACACGTATCGATTTACCTAAACTTTGTTGATGTAATAGTTGAATATGAGCCAGCGCAACATCGGCTACGGGTTGTAGGACATCATATGCCATGAGTTATTTCTTTTTTGTTGCTTTTTTCTTAGGCGCAGCTTTTTTACGTGTCTTTTTCTTAGGCGCGTTTTTTTCTATGATATCCTTAATTTCTTCTAAGGTTAACTTGGCGGCATCTACGGTCTTGGGCAATTCAATTTTTACTTTGCCTTTGATGATATTCGATCTGCCCCAACGCGCTTTTTCAACTCGGATACCTTCGTCTTCAAAATGATGAATGACCTTTTCGATCTCTTTGGGCTTTTTGTCTTCGATCAATTGAATGATATCATCATCAGAGAGATTATCAAAGTCGTATTTTTTATTGACATTGATAAACATACCATTCCACTTTATAAAAGGCCCAAAACGCCCTACACCTTTTTGAACAGGTAGCTCTTCATAGGTATAAATTGGAGCATCTGCTTTTTGTTTTTCTTTGATAAGCTCGACAGCTTCATCAAAATCAACATCTAAGGGATCTCGACCCTTTGGCAATGATACAAAGGTCTTTCCAAATTTGACATAAGGACCAAAACGCCCATTGTTTACCTGTACTTCTTCTCCTTCATAGCTGCCCAGCTCTTTTGGCAATTTGAACAACTCCATGGCCTCTTCATAGGTAATAGAGCCCAACTGCTGATCTGGACCTAAACTAGCAAATTGTGGCTTTTCTTCGTCTTCTACAGTACCTATTTGTACCATAGGGCCAAATTTACCAAGTCGCACGCTCACAGGTTTACCCGTGGCAGGATCTGTTCCTAAGACACGCTCCCCTACTTCGCGGTCGGCGTTTTTCTCAACGTCTTTAACATGCGGATGAAAGTCTTTGTAGAAGTCTTTCATCATTTGGGTCCATTCTTGTTTTCCCTCGGCTATATTATCAAAATCCTCTTCTACCTTGGCAGTAAAATTATAATCGAGAATATTTTCAAAGTGATTGACCAAAAAGTCATTAACCACCATCCCCACATCTGTTGGCACCAATTTACCTTTGTCTGACCCGACGGTTTCTATATGTTGCTTTTCTGATAAGCTGCCATCCTTTAAGGTAAGTACATCGTATTGACGCTCTTTGCCATCTACACTACCCTTTTCGACATACTTTCTATTTTGTATGGTGGTAATGGTAGGGGCATAAGTAGAAGGACGTCCTATCCCTAGCTCTTCAAGCTTTTTTACTAATGAGGCCTCTGTGTATCTATAAGGTGGACGTGTAAAACGTTGAGTGGCGGTGATGTAATTATTAAGGAGTGTTTCTCCTTTGCGAAGCGCTGGCAGTAATCCAGTTTCCTCTTCTTCTTCGTCATCATGACCTTCGAGATAGACTTTGAGAAAACCCTCAAATTTTAATACCTCACCATTGGCCGTAAAATTATCTGTACCACTTGAAGATGCGATCTGCACATTGGTTCGTTCGAGTTGGGCCTCACTCATTTGAGAGGCAATAGCACGTTTCCATATCAGTTCATACAATCGCGCCTGATCCCTGTCGATATTGACACGGTGTTTTGAAAAATCTGTTGGTCTAATGGCCTCGTGTGCTTCTTGAGCCCCTTTAGACTTTCCTTTATAATTGCGCTCCTTGGCATAGGTTTCGCCATAGGCCGACACAATTTCGGCTTTGGCAGCTTCTTTGGCGTCTTTTGATAAATTGACACTATCGGTTCTCATATAGGTAATCAAACCGGCCTCGTACAAGCGTTGGGCCATGGTCATCGTTTTACTTACAGAGAAATACAATTTTCTACTCGCCTCTTGTTGTAGGGTAGAAGTCGTAAACGGAGGCGCAGGAGATTTTTTGGCTGGTTTTTTAGTCAAGGCATCTACCGTAAAAGTAGCGTGACTATTTTTGTTTAAAAAAGCCTGAGCGGCTTCTTTTGTACTTATATTTTTGGGAAGCTTCGCGCGAAAAGCTTGCCCTTTTTCATTGGTAAATTCGGCATCTACTCTAAAAGAAGCTTCGGGGGTAAATCCTTGTATTTCGCGTTCGCGTTCGACAATTAATCGCACCGAAACAGACTGTACACGTCCTGCAGATAAACCGCCTTTGACCTTACGCCATAAAACGGGCGACAATTCATAGCCCACCAAACGGTCTAATACACGACGCGCTTGCTGTGCGTTTACCAGATCATAATCGATATCTCTTGGATTCTCAATCGCTTTTAAGATGGCATTTTTGGTAATCTCGTGAAAGACTATACGCTTAGTACGCTCGGGTTTGAGATCGAGTTCTTGTTCTAAGTGCCAAGCAATTGCTTCTCCTTCTCGGTCTTCATCACTGGCGAGCCATACCATTTCGGCTTTTTTCGCTAAGGCTTTTAGGTTTCTAACCACCTTCTTTTTATCTTCAGAGACCTTGTATTTGGGCTGAAAATCGCCATCCACATCAACCCCCAATTCTTTTGAAGGAAGGTCTGCGATGTGACCAAAGCTACTTTCTACCTTAAAGTCTTTACCGAGAAATTTTTCGATGGTTTTAGCCTTTGCGGGTGACTCCACAATGACGAGATTCTTTGCCATACTTTATTTTTTTTGGATTACAAAAGTAGGTCAAAAATTTAATTTAAAATTTCATAGCCCACTTTATTACTAAAATCGATCACAGATCAGCATTGGTAAACAAGGGCTTAGACCTTGTGATAATACCCGCGATTTTGCTGTGTCGCTTCCCTCATTCTCAGCTAATAAAACTCTTATATTTACATTTACTCTTGCGCGCTCCTTACAGTCGTGAATTTCATAATTCGGTTTACCGCTACGCTCTTCCTTCGGTCGTGAATCTCGCTGCGCTCGATTTCGCGGAAGCCGGAATATTATTTTAGATTATTACTGG
>PAUP01000078.1 GCA_002712765.1 Cytophagaceae bacterium | reverse complement strand
GCCTCACCCTTAAAGGAATAGCCATCAAAATCTCCTGCGATATTAACTTGTGCTTCCCCACTAATATCAAAGCCTCCCAAGGTGTTTTGATAACGCCCTCCTACGCCAAAGATATCTCCTATCAATCGGTTGGGAATACGCTCTGTAATCCCATCATTATTGGCATCTTGAATTAAGACCGATTTGTATCCATAGTCATAATGAGTGGTATTGGCTTGAAAGGTTAGCTGCCCTAAGGTTTTACTCCTGTAGGATACATTAAGCTCATTGTAAGTTTCTTCATGATCGGTCCTATCTCTAAAACTACCGCTGTCAAAAGCGTCTCCAAAAAAGGAACTGGCAGCACTTTGACGGTATTCATAAAACTTGTTTTCACTATTAAAAACATGACCTACACTAAGGGAATAGTCTGAGATACTATCTTTTTGCTGTATTAGATTGTAATAGTGATTGACATAAACGCGGGTGCCGTCTAGTATATTCTCGGCGTCCTGAAATTGCACCAATAAACGAGAACGGTCGTCAAATTGATCGTCGCCACTTCTAAATTGCTCCAGGGCTTGATCTTGCAAGCCTCCGTTTTCTTGATTGAGCAGATCCTGAGCTACCCAATGTGCCCTGATATGATAGCGATCATTTTTGGTACGGTAACTAAATGCCGACCTAAAATTACCCGTACTGGTGAGCGCATTTTGGTAGGTTCCTAAACTTCTTACTCCTTTATAAGCAATAGAAAAATTGAGCCTTGGGTTGGTATTCATCGTAAAAAAGGCATCGAGTTGTTGCCCTTGCTGAAATGCTGATCTAAAATATAACTCGGTAAGCGGGGTGGGCACGTGATAATAATTGATATCGTCTACACCCATATAATTAAAATGACGCGCTTGGGCAGGGCTAAGCGGCATCGTACTGATTTTGTCAAATTCGTAAACCAAGGTATTGTTTGTCTGTCCTGTATTGGCAAAAGGAAGTAATCGATAACGGTCTTTGCGCAAGTAATTAAATCGATACTCTTTTTGTATACTTTGAGTGGTGTCAACATGCGTAGTGTCATTTGCAATAGAAATGATCTTGTAATCTTCTACCGGAGGTCTTACAAAATCGGCCACATTGTTGTTACTTGTGGCTCCAGTCTGCCCTCTGCTTCCACTTTGCGGATTTCTCTGAAGGATGGGGTTTTGCGCCAGCGTAGCCAACGACATCACAAATAACAAAAGAAAAAGGTATGCGCGCATTTAGGGATTTTGATCGGTCAAAGTTAATTTTTTTAGGCAGAATCCTGTATTTTCAACATTTAAAAGCATGTTAAAGCTCAAATATCATCCCCATCTGGTCGAATGTGGTACCGACGAAGCAGGTCGTGGCTGTCTTGCTGGCCCTGTTACCGCAGCAGCTGTATTACTACCCGATTACTTTCAAAATGAGCTCCTAACCGATTCAAAATTACTCTCAGAAAAAAACCGAAAACTACTCCAACCTCTTATAGAGAAGGAGGCGCTTGCCTTTGGTGTGACCCACATTATGATGGAAGAGATTGATCAAATCAATATCCTCAATGCTTCGATTAAGGCCATGCAGGACAGTGTCAGTCAGATTCAAACTCATCTGTCAAAAAAGTCAGCCTTATCGGCTTCAAAACACGATAAGTTAAAATTAGAACACATTTTGGTAGACGGCAATAGGTTTAAACCCTTGCCTGATCTTACTCATACTTGCATCGTAAAAGGTGATTCTAAATACCTAGCTATTGCTGCGGCTTCAATTCTAGCCAAAACGGCTCGTGATGCCTATATGGAAGCCATTCATAAAGAATTCCCGATGTATAATTGGAAGCGCAACAAAGGCTATCCCACCAAAGAACACCGAGAGGCGATCAAAAGGTACGGCATCACAAAATATCATCGTAAAAGCTTTAGGCTACTACCCGAACAGTACCAACTCGATTTTAATACCAGTAAGGGTTGATCTATTGTTAAAAACCCCTCGATAACTCCCAGAAAGAAGCCTTTATCAAACCGAGGCTTGTACGTATTTTTGAACAACCGACTTTATACATTTATGAGAGCTTTCTTTCTATCTTTTGTGACGTGTCTTTTTGTAATGGCCTGTACTTCGCCTTCTCAAAAGACTACAAATCTGAGTCAATTTATACCGCGTAAAGCCTCGGTAATTGTCAAGACCAATGACCTGCAGCAATTAAGCACTCAATTGCAAAATAACGATTTTGTCGAGGCTATCTCCCAAACACCATTGGCTGGATTTATCAACGAGCAGGGTGTGTTGCTCGAGAGATTCAAGCCAGAAGGACTCACCCTTATCTGTTTTACACCCCTGGGCAAGGCCGATTATGAAGTGAGTTTGATAACAAAGTATCAACCCCAACACTGGGATATAGACAGCACCGCTACTACGACTGTTGCAGCCAAGCAGATTAAAAAAATACAAACCAAAAGCCGCGATTTCTACACCTTAGTTATCGGTAATACAGAAATTGTCAGTACTTCACAATTGCTCTTAGAGAATATCCTTCGAGAGTATGACGAACCCAAAACTCAAGATCTAGCATTTGATCGGGCCTATGGGGCGACGGCCTCTAATGCCACGGCAAGCATCCTTTTGAGAGGTGATCAATTTAAGGATGTATGGGGTAATTTATTTCCTAGAGGGAGTAGCGGGCAACTCGACAATACCTTTAGTTGGGCTTCGGCCGATATTGATCTGAGCAATAACGACATACTTTTGAGCGGCGTCGTTATTCTAGATACGTCTTCTGGTCTAGCCCTGGATTTGTTTAAAGGCACGACTCCAGTGACAAACAACATTTACAAAGTAACCCCAGTTTCGGCGCTTTCTGTAACAGCGATTACCCATGAAAATTGGGATACTTACAAAGCCAATTTGGCGCGATTTGAAAAAATTGACCCCTTAAAATTTAGCCTTACTGGTGAAGATTACCTCAAAACTTTTCAAGAAGTAGGCCTTATCAAGACCTCTAAAGGCACCGCTATTGCAGCCGTTTCAAACGATGTGATTCTCACCGAAGACGCCTTGGCAGCAAGAGAAGAGAAAACAAGTTTTAGACAGTATAAAATCTATGAGTTGGGGCAGCCTTCCGCTTTCGCGAAAGCGTACTCGGGCCTAATAGATGCGCCTCAAGTGAAGCTATACTGCCAGATAGACGATGTTTTTGTCTTTGCACAGAATCAAGATATACTTGAAGACCTTATTGCCAATTATCAGAACAAGGCCACACTTGAAAAAAGCGAAGTATTTAAAAACACAGCAAACTTACTGAGTACAGCCGCTAGTTTTTTACACATTGAACTCCTTAACCAAAAAGGTTATACTCAATGGCAAAGAGAAAAGGCACCAAAAATGGATCTAGAAGGATATCCTTATCTGGCTACCCAACTTATTCAGGAACGCGACTTTTTGTTACTCAACACGGTTTTAAATAAAAATCAGACAGAAGGGGTTCAAGGCACCATTAGTCAAATTGGTAATATCAAGTTTAACAAACCGCTTATAAGCAGCCCACAACTTCTTAAAAACCATCGCACCAAGGGAATGGATATTGCCGTTCAGGATACAGATAACACCCTTTATCTGGTTAGTAATACGGGGGAGATTTTTTGGCAAAAAGAATTAGACAGCCCCATCTTGGGTCAAATTGGGCAGGTAGATCTTTACCGTAACGGCAGGCTACAGTTGGCCTTTACTACCGAGAACACTTTTTATATTCTCGACCGAAACGGCAATGAGGTTAGTCCTTTTCCCATTTCTTTTAATGATCCAATCACACAGCCGCTGGCTATTTTTGATTATGAAAAAAACCGAAATTACCGTTTTGTCATTGTTCAGAATGATGCGGTGTTGATGTATGACAAAAAAGCCAAAGCTGTCAATGGATTTACCTTTAAAAAGGCAGAAAGTGAAATTATCATGCCTCCACAACATATACGTATTGGGAATAAAGACTACATCTTGATCGCAGCAAACAATGGCACACTTCACATTCTGAGCCGCACTGGCACAACGCGTATTGACCTGCCCAAAACCATTGCCTTTGGTAATCAACCCATCTATACAGAAGGTTCAAATTTTATGACCTATGATGTTAATGGGGATAAATTACTAATTACCTCCAAAGGAAATATCCTTGAAAACGCTACCACCATAGGTGCCGACGCGCACATCATAAAAGTCGATAACAGCATCATTTCTATGAGAGAAAACAATCTCATAATCAACGAGAAACCAGCCACGCTACCTTTTGGCACGTATAGCAAACCGAGGGTAAAAAAAGTGGGGAAATCCCTTTATGTAAGCGTAACCAATACAGAAACCAGTGAGGTCTATGTCTTTGACAACGCTGCCCGATTGCTCGAAAATTTTCCAGTATACGGTATCTCTCGCGCAGACATCGATTATCTAGAACGAGGCAAGGGCTTAGGTTTTGTCACTCAAGGTGATGCTAATGCAGTTCTTATATACAAGATCAATTAAGTTAAAAACTGCTAGTTTTTGACCTAAAAAGGGGTCAAAAACCCCTTGAATTACACACTTAAAACGCTGATTTTTGTACATTTAAGTCTCAAAACCATTCTAATGTCAAAAATCAACCTCATTGCACTGGTGCTTCTAATAGCGTTCCCAGTGACCGCCCAAACCAAAAAAATAAAACGCCCCAGAAACACCGTGGGTATCTCTAGCGTAGACACTTTTGTTAGAGAGAGTTTTGAACTGTACGATAAGGTATATATGTATGATGGCTATGCCGCTGCTGGCAAATCATTAGAAGATGAAGATATTGACATACTTGAAGATGCCTTGTCTAATCTTTCCGCTTTAAGCGAAAGCGCGCCCGACATCATCTCAGACCTCGATGGCACAGGTGCATTAAGACAAGCCAAAGCTGTCTTGCAAATGAACCGAGCCAAAAAAGCGCTCAAGTATTCGATAAAAACTGCAAAAGCACTACTGGCTGGTCAACGCAGCTCAGAGACTACCGAGGACACGAACTCAACTTCGCAACCATCGTCTCAGCAAGACGAAACTACCTCAACTGATGATACTGGCGATGATACATCTACAAAAGCGTCAAGTCAACAAGAAAGTGAAACTGGCGCTTCGGCATTTAAAATCAATAGTAAATTTGATTTTGTGCCGGGGGATAAGTTGTTATTTTTTGATGATTACTCATCAGATTTTATTGGCGATTTCCCGTCCAAGTGGAATACAAATGGTACTGGAGAAGTAGTGACAGTAAATGATGAATCTCAACGTTACTTAAAAATGGTCCCTGGGTATGGACTTTACTATTTACCTTTGATCGATGATCTCCCAGAATCCTACACTATTGAATTTGATGTAATTACAAATGGTGTTGATGGGCAGACCTCTTCACAAGCCAAACTTCACGTTGAATTAATAGGAGAAAAAGGCTTTGAGAACGCAAAGTACTTGGCAAAGGTGAGTATACCCTTTGCTCAATACGCTCCTCAAGGTATTCAAGTTAGTAATTATACCGCCGAAAATGGCCGTACCATTAACAGCACCGTCACGGCAGATATTCGAAAGGCTGTCATGAACAAACCTCATTTTTCTATAGCTGTCAACAAAGAACGCTACCGCTTCTGGGTAAATGAGAAAAAATATATCGATATCCCTAAACTTATTCCTGCACAAAAACTCAAAGGCCTTCGTTTTCAGGTAGGCAATTTTAAGGATGGAAAGGAAGAATTATTTTTTACAAATCTCAAAATTGCCGAAGGTGGCGTCGATCTAAGAAGAACCCTTATGGCTACCGGAAAGGTGTCTACCAATGGGATTTTGTTTGCTACTGGCTCTGCTAAGATTCAACCTCAATCTTATGGTATTTTGCGCCAAATTTCTCAAGTGCTACAACAAGACAAAAACATGAGATTACAAATTGTGGGACATACCGATAGTGATGGCCCCGATGCGGCCAATCTCACTTTGTCTAAAGCAAGGGCAGCAGCCGTAAAGACAGCCTTGCAAACCACCTACAATGTCGATGCTTCTCGACTAACTGTAGACGGTAAAGGAGAAAGTGTTCCTGTGGCCAACAATACCACACCTGATGGGAAGGCACAAAACAGACGCGTAGAGTTTATAAAAATGTAAACGGCTTTTTCTCCCGAGAGATAAAGGGCATTCACCTTAAGCCAATTGATTTATTTTCAAGATATTGCAGCTATACGCAAACAAATCATATTATGAAACACTTTATCATTTTAGTATTGGGATGTGTCCTTGGTTGCTTACCCATGCAGGGACAAGACTGTAGTGCTTTCTATCCTTTCTCAGAAGGGGTAAAAGCCGAGTATACCACCTACAATAAAAAAGGAAAAATTGAAGGGGCGACTACCTATGAGGTGGTTTCAGTAACTTCTGATGCAGATCAGGAAGTAGCGACAATTCATTCAGACCTGATCGACAAAAAAGGAGAGGTGCTCACATCTATGACTTATGACATCATATGTCAAGACGATAAAGTTTCTATTGGTTTTAAATCACTGCTAAGTCCAGAAATTATGGAGCAGTACAAAGATATTGATCTTGATATAACGGGCACCGATATTGACTTGCCCAACAACTTGAGTGTTGGTCAAAATTTACCTGATGCCGATATGAAAATGACCATTAGCGCAGCAGGTATGAATATTAATATGAATGTGATGATGTTGGATCGTAAAGTAGTTGGGCAGGAACAACTAGAAACCCCGGCAGGGAGTTTTGACTGTTACATCATTACTTATACCACCAAAATGAAAATGGGTTTGAGCCGCAGTAGTAGCGCCAAACAATGGATTGCTAAAGGTGTTGGGCTAGTCAAACAAGAAGAATACAATAAAAAAGGAAAGCTCACCAGTAGCGGGATGCTCACCAAATATTCGTCTTAAAACATATCTCACTACTTATTGGACTAAAGAATCTAGTGGTTGCTCTTTAAACTGAGCTTCAAATAGCTGTGTAAAATGCCCTAATAATTTTTGTTTTACTTCGGCCTGATCGATACTGGCCTTACCCAACTCTACATTGAGCGATGTAACCGCTTTGTCTTTGATCCCACAAGGAATCATAAGATCAAAATAACCTAAGTCTGCATTGACATTAAAGGCAAAACCATGCATGGTCACCCATCTACTCGCACGAACACCTAAAGCACATATTTTTCTGGCAAAAGGAGTACCCACATCAAACCATACACCTGTTTCTCCAGGCGATCGCTCTGCTTGTAACCCATAATCGGCTAGAGTAAGGATTACCATCTCTTCCAAAAGCCTTAAGTATTTGTGAATATCTGTAAAAAAGTTTTCAAGGTCTAAGATAGGATAACCCACGATCTGCCCAGGACCGTGATAGGTAATATCACCCCCTCGATTAATTTTGTAGAAGCTGGCATTTTTGGTCTCGAGCTCTTTTTCGCTGACAAGCAAATTACGCGCATCACCACTTTTGCCCAAGGTAAACACATGTGGATGTTCGACCAATAGAAAGTAATTAGGTGTCACTAAACCAGCGTTCTCTCTTCGGTTTTTTATTTTGATGTCCAAAATTTCTTGAAACAATCGTTCTTGAAAGTCCCAAGTGGCTTTATAATCCCGAAGTCCAAGATCCTGAAGTACAATTTCTTTATTCATCGCATCTTAGAGATGCAATCGCCTTATTGATTCTGGAGCGTAACCTCAAAACTTTTGAGTAGCTGCTTATCTTCTTGTAAGGTTTGCATATCTACTGCAAAGGTAACAGTTTTCCCGTCGTTAGAAATAGTGGCCTGGCTATTGGATACCGAAATGATCTTTCTAGGAAAGGTATATTCTAAGGTCATGGTAGACTTTTCCATAATCTCGGTAAACTGTTGCATGACCTGTTGAAGCTGACCTTCTATTTCGGCATCGGCTTGTGTTGGCGTAGCTTGCTCCTCTAACATCTTTTGATTAAAACTACTGTCTTCTTCACTCAGGGTTTGTATATCAACACGTCTAAACACGTTGCCGTCAAAGGTGTAAGTCACAGGATCGGCTTTCATAAGCTGATCTGCAGGTGATTCTTCACCTCCTCCTCCTTGAGTCTTGGCGACGTCAAAAAGATCATTCAAATCATTAGAAATAAAAGCTATCTGATCAAAAGACGAAAAATCCTTTGTGATATTCATTTCAAAAATACCAGCTGCCTCATCCATTTTCATTTGTAATGTCATCCCCTTTAATTTCTCCAGCTTGGTACGCTCTTCAATGCCTAGGGCAGATATACTATCTTTGTAGGTCTCAAGGATGTCGCTAAAAACCATTACGGTATCCATCACTTTATTTTCCTTTTCTACATCTGGAGGGGTAGCCTGATTGGCTAGTTTCATCATGGTACTCATATCAAATGAAGATTGATATTGACCACTCATATCCTCATTAAAAATAATACGTTCGGAGATATTACAACTCGTAAACAAACTCGCTGCCATAGCTACGAGAACAAAAAGATATTTTTTCATAGTACGTTATTAATCGTATTTGGGATTATTAAGAATGACCAGGGCTGCAATAACCCCTGGAACCCATCCGCAAAGCCAAAGTAAGAAAACTATTAATACCGAACCGCATCCTTTTCCAATTACTGAAAGTGGCGGAAAAAAAATGGCAAGAAGTACACGCCAAAAACTCATAGTATATTTTGATTTGATTGATGTCATCTTATTTGTCAAGGGTTGCCTCTTTTTGTTACAGCTGTATTGGTAAGAGTTAGTATATTCGTTCGTAATGCGTTTGATGCAAACTTTGCTGCTCTTGTTTTGTTTGACAGGCTCTAGCCTTTCGAGCTGGGCGCAATATGCCTTTTCTGGAGAGGTATCTTCTCAAACTTGGGAAGGGGAACTATATCTCTCTCTGGTTGACAATTACAGAAAACTTTCAGGCATACATCCTGAGCAAATCATCAATAAAACCATAGCAGATAGTAGTGGACGCTTTCTATTTGTAGGCGATAATCTACATCCAAAAAACAATATTTACCGCATACATATCGACAATTGTCCAGACAACACCAACAGCCTACAACACTTTTCGGGTCACTGTCTCAATAGTGAGGAGATCCTCTTTATTGCTCGTAATACAGATACCCTAGCCTTGCCGCTAGGTTTTGACAAGGAGCTGTTTTGTGAGGTACGCTCTACCAATAAAAAGGCTGCGGTATTCACGCGTTTGGATTCGTTAAGAGAGGTGATGGCTTTTGAGTTTTCTAAAACACAAAGTCAAGCCAATAAACAACTCAACGCCGATAAATGGATCAAAAGCTTTCAAAAATTTGGTCAAGAACTAGATGAACCTCTAGCAGAACTTTATGGCTACGCCTTGTTCTCAGACCGATCCAGCCAGCTATTTTCCTTCTACCTCAACGATCTGGAAGATAACGCCTACTATCAGGCGCTAGAGCAACGTCTAGAACAACAATATCCCAATCACCCATTTACCCAACAATACCGCAACGAACTTTTGGCAGACCGCTTCTTATTGTCACAAACAAAACCAAAAAGCAGGCTTTGGATATGGCTCATTGCCTTTTTACTTCTTTCTGTATTAATAAACGGCTATCTCATTTACAAGAGAAAAAACCGAAATGCCACACCAGTTCCTATAGCATCGCTTACGGCCCAAGAAGAAAAAATTGTTCAGCTCATACTCGAAAATCAAACCAACAAAGAAATTGCCACTTCCATTTTTGTGAGTCTTAGTACAGTAAAAAGTCATATCAACAACATATACAGAAAATTAGGCGTGTCATCAAGAACACAACTTAAAGACTTGTTTTCTAAATGATTATCACATTTCAAACGGGGGTCTAGTACTCAATTCAACCGTAGTGCATGGGTCAAAAAAAGCGAATTCATTGCATTTTGGATTTCTAAAACACAGAAATCATGAAATACATGTTACTTTTTTTGATCATACACAGCGCTATCCTAAGCCAAGCCCAATCCTTTAATAAACGTGAGGGGGCTGCAAAAAATGTGCAGTTGGTAGGCAAAATCAATCAGGAAGGCTTGTCTGCCCCTCCTTTTAACCTGTGGTTTGTAAAAAACAAACAAGCCTACGCGCCAAATGCTCAGGCTATAAACGAGCTAAAAACATCTATAAACGAGTACACGATCACTGTTTTTATGGGAAGCTGGTGTGGTGACAGCAAACGTCTAGTGCCCAGGCTCTACAACATTCTGGAAGCAGCAAATTTTGATCTAGACAGATTGACCATGGTTGCCGTAGCCAGAGACCGTGCACACTATAAACAAAGCCCTGGAGGCGAACAGGAAGGACAGCTTATCCATCGCGTCCCCACGATTATTCTTTTAAAAGATGGGAAAGAAAAAGGACGTATTGTAGAGTCTGCCATAGTAAGTTTAGAAAATGACATGCTCGCGATTATTCAGGGAGCGTATACTCCTAACCATCATCTGGTCACCTTGGTAGATCAAAAGCTAGATCAGATCGAGCCTCGCACCTTTGAAAAACGTCTTAAAAAGTATGCCAAAAAACTACAACCCTTGGCCCATAGCCCCTATCAATTAAATACCTACGCCAATATACTTTACTATGACTTACAAAAGGAAAAAGCGCTGGCAGTATTGCATTTAAATACGTATTTATTTCCCGACAATACCACAGCACTTTACAACTATGGCTACCGCCTGATGCTGTCTGATCAATTAAAAAAGGCAGCAATCTTTTTTAAGAAAGTCTTGGAGATATCCCCCACCAATAAAAAAGCACTTGATGCATTGTCTAAAATTGAATCAAAATTGAAATCTTAGCCACTGTTTTCGGTAAAGATTGGCCATTAATTTTGTCAAATACCATAATTTTGCGGCTTCAAAGAGTTAGATATGCAATTGTCAGAACAAGAAATAGTACGCCGTCAAAAATTAGAGCGCTTACGCGAAATTGGAATCAACCCCTATCCCGCCGATTTATATGCTGTGAGTCATACTTCCGCGAAAGCGAAACACCAATACCAAGAAGGTGAAAAAGTAGTCATGGCAGGACGTTTAATGTCTAGACGCATACAGGGCTCTGCCTCCTTTGCAGAAATTCAAGATTCGGAAGGTCGAATTCAGGTTTATTTTAACAGAGATGAAATTTGCACAGGTGATGACAAGTCCAAGTATAATGAGGTCTATAAAAAATTACTTGATATAGGTGATTTTATAGGGATAGAGGGAGAACTTTTTACGACCAAGGTGGGTGAGAAAACGGTTATGGTTAAAGACTTTACCCTTTTGAGTAAAGCGCTTAAACCACTGCCCTTACCCAAAACAGATGCCCAAGGAAACACTTATGACGAATTTGTAGATCCCGAAATGAGATACCGCCAACGTTATGCTGATCTAGCGGTAAACCCTCACGTTAAAGATGTTTTTGTTAAACGCACTAAGCTCTTTAATGCGATGCGTCAATTTTTTAATGAGGCAGGTTATTTTGAAGTTGAAACACCTATACTACAACCAATAGCTGGCGGAGCAGCCGCAAGACCTTTTGTGACCCATCACAATAGTCTGGATATTCCTTTATATATGCGAATTGCCAACGAGCTCTATTTGAAAAGACTTATTGTAGGGGGCTTTGAAGGGGTTTATGAATTCTCAAAAAACTTCAGAAATGAAGGTATGGATAGAACTCACAATCCTGAGTTTACTGCCATGGAAATCTATGTAGCCTATAAAGACTACAACTGGATGATGGAGTTTTGTGAACAACTACTCGAGCATTGTGCCCTAGCGGTAAACGGGACGACCAAGGCGACTTTTGGTGCGTATGAAGTCGATTTTAAGGCACCTTACGCACGGGTGACAATGGCAGATAGTATAAAGCATTTTACTGGTTTTGATATCCTTGGCAAAACCGAAGAAGAAATTAGAGCCGCTGCACAACAAATGGGCATCACCGTAGACAACTCTATGGGTAAAGGCAAACTAATTGATGAAATATTTGGAGAAAAATGTGAGGGTAATTACATACAACCCACGTTTATCACCGACTATCCAAAGGAAATGAGTCCATTGTGTAAAGAACACCGCACTAATCCAGAGCTTACAGAACGCTTTGAACTAATGGTGTGCGGAAAAGAGATTGCCAATGCTTATTCTGAGCTCAATGATCCTATAGATCAAAGAGCGCGTTTTGAGGCCCAACTCAAACTTGCCGAGCGCGGCGATGATGAAGCAACAGCCTCTATAGATTATGATTTCTTACGCGCCTTAGAATACGGCATGCCTCCAACTTCGGGTATGGGTATTGGAATGGACCGTTTGATTATGTTTTTGACTAATAACCCATCGATACAAGAGGTATTGTTCTTCCCTCAAATGAAACCGGAGAAAAAAGCCTTAGACCTATCCGAAAATGAAAAGACGATTTACGAATTGTTAAAGAGCAATAATCCTCAAGAATTGACGCAATTAAAAACGGCTTCGGGATTGAGCAACAAAGCTTGGGATAAAGGTATAAAAGGTCTCACCAAAATGGGAGTAGCCAAGGTAACCAAAGATGATAGTGGTTTACAGGTGACTTTAGAGGCATAAAATTAGATATCTAGAATATAAAGGCAGGGCGATGTTCAAATCTCGCCCTGCTTTTTTATTGTATAAACTTTAACGCTCACCACAGCAATGATAGCGATCTGAGAGAGACAAAGAACTTGAAAATCAATAAATCGCAATCATGAAAACTAAATCTGCACCTGCTAATACGATCATCTTTGACGCCGAATGCTCCCTATGCAATGGGGTTGTAGGGTGGTTATTTACCTATGCCCCTGCCACGGTGTTTGAGTTTGTTCCTTTTCAATCACCAAAAGGACAACAACTGCTCACCGACTTCGGTTTTGCTACAGATGCCTTAGAAACGGTTATTCTTATAGAAGCAGATACGGTGCTCACCCATTCTGATGGATTTTTAAAAATTATGGCGGGTATCCCAAGATGGAAAAGAGTAGCTTCACTTCTGGCTCTCGTACCTCGACTGCTGCGTGACGGTATTTATAAAATTGCCGCGAGGTATCGTGTACAATGGTTTGGAAAGTCTGGTAGTTGCGCGCTCAGTTTGGGCGGTTAAAAGTGCTATTAATAATCAAAATACCAATTAAAGAGATCGGTTCTAAAACCAACGTTTACCCATAATGTATTGGTGTCAAAAGTAGTTGGCGTCTCTAAGGCAACCTGAAAATCACGATAAATAGGATTGACATATACCTTTAGATTGGTAGCTGGGTTGAGTAAATATCCCAATTCCAGATCGGCATAAAATGAATTCACCTCATTACCTTGGAAAAAATTGATCCCCTCGTCGCTAGGTCGATTTTCATCATTACCGTAGATACTCCCCCCGTAATAGATATCGTTTATATCTCCTATTTCTACCCCCCTTCTACCTGCAATTACTTTGAGACTACCGTACCAACGCTTATGCTCATAGCGCGCTATAGCAATAGCTTCTTTAAAATTGGCTCCCCATTGATGGGCTAGAGATTGGTTGTTATGACCATAATTTAATTGGATCTCATTGTTGGAATACACATAGGGACGCACCTGATTATACTCTAGTTGGAGTGTAAGATTTGGGATATTAAAGGCATTGTAATATTTGGCTCCTATTTGGAAACCTTGTTTATTCTTATAGCTTTTGTTTCCGCTAAAAACATCGGCCCCAGAAAACTCGTCAATCACTACTTGTGCATAAGCATTTATCGCATCAGAGAATTTATATTTGGCCGTAAGTCCAATAAGCGCATTGCCCCCACGAGATCCCGTCGAAAATTCTATGGCCCTATAGAAAATGATAGGATTTAAGTAATTAAAATCAAAACCGCGTCCATTATCGTTTTCCCAAATAACAGATTCAAACAAGCCAATATTAAGCCGTTTGCTCACATTATAACTCAAATAGTGATTGGCCATATATTTGGCTCTAAAAGATCCGTCTTGAGTGACCTCTGGTCTCACATCACGTAAGGAGGTCCAAGTATTGGTGTATTTGATTTTCCAAAAGGTAGTGTTGAGCTTGATAAAGGGAAAATAGCTCGCATTATCGCTTAAAAGTAATGAACGGTATCCATCACCTATAAATTGTTTGCCATGGCCTAATTGAATATTAAAAACGCTATTGGGTGAGTAAGAAACATAACCCTCGGCCGCCGGATAATCAAAATCTCCGTTTCTCCCTTCCTTAGCAATACCACGCCCAGGAATAATGGCGGGGTTACCTCCATCTGGCGCAATAGATCGAGCAAAATCGTTAAAATACTGTGCAAAACGACCTTGACTTTCGTAAACCGCCGCAAAGAAATTGAGCTTTTGACCTATTCCTCCCTGAACAAATACCGCCCGGGTATTGTTATAGGTAAATGAATCCTCTTTTCGATCATCGGTTTCATAGCCCATTTGAAGATCGGCGGCTGGATCTAAGGTAAACCAATAGCCATCACCCTGTATTCTCACCATATGCTCGTTAAAGAATTTACGGCCCAGCCAGCTGCTTTTATCTTTGGCCAAAGCGGCTTCTTTTTCTTCAAAATTGTGATAGCGATTTACGGTTG
>PAUP01000077.1 GCA_002712765.1 Cytophagaceae bacterium | reverse complement strand
TGCAGCTTCATCGGTAACATCTACGGCGTCAAAATTGGCTTGGGCGTCAGCGGTTGCCGCTGTGGCATTTTCGCAATTGTTGTCACAAGGCAAACCATCAATTACTGCTTGAATTATACCCGCAGAATCACCGCAAACTTCGATTTCATTTTCTAATGCAGTCAAATAATTAAAACAAGCCGTCTGTTGACCTTCGGGATCTGAATTCTCAAAGATATTTTGTTGCAGATCACTTGCGGCCTGAGCTTGTATACAGGCATTAAAAGAACAATCCCCAAGGGTATTTAAAATATTTTGATAGACATTATTAGGATCACCACAGTTGGAGATTATAAAATCTAAAGCCGTCGCATAAGCAACACAAGCGGCATTGTATGTTTCTTCGGTGGCCACAGCTAGACTTGCTTGTCCTGTAGCCAAAGCGTTAAGCGCAACGGTACATTCTTCAGAATCGATGGTACCATCATCATCGGTCGTCGAGTCTGAACCATCTGGAGTGGTAAAAAATTCACCCGTTAAAGGCTCGTTTTCACAAGATGTGAACACGGCAGCGGTAAACAAAGCAAAAAAGAAATATAAGTAGGAAATTTTTTTCATCGCGATTGGGATTATTTCGACTTTAAACGCAAACATAAGTAAAATATTCTATTCGATCGCCGTTATTTTAACCCCCTCCCCCTTGATAGACTGTAGCTAAAGCGCACAATAAACTATTTGTTTAGGTTTTTTTCAATCATAGTGTTTTGTTCTTCCATCAGGCGTTCAATATTGGATAAGAGCTCGATGTTTTTTGGAGTTACTACCTCTTTATCTTTTGGATCTTCGGCTCTGGTTTTGAACCTATTTATAAATTTGATCACTACAAATATTGTGAGGGCGATAATCAAAAAATCTAGTAACACTTCAATCATTTCGCCATAACCTATCGCGACTTCTTCTACATTTTCTGCAGCTTCTCTAAGTATGTATTTACGCTCTGCCAAATTTACATCGTCTGTAAGTAGTGAAAGCGGTGGCATCACCACCTTTTTTACCAAGGTGCTCACCACATTGTTAAAGGCTGTACCAATGATAATACCTACCGCCATGTCTATCATATTACCCTTTACGGCAAACTCCTTGAATTCTTGAAAAAATCCTTTCATATTAACTGAGGTTTATTAGGTGTTTACACCATCCCACTACGAAAGCAAGTTGTGCTCCATAGCAAATAAAATCGCGCTTATTCTATTGTTGACACCAAGCTTTTTATACAATTCAGTTCTTCGATTGTCTATGGTGCTGGGGCTTAAATTCATGCGTATGGCAATTTCTTTTGAACTTAAATCGGTGCCACAGATATACCTTAGAAATTCTAATTCTGAATCTCTAAAATCTAAGTCGTCCTCTTCTAAAGCGTCGCTATATGTCATTTCCTTAAAGTGTGTAAAGGTTTGCTTATCAACACGCTTGCTGTACACATAACCCCCTCGTGCGGCGGTAACAATAGCCTTTTCTAGTTTTTTAGGCGCCACATCTTTAAGAAGGTATCCTTTGCAACCATATCGTATCATTTGAGAAATAGATTGATCATCATCTTCCATAGTGATTGCCAAAACATTGATTTGCGGCATGTGCTCACTTAACCATTGCATGGTACCTATACCATCAAGTCCTGGCATTCTGACGTCCAATAAAACGACATCTGGCAAATTGCGCTGTTTTTTTATATAATCAATAAAGTCTAAGCCATTTTGGGCTACATAAGTGACATAGGTATTTTCAAATGATGCGATAAGGGTTTTTAATGCTTTCGCGAAAAGCGTATGATCATCTACCAATATGATGTTGCGGGGGGTCATGATTGAGAGGATATTTTAAATGGATGGTTGTTCCTTGTTGTAATTGGCTGTCAAAGGTAAGCTCGGCATCTATTAAATGAGCACGATTTTTCATGTTTATCATTCCCGAACCCTTTGCCTTTTGGTCTGGATCAAAACCAATGCCGTCATCTTTGATGTAAATGTTGATCTCTTCGGGTTGATATGTAATTTGAATATCGAGCTCAGAAGCCTGAGCATGTTTTACGACATTGCTACAACACTCCTGAATGATTCTAAAAATGATGATTTTTTCGGTATTGGCTACAGGAAACACTTTGCCCTTGGTCGAAAAATTCACCTTAACAATACCAGACTTGTGCAATCGTTTTACCTCTTCCTCTACCGCCTCAAACAAACGCCACTGCGCCATGACCTCGCCATTAATCACTTTAGAAAGCGAACGTATCTCTGTGAGACTTTGACCTACGGTTTCTCGAGCATCTTGAAATACTTCCTTATGTTGTGGGTCCAATTGATTGAGTCCCATATTAATTTGCATTTTGGCCACAGATAAAAGCTGCCCCACATTATCATGCAACTCCATCCCAATATTCTTAAGGGTTTGTTCTTTGATTTCATGAGCCGATTGGGCCAGGGCTTTCTGAAATTCCTGTTCGCGCTTTAATTGTGTGAGCAACAGGGTATTCTTTCGCTTTTGAAAGGTGTAGAAAAAAATGACAAAAACACTTACAAGAAAAAGTATGACGACTATAAAATAGACGCCTAAGAGAACTTGGTGTTTAGAGATTTGTTGAACCAGTAACATGTGAGCATTCCAAATATAAACATTCCGTAAAGGAATATGTTTAGAAAGGTTAAGATATTGTCGTAATAAACGCCAAGGACGACTTCTTCAAAAAGAAGTAAGTCGTACACTAGAAACAAAGGAGTAGCGCATAAATAATACACCAAACAGGCGATAGACACTATAAACGGAAATGACCTTTTGACCTTTAGTATGCTATCTGTAGATAAAATTTCATAATAGTAATACGTTATGATTGCAGTGAGTAACAATACACCAATACCATCTGTAAATTTAGAGAAGCTCTTAAAAAAGATATCAGTCACCATTAGATTAATCGTAGTCGCTATCGCAAAGAGCACAATAACAATCCCAAAGAGTTGTCTTGCCTTTTTGTTAATGAATTGCATTCTAAAATAGAGCCCCAACATTACAAAAGACATTACCGAATAAATATTTAGAAGCCAGTCGGAGTATAAAAAACCAGGATAATCACAAAAAAATTGAAAATCGTCTAAATCTTGTAGATAGATAAAAGCAGAATACTGCCCTACGACTTCGGTAAAAACCACTAAAAACAAAAACAACATAAAAAGAAAAAAGTCTCGTCCCAATACAAAACGATACTTTTTCCAAGTTATAAAGGCAAGTATAGCTGCGATAACATCGATTAGGACTGCTTGCGAAAAACCATCAAAATAATGTAACCACTTCATCTATTGGCCAGGATTGTATGCCCTTGGTGGTATACGCCCTACTTGTCGGTTTGCGGGTTGTATGCTATAATTATTGTCTGCTCCTGGGTCTCCGCTCATGGTTGGAGCCATTACTAGCGTTGCCTTGGGCTGATTGCCTTGATTATATGCCGCAAAATAAATTCGTACCCCTGGATTGGTAATCCCTTGGGCCGTAGACTCGGCAACTACATAATCCAGATAGGCTTGAAGATCTGCCACGCTCATATTAAATTCACAGCTATCATCATAGCCTTCGGCATTTTTAATGTATTGCGCTCTGGTGTTGGTCCATTGATCACATAAGGTTTTTCCTTCTTGTGGGGTAATACAACTACTTGGTGGGTTTGGCATAATAAAATATGTTATTGGGTTAATAAGTTTCAAATTATGAAATTATACTTGTATATCAACCCTCTTGATAAAAAAAGGGGTATTTACCCCGTAATAAGTGATGTTGGTTTGAAATTAGGGGTATATACCCCTTTTATAACGATCATATCTCTAGTAATTTAGCTAAAAAAACGACCTATGCCTTCCAGAAGAAATCCAGAGAGACTTGACAGCGCAAGACCTAAAGTTATGCCTTCTACGCTTGCGTATAGCAAAAATGCTATCGAAAAGATTTATGCCAAATGCAGACAAGAAGGTCTGGCCGCGTGGCATGACGGTTTAGAGTATGCAGAGTTTATTAACGCATTATGGAATACGATGCTCAATAGTCCGGTATGTGGTGAAGAAGCAGCCAAGATCGAAGAAACTTTAGGCAGAGGAGATACCATACAAATACTTAGCGATATTTTTATTGAAGATCGCAATTCTGAATCACGATAACAACTCCCAATACACCTTATCATCGGCCTGAAGTTGCCCAAGACTATTCAAACTTTCGGATGTCAATTGCAAAACCCTGGGATAGCCTCCTGTGGTCTGACAATCATACAACAAGGCAATCAAACTACCATCTGGAGTACATTGTATCGTTCCTGGGATGACTGGAGCTGTATGCATATCTGGCATATGATGTTGCAGTTTTTTCTCAAATTGTAAAGCCATCCTATTTAAATACTTCGACACGTTGTTAGGTCGCAACAGCGCTTGTCTTTGGTCTAAAGACAACCACTGATACTCTGGACCTTTAAACACTTTAAGACAAAGGGCTTCTGGCTTGTCGCCACTTATATTTGATACTATACTTTTTAATTTGGCACCCTTTATGGCGCCATATCGCGACCTACCTA
Source organism: Cytophagaceae bacterium (assembly GCA_002712765.1). Classification (GTDB taxonomy): domain Bacteria; phylum Bacteroidota; class Bacteroidia; order Flavobacteriales; family Flavobacteriaceae; genus Dokdonia. Next base: position 15,864 of record PAUP01000077.1, on the reverse strand, counting down.
TGGGCAAAAAATCCTTCTTTTCAAGCTTGGGAGCCGTCAATGGAGCATACATACTTCTGCTTCCTAACACCTTTTCTGTCATGATGCCACCTGCAACAGCGAGATAGACCCTGCTGCCTCGGCTTACAGCGCCAATATTTAAATGATCTCCCGCTTTCGCGAAAGCTACCGCTGAATGCTTTACTGCTTTTCCAGCACAATCAGCAGTAACACCACCTCCGGTTATTACAAAATGAGTATCTTTTTCAAATGCGACTACAGGCCCTTTAAGCGTGCATTCAATAACAGCAGCATCTGGGCGGTTATTTAATAGCCCATTGGCCATAGCCATAGCGCTTCTATCCATCACACCGCTTTGTGGTATTCCTAGATGGGCATATCCAAAACGACCAGCGTCTTGTACACTGGTCCAAAATCCTGGCTGTATAACGATCAGACCATTCACGATTGGGTGGTTTTTAAGTCATAGGTACCCCTAGCCACTTTTTGGGCAATTGTGTTGTATTTGCTAAAAGACACTGGATTAAATTGAATTTGATCTCCTGGGCTAAAAGGCGACGGATTGTTTGCCTTGGGGTCAAATAATCGTATAGGTGTATTCCCAATAATGTGCCAACCACCGGGGCTTTCCTGAGGGTATATTCCGGTTTGACTTCCCCCAATAGCCACAGCACCTTTGGGTATATTAAAGGCTGGTTTTTTCTTTCTTGGAAAATGTAAACGAGGATCGAGACCTGTTAAATATGGGAATCCAGGTAAGAATCCTAAAAAGGCAATGGTATATCTTGGTGCGCAATGCCAGTCTATAATAGTTTGTGGCGCTACTTGTTTTGCTTTCGTGAAAGCATTCAAATCCAAACCAAATTCGAGATCATAACAAACTGGGATATGATGAATCACCGATTTATTGGCTAACGGTTCTATCTCTTGATCTAGTAGCTTTTTGAGCTGTTTAAGAACCGCTGGCGAAGGTGCCATTTTGAGAAGAATTTGAGCGTACGTATGAACGACCTCCACCTCAAAATGCAACACTAGCCTATTTTTTATGGCAAGCAAATAGGGCAAAAATTGAGAATGCTCTCGTGGTGCCCACCTTATAAGGATAGCTTGAGTACCTAAAGGAAAAATGTCATAGTTGTCGTATGGTGTCATACTATAGCGATTTGATGCGCTCGACATTGCTCATAAACATATTGAAGAATGGCAACAGCATTGGGATGATCTCCGTGAAAACAGAGCGTCTCCAATTGAAAAGGAAGTGTGGTACCTTCAATGGTTCTGAGCTCATTTTTGGTAAGCATAGGCAATACATGATCCCAAACCTCTGGAGGACTCATCAACACAGCCTCGGGCAAAGACCGAGCTACCAGACTATAATCACTTTGATAATTACGATCTGCAAAGCCCTCTTGTTTAATATTCAGTTTCTCTTTGGCCCGTTGCGCGACCACCGATTGGTAGGGCACATACAAGCTACACTCTGGTGCAACCTCAAGTACAGAATCGATGATACAATCGGCAATGCGGGCATCTACTGCCGCTTGATTGTAAAGCGCTCCGTGGGGTTTGATATGAGATAGCGTACCTCCTTGCGTTTTGACGCTCTGTTTGACCAGCAGTATTTGTTCTTTGACGGTGACACTAAGATCCTTTATTGGCATTGGTTGTACCACACGACCAAAGTTTATGGGGTCAGGGTAGGAAGGATGGGCTCCTATCTTAACCTGATGCGCCAGAGCCAGACGAACGGTAGCCGCTACAATACTTTCAGAACCCGCATGAGCTCCACAAGCAATATTGCAAGAACTCAAAAAAGGCATAATGCGAGCATCATTTCCTATACCCTCGCCTACATCACTATTAAAATCTATCTCTTGCATCACAGTATTCCCAAGACTTTAAAGATAAGCCGAAGTCCTAAAATTAGTACAATACACCAAATACAGATCCCTAGAATATTCTGCACCTTAGTATTGACATAGCTCCCCAGAACCTGCTTCTTGTTGGCCAGCCAAATTAAATAGCCCGCCATTACAGGGAGCAACACACCGTTTGCTACTTGAGCAAATTGAATGATTTGTATAGGTTTATAGCCTGAAGAGGAGAAAATAATACCTATACCGAGAATACTCATCCAGACCGCTCTAAATTTGACCCCCTTTAAATTGGGTTTCCAGCCCAAACATCCTTGTACGACGTAGGCAGCGGCTAGTGGGGCAGTAATGGCAGATGTCAATCCTGCCGCTCCTAGCCCAACCCCTACAAAATAACGCGCATAGTCTCCAAATAGCGGTTCTAAACTTAGGGCCAAATCGGAGGCATTAGATATTTGAGTCCCTTGTAATGCAGCAGCGCAAATCATAATAGCCATAGATACAATACCCCCCAATATTACAGCCACTACAGTATCTCTTTTGGCAGCGGCTAGATGTGCTTTGCCTTTCCAACGCTCATTAACCAATGAAGCGTGTAAAAACAGATTATAGGGCACCACGGTGGTCCCTACAATAGCAACCACCATTAACAGTCCGTTTTCTGGAATTTGAGGCCACAAACTCCCCTTAAAGATGGCCCATATATCTGGACGGGTTAAAGCTGCGGTAATCAAAAAAGCAATGCTCATTACCAGTACCATAGCCACCAATACACGTTCCAAAATTTTATAATTCCCTACATATAACAATACAGCAGCAAGCCCACCTAAAATGAAACTCCAACCATTGATGTAATAATTGCCCCATCCAATAGTTGCATCAAACCCCAAAGATTCAAGGCCTAAAACTCCCCCACTAATATTGCCAGCTTCATAGGCTGCATTGCCAATCACAATTGCACAAAGCATCAATAAAATGGCAAAAAATCGTGAAGACTTTCCTGGTATTTGCTGTCTAATGACGGTAGCCAAATCTTGCCCAGAAATAAGTCCTATGCGAGCAGCCATTTCTTGCAAAACAATAGTTGCCACTACCGACAATACCATGGCCCAAAGTAAGGTGTAGCCATGAGTGACCCCAGCTAGGGTACAAACCGTCACTGTACCAGGACCTATAAAAGCAGCGGCGATCAATACGCCAGGACCAGAAATTTTAAAACGATTTTTCATAGATGCATCGTCAATTTGAGCCTTTTGAAGTAATATAGATACATTGGTAATCTTATAATATCTTAAGGTGCAGGCAAGCCTAACGCTTACGCATTTCACTTTCAATATTACAGATTTAAAATGACTTAGATCTCACCTCATAAAAATCGTCAAAAGGTGGCTAGCTCGTAATGTCTAAGAAATGATTGGAAACCCATTGCTGGTCTATACCTATACGCGACCAACCGTCCTTTTCTTCATAGGCAAAAACTTCCTGATTTTGAAGCACGGCCCCCACGACATGAAACTGAGTAGAAGGACCACTTCGCACATTAAGTACATCGGTATTAACCGTTGCTCTGTGTATTTTCTGGACGTAGTTGCCATAAACCCATTCTTCTTTAGAATTAGAAATTTTATACCACCGCTCCTTTTGATCATAGATACGCAACACAGCACCTAGCCTACTCTGACCTATGATATCAAAGCTAGCCTTAGGCCCCTTTCTGATATTGAGCCTATTGGCCGTAACCCAGCCATAAAATTGTAAGGCTGCTGGTGGCACCCCATCCAATGGCCCTGTAATCTTTTGGCGTAGTCTAGGTAAGAAATGGTTTTGACAATTATCCAATGAATTGCCTCCAAAAAAATTAGTCCCAGGACAGGACTTAGTAGATCCACTACCGTTAGTCCTTACCCCTGTACTCAAATCGAACCAATGATGGTATACAATACGATCTGTGGTAATTGGGATATTAAATTTTTGACATAGAGCTGCCGTGACCTCAAGTATAGCCTCTTCCTGCGCGGGATTCATCACATCTTGGTGCTCGTCAAAAAAACCTACATTTTCTATACATACGGCATGGCGGTTATTCCCAAAAATACAAGCCGGCGCGCGTTCCATACTTCTTCCTGTCGCTACTTTTCCATCGGGAAAGATGGTCAACTGCTGTCCTATGTCACTCCAACCATTATTAGTCACGTGATGGTGTTTCATACTTTGTTGTAAGGCAAAGTGATTTTGACCATCAAAATGACAATAGGCTGGAGAAAAGGTGTGGTGTTGTTGAATAAAAAGAACAGTGCGTGCTATGTCCTGTCCAGAAAGCCAGGTTTTGAATGCAGCTACTGGCATTAGAAGAAAGCCAAATTTTGTTTCCATACCAAAGTTCGTATCGTGTTAGGCCATGGAGGAAGTCACTTCAACATCGAGTAACTGGCTCTTAAATATAACACAATATACTGATTATCAACACTTTTAAAGCTGAAAATCAACCCAACCAGCCTTCTCTATCCAGACTTCTATACTGGATAGCCTCACTAATGTGCTCGTCTTTAATTTGATCCTTACCATCAAGATCAGCTATGGTTCGGGCTACTTTCAAAATTCGGTCATAGGCTCTAGCCGACAAATGCAAGCGTTCCATCGCCGCCTTTAAGAGCTGTAATGAGCTAGCGTCAAGATTGCAGTATTTTCGGATTTGCTTAACATTCATTTGTGCATTGTAATGGGTGTTTTTGCTTTCGCGAAAGCGTTCACTTTGATAGGCTCTCGCTGCTGTTACCCGCTGGCGTATAGCCAAACTAGACTCTGACTTTGTCAACTCACTCAATTTGTCAAAGGGAACAGGGGTTACCTCAATGTGAATATCAATACGATCGAGTAAGGGCCCGCTAATCTTGCCCAAATACCGTTGCATTTCTTGAGGCGAACTACTCACAGCAGCTGTAGGATCATTAAAATAGCCTCCTGGGCTTGGATTCATACTAGCTACCAACATAAAGCTGCTGGGATAAGTTACTGTAAATCGTGCTCTGGATATAGTAACCTCTCGATCTTCTAAGGGTTGTCGCATCACCTCGAGCACCGACCTTTTAAATTCTGGCAGTTCATCCAGAAATAAAACGCCATTGTGCGAGAGCGAAATTTCTCCTGGTTGCGGGTAAGACCCTCCACCTACCAAAGCTACATCCGAAATGGTGTGATGTGGTGCTCTAAAAGGACGTTGACTCATCAATCCTTCATGTGCTTTGAGACGCCCTACCACACTGTGAATTTTTGTAGTTTCTAAGGCTTCTCTTAATGACATAGGTGGCAATATGCTAGGCAAGCGTTTGCTAAGCATAGTCTTACCGCTACCAGGAGGCCCTATAAGAATGATGTTATGACCGCCGGCAGCTGCTATTTCCATGCATCTTTTGATAGATTCTTGTCCTTTGACATCGGCAAAGTCAAATTCGGGCTGTTGTAGCTCTTTGTAAAACTCCTGCTGTATATCTACCGTGGTTTCTTGCAAAGGAGTGCCTTTACTAAAAAATGCGATAACTTGACTAATAGTAGACACCCCGTATACGGCTATGCCATCTACTATGGCCGCTTCTTTTGCATTTTGTATCGGTAAGATAAATCCTTTGAAATTTTCTTCTTTCGCTTTGATCGCTATGGGTAAGGCGCCTTTTATTGGCTGAAGACTACCGTCTAATGACAACTCTCCCATGATAACATATGATCCTATGTCCATGCCTTCGATCTGGCCTGAGGCAATAAGAATACCTAAAGCCAGTGGTAAATCATAGGCCGATCCTTCTTTACGCATATCGGCAGGTGACATATTGAGAATGATTTTTTTGCCCGGAATTTTGAAGCCGTGATTTTGCAAAGCCGCTGCAATTCTGAAATTACTTTCTTTGATGGCACTATCGGGTAAGCCTACCAGATGATAGCCTATTCCTTTATCTACATTAACCTCTACGGTAATTGTGGTGGCGTCTACTCCAAGGACAGCGCTTCCAAAAACTTTGGTAATCATGGTGTTGTTTTGAGAAGTAATGTAGAAAGAAAGCAGACAGCCTCATCCTACTAAATCCGAACATATATGAATCTTCGGAAACGGTTGTAAAACGACACAGTTAACGGCATAACTCGGACAATATCATCCAAATTGATTCAATTTGAGGAATTTATTACGTAAAAAAGGGGTAAATACCCCTTTTAAAAATTTGAGATGACCAGTATATTTACAATGTAATAAAACAACAATTGTTTAGGTTAGTTTACAAGGAAAACAAAAGCTTCGTTTGAATTCGTGAGTGTTAGATAACGAAGTCAAATTTTCAAGAATTTAGGGGTGAAAGGCATCCCGCGTTATGCGGGGTGTTTTTCTTTTTTACACCCATATCTACCGTAATCATCCGATAGAAATTCTATATAATGCCTTAGTCTTTACAGAAATAACAAGTATATTTACAACGCCTTATTCAAGAGGCTTATGGGCAGCCTTAGGGTTGCTTTCATAAATTTAGGGGTGAAAGGCATCCCGCATTATGCGGGATGTTTTTCTTTTTATTCCCTTATCAAACTACTCTTCCAATATACCTACCACTATTTCTGATTGGTGATACACCTTGTGGGTTTGTTTTTTAAAATCGCTCTCCTTGGCCTTAAATATATTATCTACATAGGTTTGAGGATTTAAATCAATTAAAGGAAACCATGTGCTTTGAACTTGTATCATGAGTTTATGGCCTTTTTTTATGGTGTGTAAAACATCCTGAAGTTTGATAGTCACCGTTTCTATTTTACCTGGGGTAAATGGTTCTGGGTTCTCCATGCTATTTCTAAAGCGGCCACGCATCACCTCACTACGCACCATTTGCTGATAGCCAGCCATTGTGACTCCCTCTTCGGTTTCTTGAGTGTTTTTTGCAGTATCTGGGTACACATCGATCACTTTTACAATCCAATCTGCAGCAGTACCTGTGGTTTCCACAAATAGTTTGGCCGTAATATCTCCCGCTAAAGTTAGGTCTTCGTCCATAACTGGGGTTTCGTAAACCAATACATCTGGACGGGCTCCTGCAAAACGCTGATCGTCACTCATGTACTTACGCGGAGTAAACACCATTTTTTTACCTTCGGCATAGGGTACAGGATTGGCTGGGTCACTTACAAAACTGCGTGCCTCTTCAGATTTTGTTGGCGTAAAATTTAATTGTCCATCTCGATCAAGATAATAAGGTGTGCGGTTAACATTTTTGGGAGGCCAGCTTTCAAAGCTACGCCACTCTTTTGTACCTGAATCAAAGACATGTGCTTCGGGAAGTCCCGTCTGCCCATCGGCAGGACCTTTGAGCCAATGGTTAAAGAATTTGGTCTCTATTTCCTTTTGGAAATAGTCTGAGATATCATCACCAAAATACACATTACCTACAGCCTGACGTTTTTTGGTTCTTGCCCAATCCCCATGACTCCAAGGGCCAAAAACTACCGTATTATAGGTGTCACTGCGCTTCTCAATATTCTTATAGGTCTCCCAAGGACCGTAAAGATCTTCGGCATCATACAAACCACCCACAGTCATTACAGCCGGCTTTATGTTTTCTAAATGCTGTATCAAACCTCTAGATTGCCAGAATTCATCATAATTAGGGTGCTCCTTGAGCTGTGTCCAAAATTCATTAGAAGCGTCGTAGTATTGATCAAGATTAGACAAAGGACCTGTCTTGAGGAAAAAATCAAACTGATCGTCGCTATTTAACTCAGGAAAAGAGTACCAGGCTTCTTTTGTAGGCCCCTCTTTTTGGTATCCAAAAACCGCAGTTGCCCTCCAATAACTCAATAAATAAGCTCCGTTATGGTGAAAATCGTCAAAAAAGAAATCGCCAATACACGCCTGTGGTGAGGCTGCTTTCAATGCAGGATGCCCGCTTAATAGCGAATAGGTCGCATAAAATCCAGGATAAGAGATACCCCAAGTCCCTACATTACCATTAAAGTTGTCTACATTATTGACCAGCCATTCTATGGTGTCATAGGTGTCACTGGCCTCGTCAACCTCTCCCTCCTTTTTGTTTGGGATAAAGGCACGCATATTATCGTAAGAGCCCTCGCTCATCCATCGGCCTCTCACATCCTGATAAACAATGATATTTCCTTCTTTCATCAAATAGGAATTAGGCCCTATTCTCGATCTAAATTTGTCTTCGCCATAAGGTCTACAACTATATGGCGTTCGCATCATAAGAATAGGGTATGTGGTCGAGGTATCCTTAGGCGAATATATGGTTGTGTGTAATTTGATACCATCTCGCATTGGTATGCTCACTTCCTGTTTGTTGTAATACTGCGCAACATCATAGTCTTGTTGCTGTGCCTTGACCCCAGTTGTGGCGGCGGGTAGAAAACTCCATCCAATGAGAAAGAGTACGATTAGGATTGTTTTTTTCATATTATTTTGATTTAAAACGTTCAATACCTTGTTTGAGCCAAGCTTCGTATTTGTCGATATCTGGCAAATAGCCCACAGGTTGATTGAGATTATTTTCGTCGTGATCGATCAGCACATAATAGGGCTGGGCATTTACTTTATAGCGTTCTATTTGAAAATCACTCCATTTATTTCCGATGGTACGTATGAGTTTGCCTGTAGTCTCGCTAATGTATTGTTCAGACTCTGGCAATTCGTCTATTTTATCGGCATAAAGCGAAATCAAAATTACTTGGTTTGATAATAAATTCAACACTTTTGGATCAGACCAAACCCGCTCTTCCATACGGCGGCAATTGATACAAGCCACCCCAGTAAAATCGAGTAAGACAGGTTTATTTTTTTCTTTGGCGTACGCCAAACCTGCCTCATAATCTGTAAAAGCCAGCAAATCTAATGGTCCTAACTCGGCTTGATCTGGAATAGACTGAGTCGATTTGATATAACCCCCACTTTTGGCAGCACCTACACCATAAGGTGACTCACTGTAATTCATAGGCGGAGGAAAACCGCTAATCATCTTTAAGGGTGCACCCCAAAGTCCTGGTATGAGATAGATTACAAAACTCAAAGTCACTAGTCCCAAAAGTACTCGCCCTACCGAAAGGTGATTGAGATCACTATCGTGAGGAAGTTTTAATCTTCCAAAGAGATAAAGTACCAGACCAAGACCAATAGCAATGATGATCGCTAAAAAGGTTTCACGCTCCAGAAGATGGGCCTGTAATACTAAATCTGCATTTGACAAAAATTTAAAGGCCAACGCCAGTTCTAAAAAGCCTAAAACAACCTTCACCGAATTTAGCCATCCGCCAGATTTGGGCAGAGAACTCATCCAAGCTGGAAACATAGCAAATAAAGCAAACGGAATCGCTATTGCGCTAGAAAAGCCAAGCATACCAATAACTGGGGCAAGCCCGCCTTTTGAGGAAGCTTGCACCAAAGTCGTGCCTACAATAGGTCCTGTACAGCTAAAAGACACGATGGCCAATGCTAAAGCCATAAAAAAGATACCTACCATCCCACCCCGATCGGCCTGTCGATCTACTTTATTGGCCCAAGAATTGGGCAACTGGATTTCAAAAGCACCCAAAAAGGATATCGCAAAAATGATCAACACGACAAAAAAGATCAGATTAAAGGTCACACTGGTAGATAAGGCATTTAAAGCATCGGCGCCAAAAATGGCCACCACACTAAGTCCTAAGACTACGTAAATAAATATGATACTCAGACCATAAACTATAGCATTTTTTATGCCCGCAGTTCTGGTCTTGCTTTGTTTGGTAAAAAAACCAATCGTCATTGGTATCATCGGAAACACACATGGAGTAAGCAAGGCCAACAGCCCACCCCCAAAGGAAAGTATAAATAGGGTCCACAAGCCTTTGTTCTCTTGAGTATCATTAAAAGAATCATTGAGCTGTTTTGTCTGGGATATCGTTTCTGAGCTTTGACCATAAGCATCAAACTCTTTATAGGTTTCAAACACCAGAGCCACTTGTTTGGCGAGGTCGTGTACCACATAAAAATCTTGCGGTATGCACACCTCATCGCAAACCTGATACGAGATGACCGATTTGATTACAGACTGCTCTGGGTTGGTCCAACGAATTTTTTGAGTAAGTCTTGGGGTGTAGCCATCGATAAAGGTCTCATATTCGCCAAAGATATCACTGTACTGCTTGGTTGTATCGCCCTCTACGGCCGCACCTTCGAGCTCATAATACGTTCCCTTCTTTTTAAAATCAAACCGAAATGGCATTCCGGCAGCCGTATACTGGCTGTAGATGTGCCACCCCTGTTCTACCTCGGCATCAAAATGTAAAGCGTAGGTTGTTTCGCTCAATTGCTCGACAGCTCCAGACCAAGCTACGGGATCATAGGTTTTGGCTTCACCAGTAAACACCTGAGCTTGCAGGCTTTGACTTGTGAGACTACCAACGGTGATTACTATAAAGAAGACAAACTTATAAAGTCTCATATATGCGTGATTTTTAAATAGTGTTGGGTAGTAGCTACAACTCCAAATCTTTGGTCGGCCCGATGGTCGATAATCCAAACGATATCCTCGCCGCTACAAAGTACCCAGACTTGCTGCTTGGCGACCAAAGATAGCTTTTTATCTTTAAAAAATTTACTCAACTTTTTTTTGCCCTGCATTCCTAAGGGATAAAAGTAATCGCCGTGCTGCCATCTTCTTATAACAAGTGGAAATTGTAAACGATCGGCATCTACTATAATCTCATTTTTAGAAAGGGGTTCTGCTGCCTGTAGTGCTTCTTTGCGCAATATCCCAAAGCCTCCGCTCAACGTATCTTTATTACCAGACCATTGGTACGAGCCTTGTTCGACTTTTGCTAAAGGATACACCTCTAACTGTGCTCTATTTTTTAATACCCTATGAGTCGAAGAAAAGATCTGCTTTCCCGATTGTGATTGAGGTAAACGATAAATATCTGCCCAAGCTGTAAAACCATAAGGCGATAATAATGCGTATAACACCGCCTCATACTGCGGGTGGGCGATCAATTTATCTAAAGCGATGACAACTCCAGATGGGCCTTGTATCGAATCTATAGGATAACAAAACTGTTGGCGTAAGCCATCGACATACACCTTTAAAAGGGCATCAGTTTGTTTTAAATGCGCAAGTGTATTTTTAAAATTTTCAAGCAGTTGTGGTTGGGCTTCCTCCCAATTGACTATGGCATGATGCCTTAAGTGATTGCGCAAGTAATGATCAGAGGCATTACTGCTATCTTCTCGCCATTCCAATTTTTGATCCAATGCGTATTGATGGATTTGCTTACGCGAAAAGGGTAACAGCGGTCTGAGTACTCTATTAGTATCTTCAGGAATACCTAAGAGACCACTTAGCCCAGTACCTCTCCCTGTATTGATCATAAAGGTTTCCAAACTATCATTGAGGTGATGTGCTGTGAACAACCAAGGGTATCGGTGCTGCTTACGCAACTTCTCAAACCAGTCGTAGCGTAATCTGCGTGCGGCCATTTGTATTGATATACCTTGTGCTTTCGCGAAAGCGGTCGTATCAAAAGTAGTTGTATAACATTTAACTCCTAAGCTATGGCCGAGGGCTTTGACAAAACTCTGATCCTGATCGCTACTGTCTCCTCTTAACTTGAAATTACAGTGGGCTAAGGCAAAATTGAGTTTTGATTGATGGGCTAGATGTGCGAGTACAACACTATCAAGCCCCCCACTGCAAGCGATAAGCATAGGACCTGATATTGACCTATCCCAAAGTTGTTCTAATTGTTGTTGAAATGCCTCAAGCATTTGGTCTGTATTTGTTACACCCGTCCTTTGAGCGCATTAAAGACCCAGGCGTTGGCAAGAAAGCCTACTCCCACTGCAGCAAAGCCCCAGCCGGCTACCTCATTATATCGAAATGCTCCTAATCCTATAAGGCCAAGTCCTACAATAATCATAATAAATGTAGCCCAAGCAAGTACTGTATTTTTATTCATTCCCATAATCTCATCTATTTGATATCTATTACCTCTCGCTACTACTGTAAACTTAAAGATAATAGGATAACCAGCTATATTTTAGTCGATTTTAACATCGCAAATATCGACTAATTTTGCGTAATCGGCGAAGGTGAACTGCTCGGGTTTTTGTAAATTCGTTCGGCGTTTACCTACCATTAAAGGACGCCATAAAATAAACTACATGGATTTAGAATTCAACAAAAACGAAGACCACAATAAACTACGCCTATCAGATTTAAATAAACGTTTGGCCAAAATCAAATTGGGAGGCGGCCAAAAACGCATCGATAAACATCATGCCAAAGGTAAAATGACCGCTCGAGAACGCATTGACTATCTGGTAGATGACCCAAAAAAATGTATCGAGATTGCTGCCTTTGCTGGCGAGGGTATGTATGAAGAACACGGAGGTTGTCCTAGTGGTGGTGTGGTTATCAAAATAGGATATGTCTCGGGCAAGCAGTGTCTTGTAGTGGCCAATGACGCTACAGTAAAAGCGGGGGCTTGGTTTCCTATTACAGGCAAAAAAAATCTACGCGCTCAAGAAATTGCTATAGAAAATAAACTCCCAATTATTTATCTGGTGGATAGTGCTGGGGTATACCTACCCATGCAGGATGAGATTTTTCCAGACAAAGAACATTTTGGACGTATTTTTAGAAACAATGCGGTAATGAGCAGTATGGGAATTACCCAGATATCGGCGGTGATGGGCAGCTGCGTAGCTGGTGGTGCTTATTTGCCCATTATGAGCGATGAAGCATTAATTGTAGATAAGACTGGCAGTATTTTTCTAGCAGGAAGTTATTTGGTCAAAGCCGCTATTGGCGAAACCATAGATAATGAGACCCTGGGAGGCGCCACTACCCATTGCGAAATTAGCGGTGTGACCGATTATAAAGCCAAAGATGACAAAGATGCTTTAGACACCATCAAAAAGCTGATGGATAAAATAGGAGACTACACCAAAGCTGGGTTTAACCGAAGTGAGGCCGCCCTACCCAAAGAGAAACAAGAAGAAATTTATGGCATCCTGCCCGCCTCTAGAGCCGAGCAATATGACATGCGTAAAATCATACATAGACTCGTAGATCATTCTGAATTTGATGAGTATAAGGAAGGATATGGTCAGAGCATATTAACAGGCTATGCCCGTATTGACGGCTGGGCAGTTGGAATTGTTGCCAATCAACGCAAATTAGTCAAAACCAAAAAAGGAGAAATGCAGTTTGGAGGAGTGATCTATTCTGACAGCGCCGATAAAGCCACCCGCTTTATTGCTAATTGCAATCAAAAGAAAATACCCCTAGTATTTTTACAAGATGTTACAGGCTTTATGGTAGGAAGTAAAAGCGAGCACGGAGGTATCATTAAGGATGGTGCAAAAATGGTGAATGCCGTATCCAACAGTGTGGTCCCAAAATTTACCATCATCATAGGCAATTCTTATGGTGCTGGTAATTATGCCATGTGTGGTAAAGCCTACGACCCAAGACTAATCGCAGCCTGGCCTAGTGCCGAACTGGCCGTGATGAGTGGTAACTCGGCCGCCAAAGTATTATTACAAATTGAAACGGCCTCCTTAAAAAAACAAGGCAAAGAGATTACTCCAGAAGTTGAAAAGGAATTGTACGATCGTATAAAAGCGCGCTATGACGAGCAAATCTCACCATATTATGCAGCCTCGAGAATTTGGACCGATGCCATTATAGATCCACTCGACACCAGAAAATGGATTTCGATGGGAATAGAAGCGGCCAATCATGCACCTATTGAAAAGCCCTTTAATTTAGGAGTGATACAGACCTGATTAGATGTTTATGCAGGTATAGCAACTGCATACACCCTGTCTTTTTAAATCGACTTTTAGGGATGGCATTTTTACATTCCCAAAAATCCATCCTATTGGTTATATTTGCAATCCTTTACGCGAACAAACGGCTCGCGTCACTTTTTTAAAAAATTTACGTACTACATGGCGACACAAAAAACAACGATAAAATATACCCTTACCGATGAGGCTCCAATGCTGGCAACACATTCTTTTTTGCCTATTATAAAACGATTTACCCAATCTTCTGATATAGATATTGCTCTAGAAGATATTTCGCTGGCGGGTAGAATCATAGCCAATTTCCCAGAACGCCTTACCGAGGCGCAAAAACAAGCCGACGCCCTATCTTCTTTAGGAGATCTGGCAAAACAGCCAGAAGCTAACATTATCAAACTTCCTAATATTAGTGCGTCTGTACCTCAGCTCAATGCTGCAATAAGCGAATTACAAGCCCATGGATATGACATTCCAGATTTTCCTGAAGAACCCGAAACAGAAGATGAAATTGCATTGCGTAAACGTTTTGCAAAAGTATTAGGAAGTGCTGTAAACCCCGTCCTAAGAGAAGGAAACTCTGACCGTCGTGCCCCAAAACCCGTAAAACAGTACGCTAGAAATAATCCACACAGCATGGGAGCCTGGTCTTCAGACTCTAAAACACATGTCGCGACGATGACGGCAGGAGATTTTAGACATAACGAGAAGTCCTGTACCATAGAAAAGCAGGGACATGTTCAAATCGTACACCAAGATACTAGCGGAAACACTCGCATTCTCAAGGAGAAAGTAGCGGTGTTAGAAGGAGAAATCATAGATGCTACTGCCATGAGTAAAAAGGCACTGCTGTCTTTTCTCGAACATCAAATTCAGGATGCCAAAGACAAAGGCGTGCTTTTCTCTTTACATATGAAAGCGACTATGATGAAGGTTTCTGACCCCATCATATTTGGTCATGCCGTACGTGTTTTCTTTAAGCCTGTATTTGAAAAACATCAAGAAACCTTTGATAATCTTGGTGTTGATGTCAATAATGGTTTTGGAGATTTGATGCAAAAAATTCAAGAGTTACCAGATGCCTTAAGAACTACGATAGAAGCAGATATAGAAAACTGTATGAACAATCGTCCTGATGTGGCTATGGTAAATTCTGATAATGGAATAACCAATCTTCACGTTCCTAGTGATGTTATTATCGATGCTTCTATGCCGGCGATGATTAGAACTTCTGGTCAAATGTGGAATGCTCAAGGAGAACAGCAAGATACCAAGGCAGTCATTCCTGATAGTAGTTATGCTGGTATTTACCAAGCCACTATTGATTTTTGTAAGCAACATGGTGCCTTTGATCCTAAAACAATGGGTACAGTACCAAATGTGGGGCTCATGGCACAAAAAGCAGAAGAATACGGCTCACATGATAAAACCTTTGAAATTGCCGCTGATGGTGTGGTCAAAGTAATTGATCAGGATGGCAAAACGCTAACCACACATGAGGTGGAAACTGGTGATATCTGGAGAATGTGTCAGGTAAAAGATGCGCCTATTAGAGATTGGGTGAAGCTAGCCGTTAAAAGAGCGCATGCGACACAAACTCCTGCCATCTTCTGGTTGGATGAAGATCGTGCCCATGATGCCCAACTCATTAAAAAAGTAAAGGCCTACTTGTCTGAGCACTTTACAGATGGCCTACAGATCGATATCATGTCTCCGGTAAAGGCTACCGAATTTACCTTGGCCAGAATGAAGAATGGTTTGGATACTATTTCTGTCACTGGAAATGTTTTGAGAGATTATAACACCGACCTCTTCCCTATTCTAGAGCTAGGAACCAGCGCCAAAATGCTATCGATTGTACCCCTTATGAACGGTGGTGGTTTATTTGAAACGGGCGCAGGTGGATCGGCACCAAAACACATACAGCAGTTCTTATCTGAAGGGCATCTGCGCTGGGATTCTTTAGGTGAATTCTTGGCACTAGCTGTTTCGCTTGAGCATACAGCAGAGAGTACAGACAATAAAAGTGCACAGGTTCTTGCCGATGCCTTAGATCAAGCCACCATTAAATTTTTAGAAAATAGAAAATCGCCTTCGCGAAAGGTAAACGAATTAGACAATCGAGGAAGTCATTTTTATCTGGCCATGTATTGGGCGCAAGAATTA
>PAUP01000076.1 GCA_002712765.1 Cytophagaceae bacterium | reverse complement strand
GGAGTCGGTAAAGATGGTGAAATAACAAGAACATTCATGACGAAACCAACAGATGAAATTTTGCAAGAAAGCAGGGACCGCGCTTCTTCACCAATCGACCGTAAAAATTACGAAAATGTCAAGAGAATGACTGAATACAACGCGATGCCGAATTGGAAAATGCGCGAAGATATTCGTGGTGTGGTAAAAGGTGAAGAAGGTAAGCACGATGGATTTGATGGTCACGAAGAAGTATCCCAAGCCTATGCTAATGGAGCATTACCAAAAGAATTGCAAAGTCACTTATCAACAGGGCAAGCGGCAACAAAGTTATCTCACCCCATCCACACACCAACGAGAATAGGTGACGCGGAAGGGTATGCATTGGCCGCGGACAGGGACCACCAATACCGAAGTGTGCGACAGCAACAGGGAATTACAGAACCACGATTCCTTGACAAGATTGGGCCGCAACCGCCTATTAGTTTCCCGCAATACCCCGACCATCCTACCGTGGGGACTCCTGCGCCGCCATCAGCAGGGCCATACGGAGGGCAAAACCCGGAGAGTATCTACGCGAACGAAGGGGAATTCCCTAACTGATTCTCGATAATATCATTTTGTTCTAATAAGAATAATAATTACTATATTGTTATGATAATAATATGATAATATCGAGAAAAGGGTGAATCAACATGCTTATGTAGCGTTCGCGACACGCACTACTCAAGGAGATACGCTTATGCAACAGCAGAACCCACAAAATAAAGATGAATTGAGAGTCTTGGGATTGATTTCATTCGTGAGCGTTCTCGTCGGAAGCGCGATTGCTGTATTCGATGCTGAATTGTGGCTCACATCCCCCGACACTTACACGAATGGGATAACATACACAATGGGCGCGTTCACATTGCAAGGCATGTCTTATTTTATTTACAAAATGTTAGCACAAGACGGTATGGACCAACGCGCTGTTGTTTCAAACATGCAACGAAACATGACGCGTCAAATGCAAAACCAACAAATGCGTTTTGCTCAAGCGCAAATGGAGATGGAGATTAAAAAACAAGAAGTTTCTTTCGCGAAACAGATGGAAGCATTAGAAGAAGACCCCGAAGTTCAACAATATCTTGGATTGATGGGTATGAGCGAGGTTGAAAAAGAAGCACCGACTCACAAAGCGGATACCAAAAAGCCAATGAAATTAGGCAATCAAACAGGTAGTAGAAACTCCGATGGCACTTACGCGAAGAAGAAAGGGAAGTGAAATGAATGGGTTGGTTGTTCAAAACACCAAGCGATGATGCTACGGAAGCAACCTTACGCGCTTTACACACTCAAAACACACTCGATACTTACTACGAGAAGGGCAAGGCGTTGATATTCTGTGTCATTACAGGCTTCGTCACCGCGTTAGCCGTTTCGTGGTTTGAACAAGCGAGTGATGTAAGCATTTGGGAAGGAACAGTCGAGTGGTTTTACAACAAAGTCCGCGAGTGGGTGAACTAATGGTTACTACATTTGCTGGTAGCGCGCTTATGGGTGCGGTTGTTTATGGAAAAGAACTTTACAACTATCTAAAACCGCGCAGAATCGGAGTTTATGGTCCAACGATGGTCGGCAAGACCACTCTCGACCAATTTATGAGGACGCCCGGCGAGATGGATGACATAGATGACAGAACAATGCATCCAAAGCGTCTCATCGGTGGTGGGTATGTGTTACCAACAGCGTCACGCAAGCGTCTTCGATGGCAAGGTGAAAAAAGAGTGGTTCATTCAGCAGATATTGGTGGACAACAGCGGTTTTGGAACCTTTGGATAGATGATATGGTCGATAGACAGGTCGAGATTGTCATTTTTTTAACCGACACTCGCGTTTTAACAGGTAACGGAGCGCAAATTATCGACGCAGTGGGTGGTTTTGAGTATCTCGTTGACTCTTTGATTGAAAAACGATGGAAATATCGCTCATTGAAAACAAGACTGCGCGGGAAACGCTATTCTCCTAAGCAAATATGGCTCGTCGCGAACAAAGCAGACGAGTGGTGGGATGATACCGCGAACATTTTGTGGCAATCGAACCGTTTGCGAGAACATAAAGTGTTCGATGCTCACCGTCCAGCGATGCGGAGGCTTCAAAAAGCAGGTATTCCATGTCGCGTTAGCATGATGGCGACTAAAATCGGCTGGAATGTTGAAAAAACAATGATTGAAATGTTAACTTGGTGATAAAATGCTTGGAAATAAACCTCAAAACGATTTACTGACGCTCGCCGCGCAAACACAGATGAGTCTTGCTCAAATGCAACAGCAAGCGACCGCTCAAGCCGCGATGTCGAACGCAAGTTCGCATATTGAAGTGCCTCAAGTCAATTTTTACCCTTCGCGGCACTCAAACCCATCAAAAGCGCGCCGTCAAGACATAAAACAAGCATATAGGCTCCTAAAACCGTTAAAAAGAAGCATTTTTTCGCCTCGTAGGTGGTGGGGAGGCAAATATCGCTATAATACCAACACAATGCGCTGTGTTGTGGACGGATGTGATGTCGAATACCTCTTACGCATGGCTGGAAACATCTATGAACAGGTTATTGACGAAGAAACCGGCCAATCTTTGTTCGATATTTACATGAAAAACCCAGTCACAGGTGAAAATGAAGCGTTTATAGCCCGCGAAAATGTCACTTCGGGGCGTAAATTGAAGGGAACATACTGTCCCGAACACCTTCATTTATACCATTTATTGACAAAATGGCTCAAAGAAGATGAAAAAGAAGAGGAAGAAACCAACGGGACGCTCAAAGCCAAACTAAGAAAAGGTGTTTCCACTGTCGTTGTGCCAATAAGCAGTATCAAAAAGAAGGATAATACACCACCAATCCTCGTAAAATACGAACCTTTCTTTCAAATGTTGAAAAAAGACAACATTCCAGTCACTCATTTTGCTAACTCCGCGACAGGAGCGAATGATTTGGTTATGATAGTGTTCGATATGCGTCAATTTCAAGCAGGTAACAACTCAAGATTGCTTTTTGACGCGCTCGCTATGCATCAATCACAACAACAGCAACAACAGAATCAAATTATGCCGTTACCGACACAATCAAATGAAGGGAGCATGTGAGGTGTTATCATGGTATGGCCGTTTAGTAACAACCAACAGCAACCGCAAGCAGGGGCTATGAGCCTCGGATTAGGTGGAGGACAACAACAAGTCCCCGCACAAGGCATGGGTATGGGTATGGGTATGGGTATGGGTATGCAACAACAAACTCCGTGGGGACAACAACAATATCAACCTCCGCCGAGCGAAATGGACATTATCTCCGCGCTTATCACTTCAAACCCACTCATTGACCGCTGGTTGATGAATGATGCTAACTTTCAGCCGCTAATCAGTCTCTTGAGTAGTGTTGTCGCGGTATCAGTTCATACTATGCTCGCTAATGCGCGCTTAATTGAAGACGGAGAGGGTTACAAGTTTGACTTTAGCGCGGTTCAAGGGTTACCAACAGCAGATAGTGTCACCATGAGCAAGACGCAAATCCAAAACAACTCATCTAATGTGGTCCAACAGAACCAAATGCAAGTGCAACAGATGGTCGCTATGGCTAATCAAGGCAGTATGCAAGGTATGTTGGACTCGGCTATGGCTGACCCCGGTATGATGCAAAGTGTTGGTGGCGGTCTTGGCTCGTTAGTCCGTTCTATGGCAACAGGAGGACGATGAAATGGATATAACAAGTCTTTACAACGCTATGAGTGACATGACTAATTTGCGTAAATCGGTTATCGTTGACATGATTATGGTGCAACTCATCGCGCTGACGCTCGGATGTTTCATCATTTTGGTCTTTTCCGGTCCAAGACTTAGTTCAACTGATTTGAGTTGGCTCATTGGCGCGCTTTTCGTTTGTTTCAGTGCAACAGGTATCGTTTATCGCCGCCTCGGTCAACAAGGTTGACCATTTACCAATAGGACATTTGCTGTTCTTGAGTATCGTTTTGGTCTTCAAGAAACATCCACACAAATTACATCGGTTGTGGTTCCGTTCGGGGCATTTCAAACAAATGTTGTATCGACGCTCGCGTTCTGTCAAGTCAACTCTTTGATTCTTGACAACATCAGCCGCGGCTCGCGTAAGACTCCTCGCTGTTGACATTGAAATTGGAACACCTACTACTTTCGGAGCGCGCCCTAACCTCTTTCGCATAGAAACCCTCTTTTGCTACGGCTACTTGGTCTTTGCTATGGGGGAGCGTATAACGAGAGCATCTTGTAATTTCTGTCAAGACCCCGAACGCGACGGCATAGAAGATATGTTGAAGGCTGGATTAGTCATCGCCAAAGATTTAGACAAACAAAAAGGGTGGCGAGAAGGGAGTGCTGACCGCCATTTTCGGAATCACATGGGTGAATACCACATGGGTTCAAACAGCGAGTGTAAAATATGCACATCACCAAAGCGAGAGAACTTGGAGTTAGCATATTTCAACGCGTCGATGACTGTGGCTGAAATCGCAGGGGATATGCAGATGCCCGACTCAAGTGTTTATCATCACCTCAAACATCACCTCAAACCTATTGTCCAAAAAGGCGCGGCTGACATCATTATTGTTGAGTCGGGTCATGAGATGCAAAGCATACGAGACAATTTATCGCGACTTAATGGTGAACTTGGTCATTTCCTTGACGATGCTGACCGTAACGACCCTCAATATGTTCGCAACATTGTTTCACTCCACAAAGAGGTTCGTGAAACGGTTAAAGACATGTTGAGAGTGCAAGAACGCGCGGCTGGTAATGTGACTGAAAACATAACCGCACAGACTATCAACATACTAAAGGTTGAATTAGCGAAAGAATCACCCGAAGTTTGGGCGCGATTGCGCACTAAGTTAGTCGGAGGTGATGAATGATGGTTGGCGGACCCGAAGGCAGTAGCAAAGGGCTACGATTTAACCCGCGGTATAGCGCAGAAGAGTTACAAGAAGACTCAACTGTGGGTCGCGAAGACTCCGAAGAGCGTGCGAAGCACGATGCTAAGAAGCGTGAAACTCAAGATAAGCGCGCCAAACAGTTACAAGGTCTTCAACACATGAAAATTAAGATTTCTCAAGATAAACATGAGGAAGATGAAGAAGACAGTGATATGAAAAGGCAAGCGGAAGCAGGGCAGATGTCGGGTCAAGTAGGCCAAAACGAAGCCAACGCAGGTGCTAATCCAAAAGGTGGGGGTATGAACATCCTCCTATCCACTGCACCGTTTATTGATGACGCTTTTGACATGATTCGTAAGAAGAAAGGTGAAATCAAATACGACGATGAAAAACCTAAGAAGACGACAACCATTGACACTTCTTTACAACGCAGACGCGCTAAGAAGGGTAAGCGTTCAAGAAGACAAGGTAAGAAAACAACTGAAACATCCAAAGGCAGAAAGGGTAACAAGAAGCAATTGAAGGGTGGGAATGTTCGTCAACCGGGTATTGCTTCCACAATGAGTGCGGCTCGCGCACCCTACACATCGTTTGGGATGATGGGGACAAGAAGACCAACACCCACAGGGCCGAGGGTATTGAGTTACTCGTCGGGTAAATCGAAAGCGAGAGCATCAACCAGCCCGCGCGAAAAATTAGCACAAGATGTTCGACAAGAACTTCGACAAGATTCTCCTACACAAGACATCACACCACCGATGCCGACTATCACAACACAGTCAAGAAAACCACGCGCTGTGCGCGGCTCAAGAGATTCAAAACCACACAGTAAAGCAATTCGTCAACCAAGAACGACAAAAACACCGGGAGGTGCAGAAGCGTCTAAGGACATCGCTCTTGGTGGCGGTGCTTCTGCTATGGCCGCTGGTGGCTTGGGTTCATCGGACGCTATTCTCGCATCCGAAGAGTTCTTGAAAGCACAGAAATTGAAATTAGGCATATCGCCTCGCGACCGTATCGAATACAGGCAACTCATTGACCAACTCAACCACGCATTGCGTCGTTTAATGCGTAAAGCGGATGCGAGTGCTGATGATGCACCAAGTGGTGCTACACCAAATCAAGGCACAAAGCGTATGACTTCTGCACCAACAGGTCCAACTGAAACCGACCCCGAAGATGACCCTACAATGTGGGGAACTCACCCGTATGACCTGTATGTAAGACGAGGTGGTATGGGATGAGCGATATTATCATCAAGGGTAAGGGAGTGTGGTATCGCGATGGTGAAGGACAAATGCATCCGCAATCCTTTCCTTCAAAAGACTCCGACCACGAAAGCATATCTCATTTTCACATCAACACTAAGACAGGAAAACCATTCAAAGAATTGGGTGGTAAGGGATTAGTAGGTAAGTTTCCGATGGAAATAGCCGCTGGTATTTTGGCTCGCGAGATGATGAAACAAGGATACAAAGACGAAACGGGTGCGAAGAGAAAACCAACAAGTGAGTCTTCCGCGCTGAAATTAGCGAAGACAATTTTCAACAATGCAACGAATCGTTTTAATGACATCAAGCGCGGTAGTGGTGATGACCTCCATACATTGAAATTACCATTCATAGAGAATGGAACTTTGCACCCCGAATACTCCAATAATCACTACGGGGGACATCAAGGTCGGCGCGTTTCGACCGCAAAGAGACAAACGCGAACGAGTGATGGCAAACTGATAAACAACCACCCGCGTAATCAAGCACACGCTGAACTTGGACAACATCTTGAATCCGCGGCTTTGCATATTTTTGATGAGTTGCGACAAGAAGCAGAAAAAATGGGTGTCAGCACAGAACTCGGAGCGGGGCAAAATGTCATCGAACCACAACAAATAACAGATGGTGTCACTCATCGCTATACTTCAAATGACGACGACCCAACATCCAAGTCGAATACAAAATATCCAAATCACTACAAAGACCTACACGCGCAAACTGCGGCTTACGGTGAAATATCACCTATGGATATTGTTTCTATATTACCAAATGATTTTTTCGTTCCTTCGACATCGGGTGGTATGTCATCGAGAATAATGAATGAACTCAAGGCTATGGGGTATGACCAACCTACTGCGAGGGCTATGGCTCGCGCACCTGTCAATCAATTGCTATACGGTAGTGGTAAAGAAGGTCGAGAAAGCGGCCTCAATAAAGTAGTTCGCAACATGCGCGCTAAACTACAAGTCGATTCAAACAATGATGTTCACGCTATGTTCAAGAATCATCGCGATAACATAGCACCAAAAATAAGAGGCGGTGATAACGGAAGGAATAATAAAGCAACTGAAATCTTGGCTTTGTTAAAATTAGCAGAACAGATGGGGGTTGAACCGGGTCAATACACAATGTCCCAATCAGCACCCGAAGCCGTGATGGGAGGGTGGCGAAAAGTCGCTCTCGCAGAAGGTGGTAAGCAACTGGATATGGAGGCACTTGGTATGGTTGACGAAGGACACCCTATGAGGGGTAAGTTCGCGGGTGATATGGACCACATTTACGAACAATTCCCCGACCACCTAAGCGGCGGTTCACCTGCTGATGTTTTACCAACACAAGCAGTTCTTGACGATGGGGCGATGAGTGAACCTGCACCTGCTATGACCACACAACCTCAACTCGCGCTCCCTTTGGGGCAACAACGAGATTTGTCACAATTCAACCCATTCCCCGCGGGAAGAGATTTTCAAATGTCCGATGATGACCCAATGGGTATCATCGCGACAATCATGGAGCGCGTGCAATTACACGACGCAGGTGGCTCTTTGTTGACAAAATATGACCCGATGGATTCCTACGACATGCACAGATTGGGACAAGATACAGGCATGTCAAGTATTGATGTTCGCGCGATTGCTATGTCGCTTGGTGATTGGGAGGTTTTAGCGAAATCCTTTAACACTACGCACGCTGTGGTTCGCGCCATCAAACGGTCTTGTGGAGGCGTAATCTATGGTTAACAATTGGGAAATAGAATGGAATAGCAGTATGATTCAGCATGGTCGCGACACAGGAACTATGGAGTTTATCTTCGCAAAAGGCGGCAACCTCTCCGATATGAACTATGTTATGTTCGATATTCAAGACAACACTTGGGAACCTCTTATCAAGGCTGTCGCGGAGCGCGAAAACTCTCACCCCGACATCATTCGGAAGGAAGCGGAGCAACCACAACAACAATATCAACCTCTCATGGCTAACCGCAACCAACAAGCCGCGCAACCATTCATGAATACAGCAGTGACAAGTCCTCGTCAAGCAACAAATCAATACAACACAGCACAGCGCATGAAAAACCTCGATTCATACCACGGTGACCCCAATGCGATGAACGCTATGCGCGCTGGTAAATACGGAGCCGCCGCTGGACATGCCGCGGCAAAGACAGGCCGCGCTATCATGGGAGCAGGTCGAGGTGCGGCTCAAGGTGCTATGAATGCAGGTCAAGCCGCAGGTCGCGGTATGGCCGCTGGTGCTGGTGCGGCAATGGACTTCGCACAGAACACCGCCGGACCCGCAATGGGTCGAGCAGGTCAAGCCGCAGGTCGCGGTATGCAAGCCGCAGGTCGAGCCACAATGGATGCTGGCGGTCGCGCACTTCAAGCCGTTAAAGACAGCGGTATAGGTGAGCGTATGAAGAACTTCATGGGTGCGGCAGGTCGTGGTGCAAAGCAAGTAGGTCGTGGAATCAGCAATTTGCGACACGCCCCAGCCGCGGCAAAACAATCATTTGGACAAATGCGAGCCGCAGGTGAAGACGATGCTCGTCGTTCAGCACTTGAAGGCGGTCTTGGTCGCGGACATCGAGAAAACGAAAAGTCATCGCGACAGTTTGTTCCGGGTAGTGCAGACTATGATTCTCAAATGGATGGAGCGCAAGCAAGGACAAGTCAAGGACTTGCTCGCGATTTCAATATCTCCCCTACAATGAATAATGCCGGTGAAGCGACTCAATCAACCGAAGACGCTATGCGTGATGAAGTGAAACGAATTGGTGAGCGACGCGCTGAACCACAAGAAGGATTCATGGATGGTATGAAGCGACGCGGTGAAGAGCGACGCGGTGCAAGAGAAGCACAACAAGCGGCATTCGCGCCTTCTAACATGGGAGAAGAAGATAAACAAGAAGAACTCGCCACTGGCTCACCCGAAGCAGAAGCCGCGGCGAATGAGGACGCACCTGTTGAAGCAGAAAACACCATGCCGGACATCACTAAACCAAAAGACCCACAACCGGGACCACCGACACCAGCACCGGCTGAAACCGCTACGGCGACTGAACCGGACCCAAGAGAACAATTCGCAGACCAAATGGTTGACGAAGCAGGATACAAGCCCGGCTCCTCACGCAATAAAGCACGCGAAGTAGCACTTGGACAATATGACAAACCCGAAGGTGGTTATGATGCAATCACAGCCGCGACAGGTAAAGGGGGATACAGGGGTAAATTAGCACAGGCTATTGCCTCTCATCATGGTATGTCACCTGCACAGGCTCAAGCGACTGTTCAATCCGCAGAAGCAGGTAATCCCGAAGCAAAAGAAATGGTCGAAGAAGTAAAAAACACCATGCCGGACCTTAAAGTCGGACAAGATGACCAATTGGCTTTGAGTAGTAAGAAGCATCAAGCCTCTTGGGATTCTGTTTTGAAAGGACTTAATGTGCGGTGATGGCTTGCAGTCATCATTGTCGCTTGAAGCAATTGAAGAGATTGACTTTGAAGTGGCGAAGCGCGATTTCAAGTTCTTCTTTGAAGAGATTCTTGGGTTTCAACTTTCACATCACCACGAACGCTGGTATAACAACCTTGAACAGCGCAAACGATACTGTGTAAAAGCGGCGCGTGACCACGGTAAGTCAACTCTCTTTCTCGGCTATATGCTTTGGAAGACGGCCTTCAACCCAAAGACGAAAGCCGTATTGATTTCACACAGTCTTCATCAATCAATACACCACATGCGAACACTCAACGATTTGATTGACAGCGTGCCGTTTCTTGCTAAAATGAAGAAGGCTGATTCATGGTCTAAAACATTCTTTGGATTTGCTAACGGTTCTAACATTAGCGCGAAGTCTGTTGGTGGTGCTATTCGTGGTATCCACCCCGACCTCATTCTTTGTGACGATATTCTGTGGGGGACAACCGACACAGAACTCCAAAGAGTCGCGAGTTGGTTCTATGAGGTTCTTGTCCCAACACTTCACCACACATCTAAACTGATGATTGTAGGAACACCATTTACACCAACTGACCTTTACACTGAACTTGAGAGTCGCGACGGTTATCTTGTCGAAACATATCCTGCTATCAACACAAAAGGCGAAGCACTTTGGCCGGAACGCTGGGACTTAGAATCATTGGATGCGCGCAGGGCTGATATGCCAGCGGTTGCATTCGCTCGCGAATACTTGTGTGAGCCGATGGATGATGTATCAAGTCTGTTCCCATCAACTGTGATGCAAACCGCGAAAGATAGCACGCTTAAACTTCTTGAGCGTGAAACAGGTGACCCCGACGACCAATACTTTGTCGGTTGGGACCCTGCTATTTCATCCGACAGGTCGGCTGACTACACTGTTATGGTGGTCCTCCGTCGTCCATCCACCAATCCCGAATTGCTTGAGTTGGTTCATGTCGTTCGTCGTAAGAATATGGATTTCCGAACACAGATTATGGAGATTCAAAGACTAAACGCGAAGTTTAACCCCGATGTGATTGAACTTGAAGCAAACAACTTTCAGCGTGTCTTCGCTACTGAACTGCGCGCAGACACAGACCTCCCTATCAAAACATTCATCTCCACACGCCAACGCCGTGAGTCACTTCTCATGGGGTTGGTGTTACGCTTTGAGAACGAGCAAATGCGATTGCCGTGGGGCGATGATAATTCGCGAACAGTGGTGAGTGAGTTAGAGCGCGAATTGATGATGTTCGGTATGAGTAAAAAGGGACGACTCGATAGTATTGGTCGTCACGATGACTTCGCTATCGCTCTCGCTTTGGCTCATTGGGCTACTACTGAATTCCGCGAGCGAGTGGTTGACATTGATGATATGATGGCGGGGATGATTGATTGATTTTTCCTTTTGACGAATGGGGTTTTTAGATGACTTGTAATTGTGAATTTTGCGTAGGCACAGAAGCGGCTTTTGGCTATCTTGAAAAGAAATTATGTCCGAAAGGTAAAGCGGCGGCTAAACGGAAGTTCGATGTCTACCCAAGCGCGTATGCTAACGGATACGCTGTGCAAGTTTGTCAAGGCAAAATTGGCACAGGTAAGAAGAAAAAGAAAGGAGGTAAGAAAAAATGAAACTTAAGAAGGACAAATGCTGTTGTGGAGGGACAAAAAGCACACCATGTGTTTGTATGATTGAAGGTAACGACTGCTCCGCTAAATCTCCTAAATGCCCTTGCTATTCTTTGATTGATAAACAGAAAGGCTCTATGAAGAAAATGGTGAGAGTGATTCGTTGACAGTTGAGAAGAACTTGAACCGATGGTTCAAGGAGAAGTGGGTGGATGTATCGCGCACAGGTAAGGATGGCAAGCATCCTCCATGTGGGCGTAGCAAAGCCAAGAAGTCTTCTAAGGGGTATCCAAAGTGCCGCCCCTCCGTTAAAGTCACAAGTAAGACTCCAAAGACCAGCGGCTCTATGTCGTCGGGTCAAAAACGCGCGGCTACAAAAAGAAAGCGCAGTAAGAAACAAGGAGTGGGCGGTAAGCCCACAGTGGTTAAGATGAACTACGAATACATAACACACGAAGCAATAACAGCAGAAGAATTAGCGATGATGAATGATGAAGACATCGCGAAAAGCGTGTCATTTTGTGATTGCTGTTCGCCATTTGAAATAGCAACAAGTGTTCTCAAAGCAAAAAAGAAAAGCAAACCGTTTCATGGTTACAATCCAAACAAGCACAGTAAGAAAGGTGGCTTGAACGCGAAGGGTCGAGACGCCGCTAAACGCAAAACAGGCGCGAACCTCAAACCCCCTGTTACTAAAAAACCAAGTTCACTCAAGCCGGGTAGCAAATCAGCCAAGCGTAGGAAGTCTTTTTGCGCGCGGATGGGTGGAATGAAAGGTGCAACGAGCAAAGGTGGCAAATTGACCCCCAAAGGCGCATCTTTGAAAAGGTGGAATTGTTAATGGGAAAGTCTGTTGCGTATGACTCTTGTTGCTACGCGACACACAAATTGTATCCGTTCGGATTCTGTAAAAAATGTTGGCTTAAGAATGGCAGTCCGAAAGTGATGGGTTGGAATAAAAGAAAGGTGAAGATTGATGCGAATTGATTTATCCGACGAGACAGCATTCATAGATGCTATTTTGAAAAACACAATTCAAGGAGCGTCTTTTGGTGATGCACCCAAACCTATTCAAGAAGGACAGGGGACAGCAAACGCGAACCCAACACCACCTAAACCAAACGAGATTGAAGAAGAAGAAGAGAAGAGAGAGATGGCTCAACAAGTTGCTCAACAACTCAAGCGTTCTCGACCTAACGGTGATTGGTTCAACAGCATGTTTGGTCGCAATGCGGGTGACTTAGTGAAAGACTTACGATTAGCGCGTCGTGTTAACAAGAGTATGCGTGGTGCTATTGACGAAGCCATTGATGCTATACGCATTGCCAAGAAGCAAGAGGTTGAAGCAACTTTGCAATCAATAGAGTGGATTGGTAAGCATGATACAACAGTTCGTAATTTAGGTATCAGCGACCGCGACCTCCAAGCATTGCGCAAACATGGCTTATCTCGCGAGTATGCATTAAGAAGAGCATGTGTTCAATGGGAGAAAGCCAACGACACCATCAGCAAATTACTTCTCGTAGAAGGTGACTTTGACGACAATCAGCGACAACTATGGGTCGATGCTCAACAAGTTAAAAAGAACGCGAAGAAAGAGTGGAGAAACTCACTTCATTCTGTTGACAACATCAAAAAGACTGATGCAATTTTTCTCGCAAAAGCCGCAAACATCCTTGAAGAACGCGGCCCTCTTTCAAGTAAAGAAGTCTTCAATAGTATGCAAGGGACAACTCATTTAACAACTCAAAAATTATCTGCTTTGTTCAAGATGCATGGCGTTGAATACGATATAGAGAAAGTTGGTATTGGATGGGGTCTTGTTCGCGACAACAGTGTCATTTTCAAAGATGTGTGGGCTTACGCCGCTGGATTCCTTGACGCTGATGGCTACATCACCATCACTAAGCGTCTTGAACCAAGAGCGGGTTTCATCGCCACAGGTGATAGAGGTAAGTTGCATTGCGAACAGTTGCACAAAGCACTTGGGTGTGGCGTTCTTCAAACCGATTTGAAGATTCATAAAAACAGCAGACGCACACAACATCGCCTTCAATTTTACAGCGAAAATGATTTGCGCAAATTGATGAAAGGTATCACTCAACATCTCCGCATGAAGAAAGGACAGGCTGGCGCAGTCGTTGAATTACTCGATATGCGCGGTCGTAAAACTGACATTATTAAATCACGCCGCGATGAACTTTACCGTATCGTTAAATGGCTCAATTGGAAAGATGTTCCCGACAAGCGTGAAGAACTCTTGAAGGAGTGGAACATTGATGAAGTGGGAGTTCGTGCCATGTTTAGTCGCGACGGTGAAACCCTTCGTCTTCTTGACGACGCTGGCCGACTTGTGGAGATGATGTGATGGCAGAAGAAAAAGGCTTAGTGGGGCGTTTCTTGTCAACGCTGACGAAGCCATTCAGTAGACGAACAACACCCGAACCAATGATGCCTTTGTGGAAGACGGGTATCCAAGAACCCGTTCTCGTTCAAGGTGTATCAATTCCGGCACTTTACGCGACGGTTCAAGAGTCAATTATTCTCCGAACAACTATTAACACACTATGTCAAGAGATTTTTCGTCGCGGATATTATTGGGAAAAGAAGTTTCATAAGAAATGCACAAACTGTGGCGAAGAATATCAACATGATACTGTTCAAGATTGTCGCATTTGCGGGAAAGAAGAGTTTGACAGCCCCGATGCTGACCAAATCATTTACCCGCGGTGGTTGATGAAAGAACGCAACAGCATGGACCAATCATTCCTTGAAGTAATGAAGGAGATTGAATGGGACTTAGACATTGTTGACGACGCTTTCTTACTACTCATCAAGGAGTATTTCATCGACCCAAAGACAGGTGAGATTGAATTTTTCCGTGTCAAAGAATTGGTTCGCGGTGACCCAACATTCATGCGTATTGTTGCAGACAAAGCAGGTAAGCGCGGAGGGCGATACCTTCTATGTCCAATACATCGTGATAAAACATATCCACATAATGGTGACCACAGCAATTGCGAAACATGCGATTTACCACTCCAAGATGTTCACTACATCAACACAGCAGGGAGTGGGAAAACACAATACTACATCGAAGGTGAAGTATTACACACATCAAAGTTTAATCCATCTAAACTGTATGGTCGCTCTCCTGTTGCCAGTATGTGGCGACAGGCTCAATCACTTACAGCGATGGATACTTACATTTACCTCGCGTATCAAAAGCGAAGAATACCACGCGGTGTTCTCGCCATTACAACAGATAACATCCAATCAACAGCGGCCTTTTGGAAAGGTGCAGAAGAAAAGATGGAGCGCGACCCTCATTACATTCCGAAGGTTGGTATTGAATCAGCATCGGGTCGTGGTAAGGTTGAGTTTGTTCGTTTCATGGATAGTCTTGATGAAATGCAATACGCGCAAGTTCGTGACGAAATCCGAATGCGTATAGCGGCTTTCTATGGCGTATCCAATGTATTCATGATGGATAGCGGCAAGTCCGGTGGACTGAACAACGAAGGAATGCAAATCCTTGTTACAAATCGCGCTGTTGAATCGGGACAGAAGTTGTATTCACGCGAGTTGTTTCCGAGAATGCTTGACCAAATGGGTGTTGAAGACTGGACTTTGACTCTTTATCCGAATGAAGAAGAGGATGAAATCACAAGACTACGACGCGATGAACAAGAAGTCAACATCGCACAGCGTATGCAACAACTTGGTTTCCAGCCCGAATTGACAGAAGACGGTGGTAGTGATATACGATTCACTTACACAAAACCCGAACCTCAACCTCAAGACCCTAACGCCGCAGGTGGCGGAATGCCACCGGGCGGAATGCCACCGGGCGGAATGCCGCCGGGTGGTGGTATGCCTCCACCTATGCCGCCGGGGGGCGGCGGGTTACCTCCACAGGGTGGGGGCGCGATGATGCCACCGGGCGGTGGGCTTCCACCCGGAGGAGGAGCGCCTCCACCACCGGGCGGCGGTCAAATTATGATGATGGAGAAAGGCGGAGCAGTTGGTCTTGGTGAAGGCACTGGACAACGCGACAATGGACCAGCACCTATCAGTTCGGAAACCCATCAATCGGGCGCACCAGCACCTAAGAAGAATCAACGCGGTAAAGACAAAACTCCAATAGAACAAGCATTGGATAGCGTTCAAGCCGCGCAAGACCCTACGAGTAAGAATAAAGAAAGCGGGTTTTAGCGATACATTCAAAGGCGGTGCGGGCATGGCTTACGGCATGAGCAACCCTATCAACAAGATGGACCCTATGGTGCGCAAACTTGAATCAGCAATGTCCGAGTTCAAAATTGCACTTGCGAACAACGACCTCGTATCAGCCGAACAGTTCCTACGCAGTATCAACGCGACTGCGGATTACCTCGCTGATGATGTCACCGCGATTTACAAATCACAAACAGGTCAAAACGACCGCATCCTCGGTGTCAATGACCGATTTGCAGGTGGCGCACCTGTTATGCAATTCAATAGCACTCAAGGTGTTATCGCGAAAAGCGACCGACCTATGGGTTACATCGGACCGGATAGAATCGGTGGACACTTCAAGAAACAAGGACAGGTGTGAGCGTGTCCGACGACACAGATGCTATGCTGTTGATGAAAGCCCTCATCTCCAAAATGGAGTCTATGGATACTGAACTTAACAACATGCGTAAAAGCATGAACACACCGGAACTGTTTCTCAAGCGTGCTGGATTTGTTCGCGCCAAAACACCCCAAGCAGAAGATGTATGGGGTGACCCACTACGCGGTGACCGAGATGATGTTATCAACAAGGCCGCTAATGCGATTGATGAAACAGGTATGAGTATGCCTTCTTCAAATGAAGAATGGCATGATATGGATTGGAGCGATATTCACGCAATGGCTGATACAGCCGCGCAAGTCGAAGGAAGGAGAGTGGACGCATGAAGCCAATGAAAGTTGAAGCAGGTAAGTTTGCACCCGATGTCGATGAACTGGTTGCGAAAGCAGAAGAATTGATTGCTAAAGTTGACAAAGAAACCAAAGACTTCGGGACAGAAAGTGCCGACCTCTTTGCAAATGTCACAGGTAGTGAGCCAGTCCGCACAGGGTATTATGACACCAATCAACGACGAATCACCGTCGAGGATGTAAAGCGCACAGACCCTAAGAAAGAAGAGATTAAGTTGGACTCTATGCAACATTCATCACACGATAATGCTTTAGAAGCACATGAGAATAAAGCGGGTGACAAATCCGACAAAAATCCTCAAGGAGCATACAACCTCACCGATTATTCTTGAGTTGGTGAAGTGTGCGCGAAGATGCATTGCAATATCACCAACGCGTGGTGAGTGAGTTCACTCATGCTTTAATCAACAAGCATGATGCTCGCGACGAAGCGGTTAATGTTCTGCTAAGTGCTAACAACTTGGAGAATCAAGGATACACGCAAATCCTCTTCAAGAAAAACGCTCAAAAATATATTGATGAATTGCAACCCGAACTTCAAGTTACGAGTCCAACAAGTAGGGGCATGGAACGCATTTTCTCCGGTGGTTCGACAATCCACGAACCAGCACCGTCGCGTCATCATAAAGCAAGACCTTTGTTTCACAGCGATGATTGGGCTAAAGCGATGATGAGTGGCGATGAAAAATCAATTGACGCGATGGTGAGATTGGCTATTGGTCGTCGTTTTGAAGATTCGATACCAAACATCGCTGAACGCGGTGATGATATTGTGGGTCAGCACTCTAAGTTCAAAACACTCAATCTTCACCCTGCGCGCAAAGGTGAAGTCGCTTATGGTGAAAAACCACTGTGGCAACAACTCAATAGATACCTTTACGGAAACAAAGGGAAGAACGCTGAAAAACTCAATAAGGCGATGATAAAAACAGCAGAAGGGTTGCACCCCGTTCTCAAACAGCAACACATGTTTGGTAAATGGAGAGGGAACAATGTTACCTTGAAAACGATTTATGACCGCGGTAAAAAAGACTTCGTTGAGGCTTTTGGTGAACGCTACGGTAAAGGTAACGACTTACTTGCTCATCCTATGTTGGATGAACATTTTATGCGCGTCAAAAATTGGGAAAATGAAGGCGTTCCTCGCGAAGAGATATTCGATTTATTATTCGATGACGACGGTAAGACAATCACCGAAGGAGATGGTGAGAACTCTCCAATCCAACAACTGCGCGAATTGGCAGACGGATACAACAACATAAGAAGAAAACCAGTCGAAGACCAAAGAAACTTCGGTCGCGTTGGTGATGATGTTCACCGTCTTGGTATCTCTATGCTTCCCTATGATGACATTTACAAAATCAAAAAGTGGATGTTGGAAACAGGTGGCGGTGTTAAAGAAGACGGCTCAATAGATGATTCATTCATCAACAAGATTCTCGGACCCGGTGCGCGAGGTTACATGGCTAACCACGCTTACCTCATGGATAACATGTTGAATACTCTTTACGCGGGTGGCTCAAACAGAAACGGTATGAACCATGTTTTACCAAATCGCTTCACAGAAAGAGCCGCACGCGAAGCAAAAAAAGACATTGATGAAAAGCATCAAGAGATAAGAGAGAAGTTGGAAGACAACAAATGGAACAGACTTGATGATAGCACCTTACAAGAGGCTTTACAAGATGTTGACTTCAATCAAATGATTAAACGATACACGGATAAACACGATGATTGTGAAATTATACCCGATGATGACAACCCTCAATATCCACACATAGACGAGAATCAATATGGCACTT
>PAUP01000075.1 GCA_002712765.1 Cytophagaceae bacterium | reverse complement strand
TGGCAGCCGAGGCCGAGAAATTGGGCATGATTTATAAAGTGACTACTGTTGACACTTTTCAAGAAACTGTTACTACTCTTGCGCATACCCTAGCGCAAATGCCTACCAAAGCATTAGGAATGACAAAGCGTTTGCTCAATGAATCTATGGCTAACACCTTAGATCAACAACTCGATTTGGAGTCTAAGTTACAAATTGAAGCGGCTCAAAGTGAAGATTATCAAGAAGGTGTAGCAGCCTTCGTGGCCAAACGCAAACCAGAATTTAAAGGAAAATGATCAAAAACATAGGAATTATAGGTGCAGGAACCATGGGTTCTGGGATTGCACAAGTAGCAGCAACTGCTGGGTGTAAGGTCAGTCTTTTTGATGTACATGAAAAGGCGCTAGACAAGGCAAAGGCAGCCTTAGAAAAAATACTCAACCGCCTTATTGAAAAAGGTCGAATAGATGCCGATGAGAAAGATCGAATTGAAAAGAATATACACTATGTCACAAAACTAGAAGCTTTGGCAGATGCCCAGTTGACCATTGAGGCCATCGTCGAAAATTTGGAGGTTAAGAAAAAGGTATTCCAAGAGCTAGAAACCCATGTGTCAGACACAGCTATTATTGCTTCTAATACCTCCAGTTTATCTATTGCGAGTATTGCTGCGTCATTAAAGCGACCAGAGCGTTGCATTGGGATTCATTTCTTTAACCCAGCACCATTAATGAAACTTGTCGAGGTAGTGCCAGCTGTGCAAACCAACACCACGACCTTAGAACTATCTGTGGCAGAGATTACACGTTGGAAAAAAGTAGTGGCTGTGGCCAAAGACACCCCCGGTTTTATCGTGAATCGCGTGGCTAGACCTTTCTATGGAGAAGCCCTACGCATTTATGAAGAAGGTGTTGCAAATTTTGCGACCATAGATGACGCGATGAAAACACAGGGCGGGTTTAGAATGGGACCCTTTGAGCTGATGGATTTTATTGGTAATGATGTCAATTATGTGGTTACCGAGACCGTGTTTCATGCGTTTTATGAAGACCCCAGATACAAACCTTCCTTTACGCAGCAGCGTTACAGTCAAGCTGGATATTTGGGACGAAAGACTGGCAAAGGATATTATGATTATACCAACCCTAAGGCCGATAATGCATTTGGGAACTTAAAGGGAGCAGAGGTCGTCATGGCCAATACAAGTGAATATCACGCAGAGAAAATCTTTGAACGCATACTTGTCATGCTTATCAATGAAGCAGCCGATGCGCTATTCTGGAATATTGCTAGTGCTCAGGATATTGATAATGCCATGACCAAAGGCGTAAATTATCCTAAGGGACTGCTCGCATGGGCAGACCAAAAGGGTATTAGTTGGTGTGTACATGCGATGGATAGATTGTATGACGAGTATCGCGAAGATCGATATCGCTGCTCACCCTTGTTGAGACGTATGCATCAAAAGAAGCAAACTTTTTATTAATGGAAGGAGCAAAAATACCTCATAAAATGCTTTCTCAAGACGCTTATAGTTCTTGGCTAGGTATTGAGATTATAAGTGCCGAAATAGGTCGTGTAACCGTGGGTATGACCATACGTAAAGAGATGCTCAACAGTATGAACAAGGCACATGGTGGTATAACCTACAGCTTGGCAGACACAGCATTTGGATTTACAGCCAATACTCATGGCAAATATGCGGTGTCTATTGAGACCAGTATAAATCACATTGAAGCCCTAGATGAGGGCGATTATATAACGGCCACAGCTACAGTTAACCTGCAAAAAACCAAAGTGGGTTTTAATATAGTTGAAGTAAAAAGAGGAAACGAACTTGTAGCGCTATTCAAAGGAGTAGTGTACAGAACAAATAAAGACTGGACAGTATAGTATGGAAGCCTATATCATAGACGGAATTAGAACCCCAATTGGAAATTACAAGGGAAGCTTAAGCCCGGTGCGAACCGATGACTTGGGGGCGCATGTAATCAAAGAAATTGTAAAGAGAAACAATACCATACCTGAAGATGCCTATGACGATGTGATTATGGGTT
This sequence comes from Cytophagaceae bacterium, assembly GCA_002712765.1. Lineage (GTDB taxonomy): Bacteria > Bacteroidota > Bacteroidia > Flavobacteriales > Flavobacteriaceae > Dokdonia. The sequence continues at coordinate 14,600 of PAUP01000075.1, read as the reverse complement.
GTGCCAATCAGGCGGGTGAAGATAATCGCAATGTGGCTCGTATGGCATCACTGTTGGCGGGCTTGCCATTTTCGGTACCTGGCGAAACTGTGAATAGGTTGTGTAGTAGTGGTTTATCGGCTATAATTCATGCCAATCGCGCCATTAAAGCTGGAGATGGAGATGTCTTTATTGCCGGGGGCGTAGAGCATATGACACGAGGTCCTTATGTGATGTCAAAACCTGCATCTGCCTATGGAGGCGATTCAAAAATGTATGATTCGACTTTTGGATGGCGTTTTGTCAATCCTAAAATGCAGGAATTATACGGTACTGATGGCATGGGAGTCACCGCCGAAAATCTTGTAGAAAAGTATGCTATTTCTAGAGAAGATCAGGATGCTTTTGCTTACCATAGCCAGCAAAAGGCTGCTCGAGCTCAAGAAAATGGTCGTTTGGCCAAAGAGATTGTGGCTGTAGAAATCCCACAGCGTAAAAAGGCAGCTATAGTATTTAAAGATGATGAATTTATAAAACCTAAGAGTACCAAAGAAATTCTCGCCAAATTAAGACCAGCCTTTAAGAAAGAGGGCGGCAGTGTTACTGCTGGTAATAGCTCTGGGCTCAACGATGGGGCAGCAGCTACCATTATCGCTAGTGAAAAAGCCGTACAACGATACGGACTACAACCACTAGCCCGAATTGTAAGTAGTGCTGTCATTGGGGTCGAGCCTCGCATTATGGGTATTGGGCCAGTCAAAGCTTCCAATAAAGCCTTAGAAAAGGCGGGTCTATCGATGGAAGACATGGATGTGATCGAACTCAATGAAGCTTTTGCTGCTCAAGCTTTGGCTTGTATTAGAGCTTGGGGTTTACAAGATGATGATCCAAGAATTAATCCCAATGGAGGATCTATAGCCATTGGACATCCATTGGGGGTTACAGGTACGCGTATCGCCTATTCGGCAGCTTTAGAATTACAACAGCAAAATAAACGCTACGCACTAATTACTATGTGTATAGGTGTAGGGCAGGGTTATGCCGCCATCATCGAAAATGTACACTTTAAAAAGTAGTAGGATAATATTTAAATTAAAGTAGCGCATCAATATATCAAGCATGAACAAAACACAGCATTATATACAGGGTAGTTGGATTGATGGTAAGGGAGAAGGTACCCCCATTGAAGATTCGGTAACTGGAGAAATTTTTACAGCTGTTACCACCGAGGGACTAGATACCGCAAGTATACTCGCTTATGGTCGAGATCACGGAAGACACTTACGAAAGATGAGCTTTCAAGAGCGGGGTAATATGCTCAAAAAGCTCGCCTTGTATTTGACCAAGCGAAAAGCAGCTTTTTACGAGTTGAGTTATCGTACAGGGGCAACAAAAATTGATAGTTGGATCGATATAGAGGGAGGATTTGGCAATCTCTTTGCCAATGCCTCACTGCGTAAACTTTTCCCTAATCAAAGCTATCACGTAGAGGGTGACCCTATCGATTTGTCTCGTGGGGGTCGATTTATGGCACATCATATTATGGTACCCAAAGAAGGGGTAGCCGTTCATATCAACGCCTTTAACTTTCCTGTTTGGGGAATGCTTGAAAAATGTGCGGTAAACTGGATGGCTGGCATGCCTGCTGTCGTTTTACCAGCACCTCAGACAGCCTATCTTACCGAGGCGGTGGTTAGAGAGATTATCGCCTCCAACATATTGCCAGAAGGTGCTTTGCAACTCATAAGTGGTACTGCCAAAGACATTTTAGACACCGTAGCATCTCAGGATGTGGTGACTTTTACGGGATCGGCTAAGGTGGGACGACAGTTGAGAAACCACCCAAGGCTTACTCAAGAGTCTGTGCCATTTACTATGGAGGCCGATTCATTAAACGCATCCATACTTGGCCAAGACGCCGTACCTGGCACAGAAGAATTTAATTTATTTGTCAAAGAAGTACGCAACGAAATGACTGTAAAATCTGGTCAAAAATGTACGGCCATTAGACGTATTCTAGTGCCCGAGAATTTGCTAGAAGATGTACAAATTGCGCTTGGGCAAGCTTTAGATAAAGTCACTATTGGAGATCCAAGACTTAAAGAAGTAAGAATGGGTGCTCTGGTAAGTCAACATCAAAGAGCGTCTGTACGGGAGCAGGTACAAAAAATTACCAATACGGCTCGAATCGTCTATGGTGATTTGGAAGGAGTAGAAACCCTAGGCGCCGATGCCAAAAAAGGAGCCTTTTTACAACCCATTTTACTGCGAGAAGACCATCCTTTAGAGAATGAGCAAGCCCATGTTACCGAGGCCTTTGGCCCTGTAAGTACCTTGATGCCTTATACCGATTTGGACCAGGCTATTACACTGGCCAAAATGGGTAAAGGATCGCTGGTGAGTTCTATAGTGACCAATGATGACGAGATTGCGCGCTCCTACACCGTGGCGGCAGCCAGTCATCACGGGCGTATATTAATTCTCAATCGAGAAAGTGCCAAGCAATCTACAGGTCACGGTTCGCCGCTTCCCAATCTCATTCACGGGGGTCCGGGACGCGCTGGTGGTGGCGAAGAAATGGGAGGAATGCGCGGTATCAAGCATTATTTGCAACGTTGTGCCGTTCAAGGAAGTCCTACTTCAATTACGGCTGTAACAGGTATTTATCAGGCTAATGCCAAATATACAGAGGCCGATAAACACCCATTTGCCTACCATTGGGAGGACATCGCCCCAGGCATGTCGCTCAAAACGCATAATAGAACCATAACCGATGGCGATATCGTTAACTTTGCCAATCTTACCTGGGATCATTTTTATGCGCATACAGATATCACCTCTCTAGAAGGAAGCATTTTTGAAAAGCGCACGGCTCACGGCTATTTTATACTGGCTGCCGCAGCAGGTCTTTTCGTATATCCAAACAAGGGCCCTGTAGCGGCCAATTACGGTTTGGAAGAATGTCGATTTTTACGACCCTTGTATCACAATGATACCGTTTATGTGAGACTCACTTGTAAACAAAAGATCGAACGTGATGTCTCTGGTCCTGAGCATCCTTGTGGTATTGTAAAGTGGTTTGTTGAGGTTTTTGATGCTCAGCCCGAAGAAGACCAAGAACCCTTAGTTGCCGTAGCCACGATATTGACAATGGTGCAAAAAAAGCAAGAGGTTTTTACAGAGATTACCGATGCTGTTTTTGAGCAAGGCTTGGCCAAACTTACCCAAGATAGCAGCCCGCTATGGGGAAGCATGACGCCTCAGCAAATGGTAGAACATTTGGAGTTGACCTATCGCATCGCCATGGGGGAGGTACAAGATTTTGATATTGCTACCCCTGAGAAGGTGTTGGACAAGGTGCATGCTACCTTATACAATTATGAAAAAATGCCGCGTGAATTTAATTTTCCGTTGTATGAAGCCGGAATACAGCCCGCTTTGGTGCATGAAAATTTAGCTTTCGCGAAAGCAGAATTACTCAAAACGAGACAGCAATATCTCAACCATTACAAACAGCATCCTGACGCTACTGCCAAAAACGCAGTCTTTGGAACGCTTAATAAATATGAATGGTATTTGTTAGAACGCAAACATATCAATCACCATTTTGAACAATTTAATTTACTCTCATAACTTTTTTTTTATGTCTGACCCATATGTAAAACAGCATTTAGACGCTGGTATAGCAACTATAGAATTTTTTCATCCTGCGCACAATAGCTTGCCGGGTAATTTGCTGGCTCAACTAGCCGATGCGATTACAAAAGCTGGCGAGAATGAGGCGGTAAAAGTGATTGTCTTAAAATCTGGAGGTGCTCGTACTTTTTGTGCCGGTGCAAGCTTTAAAGAATTGATAAGTATAGAAGACGCCGAAACGGGAAGGGTTTTCTTTTCTGGTTTTGCCAATGTGATCAATGCGATGCGAAAGTGTCCTAAATTTGTTATAGGTCGTGTGCAAGGAAAAACAGTAGGCGGAGGGGTTGGATTGGCTAGTGCTACAGATTATTGTATGGCTACCCAATTTGCCTCGATCAAATTGAGCGAGCTCAATGTAGGGATTGGTCCCTTTGTAGTTGGCCCAGCGGTAGAACGTAAATTAGGGCTTAGTGGAATGTCACAAATTGCTATAGATGCCAATACTTTTTACGATGCAGAGTGGGCACGTCAAAAAGGCTTATATGCCCAGGTTTTTGAAGATACCGAGGCTTTGGATGCTGCGGTAACCGCTTTTGCGAAAAATCTTTGTGACTATAACCCTGAGGCTATGAAAGAGATGAAAAAAATCATGTGGGCAGGTACCGAGCATTGGGATGAGTTGCTAGCCGAGCGGGCAGTGATTTCTGGACGATTGGTACTATCTGACTTCACAAAAGAAACATTAAAACGGTTTAAGTAATAGCTAGAGTCTAGAGATGATATACGCGTTTAAAGGGCATATTCCAGTAGTTCATAAGAGCAGTTTTGTTCATCCGCTTGCTGCGGTAACAGGTAATGTTATTATTGGGAAAAACTGTTATATAGGTCCTGGGGCGGCCATACGTGGTGACTGGGGAGAAATTATATTAGAGGATGGTGTCAACGTACAAGAAAATTGCACCGTACATATGTTTCCAGGCAAAAGCATCGTATTAAAGGCTGGAGCGCATGTAGGTCATGGGGCAGTGATACACGGCGCGCATCTAGGCCTTAATTGTCTTATTGGAATGAATAGTGTTATCATGGATGATGCTGTTATAGGTGATGAGTCTATCGTGGGCGCAATGGCTTTTGTAAAAGCCGAAACAACTATTCCTGCACGGAGTCTGGTGGTAGGAAACCCTGCCAAAATTATCAAAGAAGTTTCTGATGAGATGCTAGCTTGGAAAACTGCGGGCACAATGCTCTACCAACAATTACCACAAGACTGTCATGAGTCGCTCAAGGAGGTGGCCCCATTGAGGCAAATACCCAAAAATAGACCCAAACAAGAGGATTTCTATCAAACCCTACAAGACTTTAAAAAGTCAAATTCTTAAAATAACAGTAATCCAAAGTTATTGAGGATTGGACTTATTGACATAATCCATCAGGTCTACATCATTTCCTAAAAGTACCTGTGTTGGATTGATACGTCCTTTTTCTGGGCCATTTTCTAATTTGAGTACTCCTCTTGGACAAACCGCCGAGCAAATACCACATCCAACACAACTCGAACGGATGATATTTTCTCCTTTTTGGGCGTAGGCACGTACGTCTATGCCTTGTTCGCAATAGGTAGAGCAGTTGCCACAAGAAATACATTGCCCTCCATTGGTAGTGATTCTAAATCTAGATTTGAATCGTTGTACCATGCCTAAATAGGCGGCTAACGGGCATCCAAAACGACACCAAACTCGATTGCCAAAAATTGGATAGAAACCAGTTCCTATCACTCCTGCAAACCATGCACCAATAAGAAAACTATAGGTGTCTTTGATCCATTGGGATTTGATGCCCAAAAAGGCTTCGGCTCCAGAAAAATAGCAGTAGAGTGTGACCACAGTCATCACCAAAGAAAAGACCAATACCGAATGAATGAGCCATCGTTCAATTTTCCAGGCTCTCATACTCTTATCAGAATGTTGTCGATAAGGGTCGCCCAAGGTTTCGGCAAGACCACCACAACCACAAACCCAGCTGCAGTACCAACGTTTGCCAAAAAAGTACACCATTACAGGAACGATAATCAAAGTAAGGACTATACCCCATACCAAAATAAAAAGGCCGATGGCACCACTAGAGGTAAGGGTGTCTAGGTTCCATTCAAAGAAGAAATCATAGTCTAACGGAAAGGCATTTTTGAAATCATAGCCTGGCATGTTCAGGCTATACATAATCTCAGGAATCAAAAAGGCAAAGATGATTTGAAAGAACAACACCGAAGTCGTTCTGAGCACTTGGTATTTATTATGTCGATACTTGATATACATGCGAACGCCCATAACTACCATGACGGTGCAGTACAAAAAGCCATACACAAACCATTGGCTCGCTGGGCCCCCGTTTAAAGCCTGACTAATCGGGTCTAGAATAAACGTCCAGTTTACCACATAATCTGGCATAAAGTACAGCAACAGATAAAAACCAACGAGATAAATCAATACGCCCCAGGCAATCCAACCTCTATTGGTACTTGCTTTGTGATAAATACCATCGTTTTTGATGCCAGGAGCGCCTAGTAAGATAACATTAGGCAGGATAAAAAGTAAAGCGCCAATGATGGCTAGACCAAAGGTAAGCCACCACAAGAGGCCGCTATTTTCTTTGACATAGCCGCTACCGGCTTTTTTTGCGAGATAAAAACTAAAGGTGTGTGGTTTGTCCCAGACTACCTTGTCCCATTCTTCACGATTTTTGTGCTCTTGGTTTGCACTTTCTAAGGCCGCTCTGGTTAAAGAAGAAAAGGTAAAAACGCTGTTGATCTGCTGCCCAACAACTGCCGACTCTAATTTGGATTGGAGTAACTCACTTTTGATATTTCTAGAGTTGGTAAATTCGGTAATGTCTGCTTTACTCAGCGTAAAAGACCCTAAAAAAAGAGTAGCGGTAAAAATGCTCAAACCTATAAGAAAAAGGACCAGGCCCGTATATTTGATTGCTTTCATATGTTGATGGATACTAGGTTATGAGGTGGTAAAAATGCGTTTCCAGCTTTTCTTTTTTAGTTGAAGTTGCGTGCCAAAATGATCGTTATAAGCAGAAAGGATATCCTTTTCGAAGCCTTTAAAAAACTCTGGATCAAAGTTGGCATCGCGAAGATGTTCGACTACATAATCTGTAGAGCGATTTTCGGTAAGCCATCGATCAAATATTTCGTGTCGCATACGAATACCAAAAATATTTATACCCTTAAAGGTTCTGTCTTTCTCATTCAATTCTATAGTGATACACTTGTCGTCGTCTTGATGTATCCAATGAAAGTGTGTATGTCCTTCTAAGGGTTTTGAAAATACCCAACCATAGGTTTGGTACTCTATGTCCAAAAACTTGGCGCTATTAAACCAATGACCAGGATTGTAAGGCATAGGACGGCCACAAATAGTTTGTGCTAGAGTTTCTCCCATCATTCGGCCCGTATACCAAACCGCTTCAATAGATCGTCTCAAACCGATGGCTTCACGTTGCTGGGCACAATCTCCTATTGCGTAAACATTAGGGATATTGGTTTCTAACTGTCTATTTACTTTGACCCCACGACCACATTCAATCTTGCTGTCTTTTAAGAAATCAATATTGGGGGACACCCCTGCGGTGAGCCCCACGACATCACAGGCCAATTCTTCAGATGTTTCTTTAATTTTGACCGCTCTCACACGCCCATTTTTATCTGAAAGAATTTCGTCCAGATTGGTGTTTAATCTCAGATCGATATGGTGGCTTTTGATATGTCTGTTGAGCATTGCGCTTTCGCCATCAGGCAAGACACTATTCCAAAAACTCTTCTCGCGCACCAAAAATGTAACTGGGATATCTCTAGAGCGCAACATCTCTGCCATTTCAATACCAATTAAACCACCACCTACAATGACTGCCCTCTTGCAACTTTTTGCATCTGGGGCATTTTCTTCAAGCATGTCCAAATCTTGTTTAGAATACAAGCCCTGCACCCCTTTTAGATCCTGACCAGGCCATCCAAACTTATTGGGCTTTGATCCTAAGGCAAGCACCAACTTATCATAAGTCATATGAGAGCCATCGCTAAATTGGAGCGACTGGGCATCGGTGTTTACTGTGGTAACGTAGCCGCGTTTGAGTTCGATTCTATTTTTGGACCAGAAATAATCTTCGTAGGGTTTGGTGTGTTCGTATTTCATATGTCCCATATAGATATACATCAAGGCTGTACGAGAAAAAAAATGATCAGTCTCGGCCGATACAATAGTAATCTTTTTGTCAGATAATTTTCGAATGTGCCTGGCAGTGGTAACTCCTGAAATACCGTTGCCAATAATTACAATGTGTTCTTCCATTAATGGATGTGTTTTTTGTCTATCAGGGATACTATCCAACCAATAGCGCGAAGCGATAGTAACATTTAAAGTATTTTCTTGGGTGAAGCTACTCGTGTTGCTGTGGATGTGTCGAACTAAAGATAGCAAACTTTACAGGCTCTCGACTATTTAGATAAATTATAAATAGTATCCCGTCTTAGTGAATTGTCATATTTCCTTTTAAAAAAAAGTATTTCTGTGTAAGCAAGTAATGATTTGCTCGACCTAAGCCCCATCAAAAAATATAGTATGCGAATCCTTACTCTTTTAGTTTTCTTGCTCGTTTTGTCAACCGTAAAAGCACAAGATCTCTCTACATTTTTTCAAGAATCTGATCGTTTTTTTGAGCAATATGTCTCTAATGGATTGATTGATTATAGCGCCATAGCCCAAGAGCCAGATCGTTTAAATGCTTTGATGAAACTGGCAAAAAATATAAGGGTGAGTCCTAATGAACAAGCCCACTATCAAGCCTTCTGGATCAATACCTATAATCTGGCGGTCATAAAAGGCATCATAACGCATTACCCTGTCAATTCTCCTTTAAAAGTAAATGGATTTTTTGATACGATCACTTATGATGTAGGTGGGAAAAACATCACTCTCAATGATATAGAAAACAAACAACTACGGGCACAATTCCCAGAAGAAGCGCGTTTTCACTTTGTTTTGGTCTGTGCTGGTTTGGGCTGTCCTCCCATCATAAATCAAGCCTATTTGCCAGATACTCTGGAGTCTCAATTACAAACCCAAACCCAATTGGCGCTTAATGATACCGAATTTATTAGAACGAAAGGAAAACGGGTACAGCTATCTCAAATTTTTGAATGGTACAAAGAAGATTTTGTCAGAAATGGCACTGTGATTCAATATATCAATAGGTTTAGAAAAAATCCTATCCCAGAAAAAGCTAAGGTTTCCTATTATCCATATGACTGGACGCTCAATCAACAAAACTAATTTATGACGGGATACATCTAGCTGGCCATAAAACCTGTCCGGGCTATTTATACATGTTATCAAATTCCAATCAATTCGCTTTATGAAAAAAATAATCCTACTATCAACACTTTTTTGTCTATCGCTTGGACTTTTTGCGCAAGAGACAGATACTGCCCCAAATTTGACCAATATTCAAGAATTTACTCCTTCTAAGCTGTTGCGAAAAGGTCAGTGGGATATCAAATTTTTTAATAGTATCTATACCCAAACCGAACAAACCGATGGTGAGAGCACGGCTAGAACCATCCCGAGAGAAACCTTTTTTACCAATACCACAGAGATATTTACAGGGGTAAGTAAAAATGCCAGAGTGAATGTGGGTTTTATTTTTCAAGTGCGCGCCAATACCTTTGGTGGTGCTGGGGCTTTGGATGCTTTGCAATTTGAAAACAATGGCAGCACGAGCAGAAGTGGCTTAACCACCATTGCTCCATCTATTCGCATACAGCCCTTTAAAAATATCGGTAATTTTTCATTTACCAGTTCTTTGTTTATCCCTGTATTTGAAGATGTGCCTAATGCTGCCTATCTCGATAAGCGCAGTTTTTTTTGGGAGACCAAATTTTTCTATGACCGAACCTTTGGTCAGAATAAGTGGCAATTATTTACCGAGGCTGACATAGGTTTTAATTTTGGAGAAACCAGAGAAGATGCAAATCCTGAAACCGAAAACATTGGAGAGCGCTTTGCCAATAATAGTATTTTCTTGCCCTTGAGTGCCTTTTTGAGTTATTTTCCAACCACCAAGGCCACTGTTTTTGTCAATGCGCAACAAGCCTTTTTAATAGGATATGATAACCCTGACAATACAGGAGCTAATTTTTCCCAAAACTCGACGGCAGTTGGTTTTGGAGCCAAATACCAACTTACAGAGGTGCTCAATGTAGAATCTTCTTTTGGGAAGATCGTAAGAGGTCAGAATTTTCAAGGCTTAGGACAAACTTTTAGTTTAGGTCTCAGAGCTATTTTTTAAGAGTGTTTGTGCATAGGTAGCGCACCAACCAATGTCTAGCTCATATTTAACGTTTTGCTATGAAAAAAATATCCTAATTTGATAGGATGAAAAAGTGTCTAAAATTAGCGGTGTTATCTCGAGCCTTGCTCTTTTGTCTATTGTTGCAAAGTTGCACAGCCCAAACCTCAAAGATCAATGGGATTAGTTATGTCGCGGCGCGTGACAGGGCTACACAAGCACATGTGCAACCCGTTTTGGATCTCGGGGCGAGTCACGCGGCTATTATGCCATTTGGCTTTATACGCGGAGATCAAAGTGCTCAAATTATTCACAATACTAAGCGACAATGGTTTGGCGAAAGACGAGATGGTGCCCAGCATTACATAGAGCTCCTAAAAGCCAATGGGATCAAGATCATGTTAAAGCCACAGCTTTGGATCTCTAGAGGTACCTATACAGGATATCTAAAAATGGAAGATGAAACCCAATGGAAGGCGTTAGAGGCATCCTATCGAGACTTCATTATGGAATACGCCACTTTGGCTCAAGAGACAGAGGTGGCACTATTTTCTATCGGTACCGAGTTAGAACAATTTGTGGTAAATAGACCAGAGTTTTGGAAAAGCTTGATCAAAGACATTAGAAAAGTCTATAAAGGAAAATTGACCTATGCCTCTAATTGGGATGAGTACAAACGCGTTCCGTTTTGGGATCAGCTAGACTATATTGGTATCGATGGATACTTTCCAGTTTGCGAGCAAGAAACGCCCACGGTGGCTAGTGCACGAGCGGGGTGGCAACCTTGGAAGGCTACCTTGAAAGCTTTCGCGAAAGCGCAATCCAAACAAATACTTTTTACAGAATGGGGCTATCGCAGCATGGATTATACTGGGAAAGAGCCTTGGGTTTCTGACCATACCATTGAAGGGGTAAATCTTCAGGCTCAGGTAAATGTAACACGCGCAGCCTTTGAAGAGTTGTGGGCAGAAGATTGGTTTGCTGGAGGGTTTATTTGGAAGTGGTTTATCTACCATGACCGTGTAGGAGGAGTGACCGATAATCAATTTACACCTCAAAACAAACCAGCCGAAGCCGTGATACGAGAATATTTCACCCAAGAATAAGCGCTATTTATGTATGATGATATCCAGCACCGATTTGCCTCTTGAATCTAAGAACGTTGACATATCGCTGGATACTTTTTTTTATGTTAGGAGCCCTTGTAGGTAGCCATGCACAGCACGCTCTGGTGAGTGACATGTCAGTAGAAGGAAACAGCCGCTTGCGTAGTTCTTTTGTGCTAAGAGCCAGCGATCAGAAAGTAGGGCAACCCTTAGATTCATTACACCTCCATGCCGATATTATTAGACTCAAGCGCATGCCAGCGGTTTCTCATGCCTATTATCGTGTTGAAACCAAAGCTAATGGACAATACCGTGTGGTATACACCATAGAAAAAAACAGTACCCTTATCCCTCAACTCAATATTTACACCACAAACGATGACGAATTTGCTTATCGTGTGGGTTTGTATGAGTTTAATACCCTTGGGCAGAATATCGCCTTTGGTGGTTTTTTTCAAAAAGACATTTACGACTCCTATGGGATAAATTTTCGGGCGCCATTTTTAGTAAACAGTCATATCGGGCTTGCTGTCAATTTTCAAGATTTGACCACCCAAGAACCTGTGTTTTTGGAGGAAGGCGTTGCCGATTATAAATACAACAATACCTCCTTTGAGATTTTGGGCTTGTATAGCTTTAATCTCAGGCATCGTGTAGAAGTTGGACTTACGCTTTTTAATGAAGATTACACCTATCTCGAAGGGGCCACAAATCCTACTATTCCTCAAGACTTTAATATCGACAAAATTCTTTATAAAGGTATTTATATATACAATAACCTAGACTACTTTTATCAATACGTCGACGGTTTTCAAAACACTTTTAATTTTCAATACGTCATTTCTTCTGAGGCTACGTTGCCAGATTTTCTCATTGGCTGGAATGATATACAGTATTATAAACGTGTGGGTGAGAAAGGAAATTGGGCCTCAAGACTTAGACTGGGATTGGCCTCTAATAAAGATTCTCCATTTGCTCCCTTTTCTGTAGATAATAACCTAAACATTAGAGGTGTGGGTAATATTATTGATCGGGGCACGGGTGCCGTTGTACTCAATACCGAGTACCGATATACCCTTTATGAAAAGAATTGGTTTGGTCTTCAGGTCAATGGTTTTATTGATGCCGGAACCTGGCGTAATCCCGGGGGAGATTTTGGCGATTTTGGGGACGATCAAAACCTGAGGGTATATCCAGGAGTGGGACTTCGGTTTATACACAAACGCATCTTCAATGCTATTTTTAGAATAGATTATGGTTACGGAATCACCCCTGATGCCACCAGCGGTTTTGTATTTGGGATAGGGCAATACTTCTAGAATCAGTTTATGGCCTTAAAAGAGATATGGCCATTTAGTACAAAGCGATACGCTAACTTGACAAAAAAGACTGAGGATAGTTAAAAATACTGCGATCGCGCACATCCCTACCCAATCATTTTTCGTAAGTTTCAAACATCAATTTAATCTAATCCTCTTTATGCGTAGATGTTGCGCGCTACTGTTCTTATTTCATAGTCTACTGTTATTGGGACAGGAGGTCAAAAAGCGACCTTTTGATCTTGAAGCCGATTACTTTTACGGGACGATACTCGAGCACAATCCAGACATTGCACATCTTATAACGGCGCATCCGCAAGGGTTAATGCTCGCCTATAACCGCAAGACTTATGGCTATGAGCCTTGGGAGCGAAAGTTTAATTTTCCTGATGTTGGCTATACGATGATCTATCAGGATATGAAAAATTTTCATCTTGGAGAGTTGTATAGTGCCTATGCTCACTTTAATTTTTATTACTGGAAACGCAGGCTACAATTTAGAATAGGGCAGGGGGTAGCTATAGCGACCAAGCCTTATGATAGGGTAGATAATTTTATCAATAATGCCTATGGTACTAGAGTTTTGAGTAGTACAATGCTCAAGTTTGGGTACAAGCAAAACAATGTGTTTCGCAATATTGGATTTCATGCTGGGGTGACCATTATTCATTACAGCAATGCCAATTTACGTGCACCCAACAATTCGACCAATACCTGGGCATTTACCGCAGGGATAAACTACTTTCCCAATGCCAAAGACTTTCCAAAATACAATACAACTCCCGATACCTTAAGCTACAGAGAACCTATACGCCTTAACACCGTTTTACGCGCTGGAGTAAATCAGAGCGATATCAATAATTCTGGCCGCTACGGATTTGTAAACTTTAGTGTCTTTGCAGATAAACGGATCAATTACAAGTCTAGTTTTACCGCAGGGGCTGATGTGTTTTTTGCCAATTTTTTAAAAGAGTTGATACGATATGAAGCTATCGCACTACCAGATAGCGATACCACAGGAGACGAAGACTGGAAACGGGTAGGGATTTTTATAGGTCACGAATTGCATTTTAACGCCTTATCTTTTGTTTCTCAGCTTGGATATTATGTGTATTATCCCTTTGATTTTGAAGGTAGGTTTTACAATAGATTAGGACTCAAACGAAGATTTGGCAATCACATATCGGGGGCTATGACGGTTAAATCTCATGGGGCCAAAGCAGAAGGTGTAGAATTTAGTATAGGATACAGATGGTAAGACACATAAGAACGTTAAAATATATAGTGCTAAGTCTGGCAACCCTATTTGTAAGTGGTTGTGACACCGAAGATGGCCTTACGTGTTTAAAGACAACGGGAGATATCATTACCGAAGAGATTACACTTGATGCTTTTCAGAAGATTATCGTCTTTGAACGGGTACAGCTTTTTGTAGAAGAAGGGCCAGAAGTAAAGGTTCAACTAGAAACTGGAGAAAACCTAAGAGACGATATTTCTTTGGAGGTAGACAAAGGAATCCTGTCAATCAGAAATGAGGGGGCTTGTAATTTGTTTAGACCCTATGGGGTTACCAAAGTACGAGTGACGCATCCTAATATCACCGAGATACGCAATAGTAGTGGTCTGGCTGTAGAAAGTGTGGGGGTAATAGGTTGGGAGCAGTTGCGACTGGTCTCAGACGATTTGATCGAAGAAGACTTCTATCACAAAGACGGCGACTTTAAAATGACCCTTAATACTCAAAGGCTAGAAGTGCAGTGTAATGGGTTGTCAAATTTCTTTTTAAAAGGAAGTGTTGATCACTTGGATATTCAGCTTTTGGCCGGTGATAGTCGTTTGCCTATCGAAGGGCTTGAGGTGCAGCAGGTCACTATTTTTCACAGTGGCACTAATGATGTAATTGTGGCTCCACTGCAATCTATTAGAGGTACACTCTCTAGTACAGGAAACTTAATTTTGAAAAATGTACCCGAGGTTGTCGAGGTGGAAACCTTATTTACAGGACGTCTAATTATAGACGATTAGCTGATATTTCTTTTGTAATACTGATATAAGGAATCTGGTGAGGCACCAAACCATTTTTTGACATAGATGGCCCAAAAATGATATTGTAAACGCCAGATACCGTTATCACTATAACGTCTTGCTGAGGTGGTGAGTTTTTTATTGATCACTACAAAAGCATCGCGCGCATACAACTTATTGATAAGGT
>PAUP01000074.1 GCA_002712765.1 Cytophagaceae bacterium | reverse complement strand
TTCCTCTTTAGAAACCGATCCTTCTAAGTAAGCAAACAGTTCTCTATACCCTACGGTCTGTAGCGCGTTGTTACGCTTTCGCGAAAGCAAAGATTCGACCTCCTGAATTAGCCCTTTTTCTATCATAAGATCAACGCGTTTGTTAATGCGCTCGTAGATCACAGGTCTCTCGGCGGTAAGTCCAATTTTTATCGATTGGAAAGGGCGTGCTTTTTTTTCTTTCTTTCTAAAAGAGGAAAATGGCGCATCGGCAGAAATACTTACTTCTAGGGCACGCAATACGCGTTGTATATTGTTAAGATCTACTTCTTTGTAGTACTTCGGGTCTTTTTCTTGGAGTAAGGTTAAGAGGGCTTGATCTCCTTTTTCAGAGCGTAATTGTTGTAGTTTCTCTCGAGTTCCTGGGGTGACCGCTGGAAAACTATCTAGCCCATACAGTACCGCATCGGTATACATACCAGATCCCCCCACTAAGACAACCTTATCGTAGTTTTTAAATAAACTATCGAGTAAGGCTAAGGCTTCTCGTTCAAAATGCCCCACGCTATAAGTGTCATCTACAGAAATATGCTGAATACAGTGATGTCTTACTGCAGCGAGTTCTTCGGGCTCGGGTACGGCAGTACCTATGGCCATTTCTTTGTAAAACTGTCTACTATCTGCCGATATGATCTCTGTGGTAAAGTGAGATGCAATTTTTATAGATAAGGCTGTTTTCCCAATTGCAGTAGGTCCTACAACAGCAATAAGCTGTTTAGTCATCTTGTAAGGTATGACCACATTGGTGACAATGTAACGCATCGTCTCTGTGTTTTTTTGAGCCGCAATTGATACAGGTTTGTGTATTCATATGCACATAGTCTTGGCCGTCAATATTTACTTTTGAAGGCTGGGTGTTTTTTGCATATTCGGCGCTTACAATGCCTGTAGGTACTGCGATAATTCCATACCCCAAAATCATGATAACTGCTGCAATAAATTGACCCAGGGGTGTCACAGGAGCGATATCTCCAAATCCAACAGTGGTCAAGGTTACGATGCACCAATAAACACTTACTGGGATACTTTTAAAGCCACTGGCTTCCCCTTCGACAAGATACATTAGTGTCCCTGCGATAATACACAATATCAAAACGGCAAAGAGAAAAATACTGATTTTGGCTTTAGAGTCTTTGAGCGCTTTTGAGAGTTTGTTAGATTCACCTACATAGCGGGTAATTTTTAAAATACGAAACACTCGTAACAGTCGTAGTGCTCTTACGGTAAGCAAGGCGTTAGACCCTACAATAAAGAAAGTCAAATACAGCGGTATGGTCGAGAGAAAATCGATAATACCGTAAAAACTAAAGATATAGGTTGAGGGTTTTTTGACCGTAATGATACGCGCAAAATACTCTATGGTAAAGAAAATAGTAATGACCCATTCTCCAATAATAAAAAAATCGTGAAAGCGTTCATCAAGACTTTTGACACTTTCTAGCATCACTAAGGCGATACTTGTCAATATTAGAATCAATAGGGTGACGTCAAATACTTTACCTGCAGGAGTATCGGCTTCTGCGATGATCGTGTGTAATTTGGCACGCCATGTATGTGGTTCTCGATTTGAAGTCATAAATACAGTAACTCTTAAAAGTACTATTTCTTTAGGAATTAACGAGCTGTTCGAGGGGGATGATTTTTAAATGCTTTTTATTTCTCGAATAACTCTGAATAATATGTTGTGCATCTCTATTGTCTTGCATGGGGGTAATAATAGACTTGAGAATTTCTAAGCTTTGTAACTGAAAGTTTAAGTGATAAAAGCCTATTCCTTGAAAGACGCCATCTTGAATAAATACCACAGAGCGCTCATCAACAGTTCTGCCTTTGTCGATAATGAGCATGCTTTTGTTTTCGTAACTGTACGTATTGACAAAGCTAGTCACACGCTGATTATATAATTGTGGTGTTTCTTGGGCTACACAGGCGCCATTACATTTCTTAATTTCATAATTAAAACAGCTACTCGTCCCTGTAGACAAAGAAGTCTTGTTAGGGCACAGCTCATAGGTGTCTATTATACGTTCTAACTGCGCCTTGGCCGAGGCTCGATTACTAAAGGTGGTAATTGCTCTGCGATTAGGGTCGGCTTTTTCTGTTTTGAGATTGATATATCCTTGGTCATCCACAAATTGGTGAAGCTGTACCTGAAATTTGGTACGACGCAGTGCACGGTTGTATTTGGGTTTGTTGCGTTTAATTTCTTCATTTTCTTTGAGCAGTGCTAACAGCTCACTACCTGTTTCTTCATAGGTTACATGAGAAATTTCATCTTGTATTTTTTTACTCTTGCGATTGTCATTGGTAAAGTGTTGAGTAATACGCTTTTTGATATTCTTACTTTTCCCGATGTAAATGATTTTACCATGTTCATTATGGAAGTAATACACCCCTGTCACCGAAGGGGTTTCTTCAATCATATCGCGTAGTTTAGAATCGAGTTGCCGTTTTGGGAACGAGCGCACGGCGGCTTGTATAATTGTTTTTTTAGTGTCCTTGTCCAAGAGCATCTTAAACAGTTTTACGGTAGCCAATGCATCGCCGCTTGCACGATGTCTATCGGTCATGGGGATACCCAAAGCGCGGGTAAGTTTTCCTAAACTATAACTCTTATGTCCCGGCAATAATTCTTGGGCCAGTTCTACCGTGCATAGGGTAGTGCGTTCAAAAGGAAAACCCAATCTGTCAAATTCCAGACTCAATATACGATAGTCAAATTGCGCATTATGCGCTACAATAATACAGCCTTCGGTAATTTCTACAATGCGTTTGGCAACCTCATAAAACTTAGGAGCATTGCGCAACATATTATTATTTATACCTGTCAGTCCTACGACAAAAGCCTGTATAGGACGTTCAGGATTGACCAGAGAAATAAATTGATCCACTACCTGATGCCCGTCGTATTTATAGATAGCGATTTCGGTAATACCCTCTTCGTTGTATTTTCCTCCTGTGGTTTCTATGTCAAGTATTACATACATCTGCTGGCTTTGCCCTGGGGTTTACTTATAATTACGTGCTCCAAAAATAGCACTGCCTACTCGTATCATTGTACTGCCGTGAGCAATAGCTATGTCATAATCTCCGCTCATGCCACAAGAGAGAATGGAGAGCATTGCGCTTTCGCGAAAGCGTTCATAGAGATAAGACAATTTTTTGAATTCATTACCTATTTGTACTTTATCGTCTGTAAAGGTTGCCATGCCCATCAGGCCTTTCACCCTAACATTAGGAAAGGCGTCTAAAGTGTTATTTTCGAATAAGGCAATAACCGCTGCTTCTTCCATTCCAAATTTTGAATCTTCTTCTGCGATTTTTACTTGAATCAGCACCTCGATAATACGGTCATTATTTCTGGCTTGTTTGTCTATTTCTTTGAGTAGTTTGATGCGGTCTACAGCATGTACCAAACTTACATAGGGCGCCATATACTTTACCTTGTTGGTTTGTACATGTCCAATCATATGCCATTTAATATCTTTGGGTAACTGCTCCCATTTTTGAGTCATTTCCTGAATCTTATTCTCGCCAAAAACGCGTTGTCCTGCGTCGTAGGCTTCTTGCAAATCGGATATCGGTTTGGTTTTGGACACGGCAACCAGCTCGACGTGATCGGGCAGGTCATTTTTAAAACGGGTAATAGAATCAGAAATCGACATTAAAATTCGTAAATAGTTATTCCGCTGCGGAGTTTTGGTTCAATATACGTACTTTTTGGAGGCATTGTTAATCCTGCATCGGCAATTTGTTTGAGCTCATTCATAGTTATAGGCAACATACCAAAACCAACGGCAAACTGTCCTTGGTCTACCACCGTTTTGACATAGGTCATATCCTTACGGCCATCGGCATAGTTGATTCGAGTATTATTGCGCACATCTTGAATTCCCAGTATTGGATCTAAAATCGTGCGATAAAGTATATGCGTATCTAACTGCTCTAACGGATTGCTAAAATTACGATGTCTTTTGCGCAAATACAGCGAGTAGAACGCCCCGTCCAGATACATTGAGAAATGATGTTTTTTACTGGGTTTATAAAGACTATCTCCTCGATGCTCTATTCGGTAATAACTGTCAAGCGCGATCAAAAATTCTTCTTTACTCAGCCCATTGAGATCGGTAACAAGCCTGTTGAACTCGTATATATGCAAATGGGATTCGGGGATGAGATAGCTCAAAAAATAATCATAGGTATTCACAACCGTGCTAGAGGTCTTCTTTTTTCGAGAGTTGGCCAGTAGGGCAGACGAGGCCGATCTATGATGCCCATCGGCAATATAAAGACTATCCATACCTTCAAAGGCCTCTTGGATCGCTTTTATTTGTTCAGGATCGGTAAGCGGCCACATATATTGAGTGTCTCTATAGGTGGTAGTAAACTCGTATTCGGCACGCGATTGCATCGTTTGCTCTAATATGGTCTTAATGGCAGCATTGTCGGGATAAGTGAGCAAAACAGCTTCGGCGTTAAATCCAACCGTATCCAGATAATCCCTAAACAACTCTTCTCTGTGTTGTATGGTGGCTTCGTGCTTTTTGATAACGTTATTTTGATAATCGGCAACGGCGGCTGCGCCTATCAATCCTACAAATTCATTTTTTTCGCGATCTACAATTTTATAGACATAAAAAGAGGCTGTATCATCTTTGATAAAAACCCCCTCTTCTTTAAATTCTAAATACCGATTTCTAACCAGTGTAAAACGTTCTTTGCCTTTGATCTCACGGTCGTACTTATAGCCAGGATTGACAATGTGAAGAAAAGAAAACGGATTGCGATCCATTCTAAAATTACGTCCCTCTTCTGTATAGTGTTCGTAGGCGCGCGAGGCGACCAGACCTACTTTATCTCGGGTAGGGCGAACGGCTTTAAAGGGGGATATTGTTGGCATAAGCGTAAGGTGAGATTTAGGCAAACATATCGGCTACCTGTTCTGCTTTTTTTGAGTGGGCATAATTGTAAAAACCTTCTCCAGATTTAACACCCAGTTTGCCAGCTCTTACCATATTAACCAGTAATGGGCAAGGGGCGTACTTGGGGTTTTTATAGCCATTGTGCATCACTTCTAGGATAGAGTGACACACGTCTAATCCAATAAAGTCGGCTAGTTGTAAAGGACCCATAGGATGGGCCATACCCAATTTCATAACGGTGTCTATTTCGGCAACACCTGCTACGCCATTGTAGAGCGTCTCTATCGCTTCATTGATCATTGGCATTAAAATACGATTGGCTACAAAGCCTGGGTAGTCATTTACAGCTACAGGAATTTTACCCAAGTCTTTTGACAAGTCCATAATGGTGTTTGTCGTCGCATCACTCGTGTTATACCCTCGTATGATTTCTACCAATTTCATGATTGGAACAGGGTTCATAAAGTGCATCCCAATCACCTGTTCAGGACGTTTGGTAACTGCAGCTATCTGAGTGATAGAAATCGAAGACGTATTGGTAGCGAGTATACAGTCATCGCCAGTCGCCTCATCGAGTTGTTTGAAAATTTTAAGTTTGAGATCGACATTTTCGGTAGCGGCTTCAACAACTAGACTCGCGTATTCTACCCCCTCTTCCATGTTGGTAAAAGTGGTGATATTGGCTAAAGTAGCTTCTTTGTCTTGTTGTGATATACGTTCTTTGGCGAGCATACGATCCAAATTTTTGGTAATCGTTGCCATACCTCTATCAAGAGAATCCTGAGAGATGTCAACCAATTGTACTTTGTATCCGCTTTGTGCAAAAGTATGAGCGATACCATTGCCCATGGTTCCCGCTCCAATTACTGCCACATTTTTCATAACTATATTGTTTTTATATGTTGGTAAAGCCTGTAAAGGCCTGCTCTTTATTAAATTACTTTTCGTTTTAGGTTGTCTTTTTCTTTTAGAAATCTGCTATGATCATTTTGGCTACGCGTAAGGCATCTGTACCAGCCTCCAATGATACGATAGGGGTGGTGTTGTTTTTGATCGCTTTCGCGAAAGCGTTTAGCTCATCAAGTATGGCGTTATTTTCGGCTACCTCAGGATTGTCAAAATAGATTTGCTTTTTGACCCCTTCAGCATTTTGAAGAATCATCGCAAAATCATCAGGCTGATCTGGAGCGTCTTTCATCTTGACCACTTCTACCTTTTTTTCTAGAAAATCTACAGAGATGTAGGCATCTCTTTGGAAGAATCGCGCTTTACGCATATTTTTCATCGATATTCTACTTGCTGTAAGATTAGCTACACAACCATTTTCAAACTCAATACGAGCATTGGCGATATCAGGAGTATCAGATATGACCGAAACCCCACTTGCATTAATAGATTTGACCTGGCTTTTGACCACACTCAAAATCGCATCAATATCATGTATCATCAAATCCAGTACAACAGGTACGTCTGTTCCTCTTGGATTAAATTCGGCCAGGCGATGCGCCTCGATAAACATAGGCTGATCAATTTTGTCATGTACCGACATAAACGCAGGATTAAAACGCTCTACATGGCCTACTTGACCTAGAACACCGTGTTCTTGTGCCAAGGCAATAAGTTGCTGTGCTTCTTCGACCGTATTACTAATGGGTTTTTCTATAAATAGGTGTTTGCCGGCTTTGATGACCTTTTCGGCACTGGCAAAGTGAAAAGTGGTTGGGGTGACCACATCCACCATATCACAGGCATCGATAAGTGCCTGCTCACTGTCAAAGGCGTTGTACCCAAATTCTTCATGTATTGCCTGCCTAACAGTCGCTGAGGCATCGTAAAAACCCACGAGCTCATAGTGCTCTGATTGCTGTAATAGGCGTAAATGTATTTTTCCTAAGTGTCCCGCACCTAGTACTCCTGCTTTTAGCATCATCTTTATCTTTTACACAAAAATACTACTTCTCAAGAGAATATGCCCAGTGGTAGCTCCCTACGCCTAGGATCCATATCAAGACGGTTAAGACGCTATATTTTTTTAAAATGTCGATTAAAAAATTACTGCAAAAACGTACTTTTATCGCGATGAAAGATACTACGCGACATCAAGGCAAAAGACGCCAGCTTGTGCAAACCATTGTAAGTAAAGGAATAAAAGATACAAAGGTCTTGGCCGCTATTGGCAAAATCCCGCGGCACTTGTTTATGGATAGCAGTTTTGAAGATCATGCCTATCAAGACAAGGCCTTCCCAATCGCTGCAGACCAAACCATCTCTCAGCCGTACACGGTTGCCTTTCAAACCGAGTTGCTCGACATTTCTAAAGGGCAAGCTGTACTCGAAATAGGCACAGGTAGTGGGTATCAAACTGCCGTATTATGCGAATTAGGTGCCAAGGTGTACTCGATAGAACGACAACAAGAACTGTTTAAAAAAACAAAGCTCTTTCTGTCAAAGTTGGGCTATAGACCAAAGTATTTGAGTTTTGGTGATGGCTATAAAGGACTGCCCGAATATGCCCCCTTTGATAGAATTATAGTTACCGCAGGGGCTCCCTTTGTTCCTAAGCCTTTATTGGCCCAACTTGCCATTGGAGGTAGGTTGGTCATACCGGTAGGTGAAGGGGTACAAATTATGACCTTATATGTACGTAAAGATGCTACGACATTTGAGAAAAAAGAATTTGGAGATTTTCGATTTGTACCTCTACTCGAAGACAAAAACTAAACATATATCTGTGTGGCAAGAAGCTGTCACTGCCATCTTAAATACGGAGGCGGCTCTAGCTAATTTTCATAGTCATTCCCATTAAGAAATCATATCTTTGACCTTATGGAATTTTCATCAAAACTCTTAGAGAATGCGGTATATGAGATGGCGCAATTGCCTGGTGTGGGCAAGCGTACAGCCCTGAGGCTGGTCCTGCATTTATTGCGACAGCCCAGCGCCCAAACCGAACATTTGAGCAATGCCCTGCTCGAGATGCGTACCACGATAAAATTCTGTTCAAAATGTCATAATATTTCTGACGTGGCGCTTTGCGAAATATGTGCCAACCCAAACAGAGATGAGGCTGTAGTATGTGTGGTAGAGGATGTGCGCGATGTCATGGCTATAGAAAACACCAGTCAGTATCGGGGGTTATATCACGTCCTAGGGGGTAAGATAAGTCCATTAGACGGCATAGGACCTCAGGACCTCAACATTGCTTCTTTGCTCGAAAAAGTCAAAAGCGGTGTGGTCAAAGAGGTTATTTTTGCACTTAGTTCTACCATGGAGGGTGACACTACAAACTTTTATATGTACAGACAACTAGAAGGTTATTCTGTTCAAATGTCTACCATAGCTAGAGGTATAGCGGTAGGTGACGAATTAGAATATGCAGATGAGGTTACCTTAGGACGAAGTATCTTGCATCGTATCCCATTTGAGTCTTCTTTAAAAAATCAATGAGGTTGAAGCTGTCTGTTATCATTGTCAATTACAACGTACGCTATTTTTTGGAGCTTTGTCTAAAAAGTGTGCAAGCGGCACTTACTGATATATCTGCCGAGATCATTGTGGTAGATAATCTGTCTCCAGACGATAGTTGTGCCATGGTGACTTCGCAATTCCCTGAAGTACAACTGATCGCCAATACCGATAATGTGGGATTTGCCAAAGCCAATAATCAAGGTGTAGCCATCGCCAAGGGAGAATATGTTTGTATTCTAAACCCAGACACCGTCGTGGCCGAAGATACCTTTACAAAAATACTCGCCTTTGCCGATAACCACCCTAAAGCAGGAGCAATTGGCTGTCGTATGATAGATGGGACAGGACGTTTTTTACCCGAGTGTAAACGCAATTTACCTACCCCAAAAGTGGCATTTCAAAAAATATTTGGTAACGGCGATCGCTATTATGCCAGACATATCAAAGCACATCAAAGCGGTGAAGTGGCTATATTGGTAGGGGCTTTTATGCTTATCAGACGCGCTATTTATCAAGAAGTAGGTGGTTTTGATGAGCAGTATTTTATGTATGGCGAAGACATTGATTTGTCGCACACAATCACCATGGCTGGATATCAAAATTACTATTTTGGAGCCACCACCATCATTCATTTTAAAGGAGAGAGTACCGCAAGAGATGCCACGTATAGAAAACGATTTTATGGTGCCATGCAAATTTTTTACGCCAAGCACCTACAACGCAATTGGATAGAAAGTAGTTTGGTGCGTCTTGGGTTGTGGTATGCTACGCTTTCGCGAAAGCGTAAACCCAATACTCAAACCATAGCTGTCTTAGCATATATCGTTCATACGACAGCCAAGACGACATACGAGCGTCTTGCAGCCGTATTAAAGGCTCCCCTTAAAATGAACAATCAAACCACTGAAATTCAAAGGGGTCAACAACACATTTTAGATGCCAATAGTCATGGTTATGGCTATTGTATTGACCTGATATCAAAAAATGTGGCTCAGGAGGCTACGTATAAGATAATTCCAAAAAAGAGTACTTTTGCATTGGGAAGCGACCATAGCGATGGCCGCGGATCCATCATTCACTTTTAGATAGATTTTTGACGAATTGTCAAAATTGGATATTAAAAATGATTATTTTTGCAATAGAACCAATAAAAACACCTTTAAACTAAGAATATGGCAAAGTTTGAACTTAAGCTTCCGAAAATGGGAGAAAGTGTAGCAGAAGCAACACTAACCTCGTGGCTCAAAGAAGTAGGAGATGCTATTGAAGCCGATGAGGCTGTGCTAGAAATTGCCACCGATAAGGTAGACAGTGAAGTGCCAAGTGAAGTAGACGGCGTTTTGGTTGAAAAGTTATTTGATGTAGATGATGTCGTACAAGTAGGTCAAACGATTGCCATTATTGAAACAGAAGGAGGCGATACAGCTGATAGTGGTCAAGCTGATAATAGTGATATTGCGACTACGCAAGAAGAAGAAGCTCCAGCCGCTGTTAAAGAAGTAGCCCAAACAGTGACAACAGCCAAAGAAACAACTACTGCTGCCACAGTAAGTAGCGCCGAAGGACGTTTTTACTCGCCATTGGTTAAAAATATGGCGAGAGCCGAGGGTATTTCTCAACAAGAATTAGATGGTATACAGGGTAGCGGAAAAGAAGGTCGTGTAACCAAAAATGATATGTTGGCCTATCTCGAACAACGTTCTAGTGCAGCAACTGCGGCCCCAGAACAAACAGCCGCTCAAAATACTTCGAGTAAAACAACAGCAGCCACTTCTGGAAAATCGGTGGCTCCTAAGCCAGCTGCAGCGCCTGTGAGCGTCAATGGTGAAGATGAGGTCATAGAAATGACCCGAATGGGCAAATTGATCGCACATCATATGGTAGCATCAGTACAAACAAGTGCTCATGTCCAATCATTTATTGAGGCCGATGTCACCAATATTTGGAACTGGCGTAAAAAGGTAAAAACCGATTTTGAACGAAGAGAAGGTGAGAAGTTGACCTTTACCCCTATTTTTATGGAAGCGGTGGCCAAAGCACTTCGAGACTTCCCTATGATGAATATTTCTATGGATGGGGATCGTATTATCAAGAGAAAGCAGGTTAATCTTGGTATGGCAGCTGCTTTGCCCGATGGTAATCTTATTGTACCAGTAATCAAAAATGCCGATCAGTTAAATCTGGTTGGTATGACCAAGGCAGTAAATGATTTGGCGGGTAGAGCCAGAGGAGGGCAGTTAAAACCAGACGATACCGCTGGCGGTACCTATACCGTTACTAACGTAGGGACCTTTGGAAGTGTAATGGGTACCCCAATTATCAATCAGCCGCAGGTAGGGATACTCGCTCTTGGTGCTATTCGTAAAGTCCCTGCTGTGATTGAAACACCCGATGGCGATTTTATCGGAATACGCATGAAGATGTTCTTATCGCATTCTTACGATCACAGAGTCGTAAATGGAGCTTTGGGAGGGCAATTTGTAAAGCGTGTCGCCGAATATTTAGAAGCTTGGGACATGGATCGCGCTATCTAAATCATACCGAATACTTAGAAAAAACCGGCGTATGCCGGTTTTTTTATGCAAAATGTAAACCTTGAACAAAACTCTCTAACAGCTGTATGCCAGGGTGATGAAGAGTTGTGCAGGGTTTGGTAAAAAACTGATCGCGATCTAACTCTTGATATCCAGTGATTTTTACAAATTGGTCGGTACTTAGACGATGATACGCCATTTTCCAATCGGCATAATAGCGTTTGTCCGAATAGCCTGTACTGAGTTCTATAATTTTGGTGTGTCGAGAATCGTCTAAGATGCTTCGATATACCTTCTCGACATAGTGCTCGGGTCCTTCAAAAAATTGTGTAAATACCCCTTGAAAGAAAATAAGTAACCCTGTTATTTGATGCTTGGTGTTTTTGGCCCGGCTGTGGAGAAGAAGTTCTTGTATCGATTCTTCAGAAAGCGAGTGTGTTTGTTCACTAACATAAGATACATATTTATACATGCTATAGCTTTGTTTATCTGAAAGTTACATAAAATATACAGGTTCAATAGCCCATTAGATTCAAATAGTTGCTTGAACACAGATCCTTATGCTACAACACGTTACATTTTAGCGTACAAATAGATCATATCGATATCTTGATTTAGAGCTAGCACTGTCTCGATAACACTCTTGACCATTTTGACCACAGGTCGATTTACAATTATCGTTTTGGTGAAAATTTGAAAAGCCGATCATGCACAAATCGTATTACAAGTAGTATTTTTGTGGGCAAAGCAACCACTATGAAACTCAATATTACCCGCCCTATTTGTTTTTTTGATTTAGAAACCACTGGGGTGAATGTGGCCAAAGACCGCATCGTCGAAATATCTATTTTAAAAGTGTTTCCCGATGGGAGGGAAGAAGAACTGACAGAGCGTATCAACCCAACGGTGCCAATTCCTGCCGAAACCACAGCGGTACACGGTATTAGTGATGCCGATGTTGCTGATAAGCCTACTTTTGCCGAAAGGGCTAAGACGATTCACGACATGATTAAAGATAGTGACCTCGCGGGCTTTAACTCTAATCGCTTTGATATTCCCTTATTGGTCGAGGAGCTATTAAGAGCCGATATAGATTTTGACCTAAAGCAAAGAAATGCCATTGATGTGCAAAACATTTTTCATAAAATGGAACAGAGAACCCTTGTAGCAGCCTACAAATTTTACTGTGACAAGGATTTGACCAATGCCCATAGCGCCGCTGCCGATACGCGAGCCACCTATGAAGTATTAAAATCCCAATTAGATCGATATGAAGAATTGCCAAATGATATGCGATATTTGGCCGATTTTTCTTCGCGACACAAACGCGCCGATTTTGCAGGCTTTATTGGGTATAATGAAGACGGTGTAGAGATCTTTACCTTTGGCAAGCACAAAGGACGTGTTGTCGAGGAGGTTCTCGAAAGCGAACCGGGCTATTTTGGATGGATTCAAAATGCAGACTTTCCTTTATACACTAAGAAGGTCTTGACTCAAATTAAACTGCGTAAACTCAACACCAAATTGTAAAGGATATGAAACTGATTTGTATAGGCCGTAATTATGCCAAACACATCGAAGAGTTAGAAAACGAACGACCTGAGCACCCAGTGGTGTTTTTAAAACCAGACTCGGCAATATTACTCAAGCAGCACCCTTTTGTCATACCTGCTTTCTCAAATGATGTGCATCACGAGGTTGAGGTATTGGTAAAGATCAAAAAACTGGGAAAGTATATCGATCAAAAATTTGCCCATACTTATTACGACCAGATTGGTTTAGGTATTGATTTTACAGCGCGAGATCTACAAGCCCAACTAAAATCCAAAGGATTACCCTGGGAGAAGGCTAAGGCCTTTGACGGGGCTGCTGTCATAGGCGATTGGATGTCTAAGGATGCCTTTGACTCTGTCGATGATATTGCTTTTAGGTTAGAGAAAAATGACAACATTGTACAAGAGGGAACTACCAAAGAAATGTTGTGGAAAATTGACGCCCTTATAAGTTATGTCTCGCAATATTTTACCCTTAAGATTGGAGATGTTATATTTACAGGCACTCCAGCTGGCGTCGGGCCAGTTGCGGTAAACGATAAATTAAAAGGGTTTATTGGAGATAAACAGCTATTTTCAATACATGTCAAATAATATGGAAAGACATTACGATTTAGAAAAAGTAAGAGAGATAGCGGGAGGTGACGACAGTTTTATTACGGTTATCGTTCAAACATTTTTGGAAGAAATTCCTCCAGATATGGAAGCCATGCAAAATGCCATAGCCAACGACAATCACAAAATGGCCTATCAGTTTGCTCATAAGATGAAGCCCAATCTCGATATGTTTGGCATTGATCTGCTCAAGCAAATTGCCGCAATGGAAAAATGGTCGGCTTCTAATAAATCTACTGCTTTTATTAGGCCTCAATTAGACGATATCGTCAATACCTTAACTGTGGTCTTGGCCGAATTACGTCAAGACTTTCCCAATTAATGACCGCCGAAATTATTACTATAGGTGATGAGATTCTCATAGGACAAATTGTCGATACCAATTCGGTTTTTATCGCCAAGACACTTAATGCTGTTGGAATTTCTGTACACCAAATTAGCTCTGTACAAGACGATAGAGCGCATATTTTGGAGGCTTTAGCTTTCGCGAAAGCGCGCGTAGACCTCGTATTGGTCACTGGAGGATTGGGGCCCACAAAAGACGATATCACCAAGCATACTTTTTGTGAGTACTTTGCCGATGAGCTGATCTTAAATCAAGAAGTATTAGATCATGTACGTCACATATTTAAAAAATATATTGAACGCCCTATTTTACCTGCCAATGAGTCTCAGGCCTATGTGCCTTCTAAAGCAACGGTGCTTATGAATCGTTTTGGAACGGCTCCTGGTATGTGGATGGAAAAAGAGGGTACTATTTTTGTCTCGATGCCTGGGGTACCCTACGAGATGAAGGGTCTTATGGAGCACGAAGTTATCCCTAAACTAACCGCGCGATTTAAGTTGCCTTATATTACCCATAGTACTTTGCTTACCTATGGGTTAGGAGAAAGTGCCATTGCCCATCGCATTGCCGATATTGAAGAAAATTTACCCGACCTAGTCAAACTTGCCTATTTGCCTTCTTTGGGGAGGGTGCGTATTAGATTGTCATCAAAGGGCAGTGATAAAAAGGCTATTGACACTGCTATTGCTAAAACCTGTCAAGCCTTAGAAGCACGGTTGGAAGATATTTTTGTCGGGTATGAAGAGCAGGGCAGTCTAGAGCAACGTATTGGACATT
>PAUP01000073.1 GCA_002712765.1 Cytophagaceae bacterium | reverse complement strand
CTTTTGTTCAAGAACGCATCACAGGTATGAAAATCGTCCAGATTTTTAACCGAGAAAAAATTGAACAACAGCGCTTTGAAGCGATCAACAAAGAGCATATGAATGCTTGGAATAAGACGGTGTGGTACAACTCTATCTTCTTCCCTATTGCCGATATGTGTACCTCGGTTACTATTGGGCTAGTCGCTTGGTATATAGGTACCAAAATCGCAGGTAGCACACCCGGTTTTACTTTAGGATTACTGGTGAGCTTTATCTCTTATATCCAAATGCTGTTTACCCCATTACGTCAGATTGCAGATAAATTTAATACCCTACAGATGGGAATGGTCGCGGCCGATCGCGTTTTTGGTATTTTGGATACCCAATCTCAAATTGTAGACACGGGTCAACAACAAATGCCCAATATTAAAGGAGCCATAAAGTTTGATGACGTACGCTTTTCTTATGTACGTGATGAAGAGGTCTTAAAAGGCATCCATTTTGAAGCACAACCCGGGTCTATGATCGCTATTGTAGGAGCTACTGGAGCCGGTAAATCTACCATCATCAATTTGCTCAATCGCTTTTACGAAATTGATAGTGGCTGCATTACCATTGATGATGTTTCTATTAAAGATATAAAACTCGCCACGCTAAGAGACCAGATTGCGGTGGTGTTGCAAGATGTTTTTCTCTTTGCAGATTCGATACTTAATAATATCACGCTTAGAAATCCTGAAATTACAGAGGCCGATGTTATTGCAGCCGCCAAAACCATTGGTGTACATCGTTTTATCTCCAGTTTGCCTAATGGCTATCACTACAATGTCAAGGAGAGAGGTGTTATGCTTTCTAGCGGCCAAAGACAACTCATCGCCTTTTTAAGAGCCTATGTGAGTAATCCTTCTATTCTTATTTTGGATGAAGCTACCTCCTCGGTAGATTCTAATAGCGAACAACTCATACAGGAAGCCACAGACAAAATCACAAAGGGCCGCACCTCTATAGTTATCGCGCATCGTCTGGCTACAATTAAAAAAGCCGATCAAATCATTGTGATGGATAAGGGTGTTGTCGTAGAAAAAGGCACACATAAAGAATTACTTCAAAAAGAAAATGGATTTTATAAAAATCTTTATGAAGTACAATTTATGGCAGAGGCGGTCTAAACAATATAAGCACTGCTTTTTAAACGACCTTTTCGAAGGTCACCAATGATACATCTGTAGATTTTCCTTTAAGAAGTTCATTACCAAGCTCGACCCTTACCCAATTCTTGGGAAGCTTTTTTAATTGATCGGCAAAGACTTTTGAGGTCAAAATAGATACACCTTTTACATTACATTGTGCCTGTATACGCGCTGTGGTATTGAGAACATCTCCAGAAAAAGCAATATCCCGTTTAATTTTCCCCAATTCGCCTACCATTACCTGACCACAATGTATCCCTACTTTAAATCTAGGTACCGCTTGATATTTAAGGAGATACTTTGGTGCCTTTTTGTTTATGATACGTTGCATGCGATAATAACATCTTAATACATTCGCATTAGTCAAACCTTTATGCATTTTCCAGGTTAATACCACTTCATCGCCCACGTATTGATATACTTCGCCCTTAGTTTGTGCTATGGCTGGAGCTATATCGTTAAAAAAATCTTTTAGAAAATTAAAGTAAGCTTCTTCTCCGAGATCTTCGGCTATGGTTGTAGCGTCTTTTATATCTGCAAACATAAATATCCGTGTTTCAGATTTGGGTTGAAAATAACGTCCTAACAAATAATCGGTAAACATACCTGGGCCAAACTTATCATTGATAAGTAGGGTGATTAAAGTTAAAAGGACAATGATAAGCCATAGTAAAAAGTTGTGTAAAAAAACCCGTCCCGAATAAAATTGACGCACTTCTTCCCATAGCAAAGCGTCAAAGGGCTCAATAAATTGATTAGAGTAAAAATACAGGGCTCCAAGAGTACTCACGACAATGGCTGTGACCACATATAAAATAATAATAAGTAGTAGCGCTTTCCAAAAAGCAAATTTGCGCAACCATATCTCCATAATGTTTACCGTGATAACACCTCCTATAACACCAGCAATGGCCCCAACCACCAAATTTGAAATAAAGGCTTTAGCAAAGTTATAATTAGGAGCTAATGCCCCATTAGAATCTAGGATACTATATTCGAAAAGAAATAAAAGATTGGATATCAGCATCCAAGCTATGATAATCCAAATAGCACGTTTTACATAAAAACGAATTTCATTTGCTGTTAGGCTTCGCAATCTTTTTATCATACAAACATCGATGCATTTTCCAATCCTAAAAGTACTGCGAATTTTAGAGTTCCAAGCCTTTTAATGACAATGTCGTCAACAATCTTGTGATCGAGATCAATTATTCACGGTGGCTCTTAAGATGTTGTTTGACATTGCCCTTAGATATATCGAACTCAATAAAAGTAAATACGCCCACCCTAATTGGATGGTATTACGAATTACTCAAAATCTAAAGACGAAAAGAAAATTAGAAAGACTATCTAAAGGAATAGTGTCTTTGATCGTTGTCGCTGCTTCTTGCATGGCTCGCTTTGCGGCCTGCTGCTTTTCTATGGCTTCTATAAACTCAGATCCTTCTAATGCGCCAGATTTGTATAGAAAAACACCTGCAATAAAGGTGACTACTCCTATCAATATAAAGAGCACAAAGAGCACCAACCCAAATAAAGCAGATTTCAAAACTAGAGCTCCAGTGTCCAGTCGAAATAAGCGCTTGAGCACATAAGCTATATAAATTATCGTTATTGGTAAGCCCATAAACGAAAATACCTGATATATCGGCTGATACCATATCACCATCAATCCTAATAAGGTAAAGATCATAGCGATATGTGAGTAAGCATAGAGATAGATCACAAAGTGCTCTACCATATTAAAGCGCTTGTAATTCCAAAAGACCAATCGTGATATGATCGCAATAAATGGAATAAAGGAGAAATACACGACAGATTGATAATCCATCATCCAACTCAGAAAATTGGTCGTAAAGGATTTTTGTATTTCGGCAACTGGATCATCGTTAGCATATATCGCCGTTTGAGCTGCGATCATGTCTTCCATAAACCAGTTTTTGATAACGAATGATGCAAATCCTGCTACGGTGATCGCTATAGCGAAATAACTAAAGGCAGGTAGATACTTCTTGCGCATGCCCCGCATATAACCTTCTATGACATCTTCAGGATATTTAAAAAGCGCGATAAAGGTCTTTAAAAAAGCATTCTCGATATTTAAAAACCGATCTACAAAATCTTCAAACAGGTTTCTCCACGTAAGTCGGTTGTACATCCGCTTGCCTCCGCAATTAGGGCAAAATCGCTGATTGAGCTCAAGGTGCCCTTCACAGTTGACACAGGTAGTAGTAACCTCTAATAACTCTCTTTTTTGTTTTGCTACTTTACCCATAATCTAAAGGAGAATTTTTTTAAATTTAAGATAAGTAGGCTAAGGCACAAAAAATTGTAGCGTATCTTTTAGTTTTTCGACCATAGGTCTTAGGGTGTCAGAGGAGATAGTGTCCTTAACCACAGCCGCGGCCTCTTTAGCAGCTTTGATGGTCTCTGCTTGCTGCTTAATTTGTTCAAGAACGCTATCCAACATTCCCAATGAGTACATAATCCAACCAGCTATGGCCATGAATAACACGACAATGGGACCAAAGATTATAAAAAAGAGCAACGTTTTTAAGACCAACTTTCCTGCACTAAGTGCAAAAACTCTATAAAGCACATAGAGCGTATAAACAAACGGCAAGATCCCAGTGACAAAACTTACTGCCAATTGCCCAAAAGCCGACCATACAAACAAAACACCCAAAACAGATCCAATGATTTGAGTCTGAGAATAGGAATACAAATAGATCACGCAATGTTCTATAAAGTTAAAGTTCTTGTAATCCAGAAATACAATTTTTGAGACCAGCGCGTACAAGGGAATCAGTAAAAAACTGAATATGGACTGATAGTCAAAGATGGCATCAACAAAATCTCGTAACCAAACATCTTGTGCAGGGTTAGCTATACGATACCCAGGAGCACCTTCGGCGGTAACTCCGTTAAACCCTTGACCAAATGACATCAGGCTATCGTCAAAAAACCAATTTCTAAAGACAAAAATGTATAAACTTCCCAAGGTTAGCGCTACTGCGAAATAACTAAAAGCAGACATATACCGTTTACGAATGCCATTGATATAACCATTGATAACATCTTCAGGTTTGGTAAAAAGACAGATAAAGGTTTTAAAAAATTGATTTTCAATATTTAAAAACCGATCTGCAAAATCCTCAATCAAATTGCGTGCGTTTAATCGGTTGTGTATACGCTTGGCGCCACAACGCGAGCAAAACTGCTGATCTAAAGCCATAGGAGTTTCGCAATTCTTACAGAAATTAGTCACCATAAGAGTTTGACGTGAAGACTTGTTAGGCTTATCGCCTTTAGTTTTTTTTGGTGTGGTGTTTTTCTTGAGTTCTTTAGACATCTTAGGTCAAGTCTTGAGTGAGAAGATCTACCAGCTCGTCTGACGCGTCAAATAGTACAAATTCTCCATCCTTTATATAGCTAATTGCTCCTGTTTCTTCACTTACCACTAATGCCAACGCATCCGTTTTTTCGGTGATGCCTACCGCAGCACGATGACGCAGTCCAAAACGCAAAGGGATGTTGCGCTCTTGGGTAACGGGCAATATGACCCGAGTTGCTGTCACAAAATTATCTTCTATGATCATCGCTCCGTCATGCAGGGTTGAATTTTTATAAAAAACGCTCTCTATAATGGGTCTATTGACCTCGATACGCATCGCATCACCAGTAGATTTGACAAAATCTAGACTCGTTGTACGTCTGATAACAATGAGAGCTCCTGTCTTAGTGGTGCCCATATTAACACAAGCCTGCACAATAGCATTAACATCTAGTGCAAGTGATGTTTCTTTTTTTAGAAATTGGAAGTTTTTAAAAACACCATTTTTACGTCCAAAATTGGTACTGCCTATCAAGAGTAAAAACTTTCTAATTTCCTGCTGAAAAACTACTATTAACGCAAACATTCCCACCCCAATAAACTGACCAAGAATTGTACTTAGCATTTCCATTTTCAATAAGACAGTGAGCTGCCATATCAAATAAATTACCACAATCCCTATAAAAATATTGATCGCTACCGTACCCCTGACAAGTTTATAAACATAATACAGTAGCGTGGCCACCAATATGACGTCTATAATATCAAATACGCGAATGCTTTCTAGTATTTCCAAGCAGTTAATCTTTTCGTAAAAGTAGCAGAAAAAATGGGAGTGTAAAAATATGTTTAGGCAATAAAAAAACCGCAAGTTAGATCAACTGCGGTTTTGTGTATTCGTGGTGAGATCCAATCTTAGGACCTATCTAAGATAATTTTTTCGGTAGCAATTACTTTATTGCCATCTATAACGGTCATAAAGTAGACTCCACTTTCTAAATTGGCTAGATCAATTGCGGTTTCGTTATTGGGTAACTCATAGGTCCCCACTCGTTGTCCTGTAATGGTATACAGTATAGCCTGATTGCCACCAGAGACTGCTTTTACCCTTATTGTCCCAGTAGTAGGGTTGGGTCGTACAGATACACCATTGATAGTACTGAGGTCTGTCACACTTAAACTCTGATCAAATAAATTCTGAAGTTCATCTATGGGTTCAAAAATGGTAGAAGTAATCCACACATTAAGATCTAAAGAAAGATTACCCAATGACGAATCTGTATCGCTAGGATCGGCCACCCTAATAAATGCAGAAGCACTACTAATTCCATCTGCAAGGCATCTTGAATCGGCGCCTGGGCGTTTGGCAGCTTGTAGTGATGCCATCAATTTTTCGGCAAGAGTTCCCGTTGTGTTTACAAAAGCCGTTTCCATATCGAGAACGACGTCATTTGTTAGTAATATATTACCTGCTATTGCATAATTAGGACCTGTTACATGGATAAACTCCTCAAAACAATTCACTCCGGTAAAACCAGCGCTTCTTGGAGAGCCGCTATTGAGATCTACGGCTATGTATTGGCGTTGCGTAGGATTTCCACTCACATCGTTGGCTTCTAACCAATCCATGATTTGTTGTGGCGAATCTCCAGCTTCCATGCGCATTCGCGCATTCATCTGATTTGCAGTAGAATAAAAGGACTGGGTATGTATAACTCCAGTGCCTAAAACGATATCGCTAATAACTATTGCGCCATCTTCGGCAGCAATACAGGTGGCTCCTGCACTACCTATTTCTCCTGTGACTGGATCAACAGCTACGATAGAAAAGGTATGCTGAGCATAGGTGAGTACAGAATAACAAAATAGAAGTAATAAAAGAGTAGTTTTTTTCATGGTATGAATAGTTTTTAAGAGTTGTAGGATTAGTATTAATATACAAAATTTGGCGCAAGCCCACCCTTAAAGAAAAGCTAAAAAACTATGATTTCCACTTGATATTACACCCAATACTTGGTTTTTGAAGCGCATTTTGAGGTTTGCTATTGAAGAGATTATCCAAGGCTTCTCTCAAATCGCGGCCATTGACAGGTATACCATTTCCTGGCCTGCTAGTGTCTAACTGCCCACGATATACCAAACGATCATTTGCGCCAAAAAGAAAAAAATCTGGGGTACAAGCCGCTTCATAGGCTTTGGCTATCTGCTGACTCTCGTCATACAAATAAGGAAAGGTAAAACTATTCTTACGTGCATTATGCCACATCTGATCAGGACCATCTTGAGGATAGGCTTCGGCGTCATTGCTACTTATGGCTACAAAACCAAAACCCAGTACGCGATAATCATTGGCGATACGTACAATTTCATCAATAACGTGAATTACAAATGGACAATGGTTACAAATGAACATGACTACTGTACCTCTTTCTCCCTTTACATCATGGAAACTACACCATTGATTGGTCATGGTATCGACCAATTGAAAATCAGGAGCTTTGGTGCCCAATTCGAGCATATTTGAAGGAGTAGCAGCCATATGTGGATTGTTGTTGGGGTTTAAAGGTACCTAATGAGTCGCAAAATCGATCAAACTGTTACAACCGTAACTATTGGAGGTCATTTTTTACACTAATTGGGAGTAACAATAAGCTTTCTTGCACTTAAGGTATTTCCATTTTGCGTTAAGCTAATAGTCGTAAAATCGCCATTGGGTCCTGGCACGAAGGTTACGGTTGCTTCAAATGCGGTAGGCACAAAAGTGTGTGAGCCTTTGGCCTGCATAGCAAATGCAGATTGATTGGTGGCTTGGCTGTACAATACGCCATTATTTACAAAAAATTGAATGATAAAGTTGGGCTGTACTTGATAAACCCCTTCATAGGCCTTAAGTTGAACTCCAGCATTAGCCGTATTGCCGGTAGTGGTGTTGGCTTGTGGTTGCTGGGCAAATAGGTTGCTCCCCATTAGCAATAAAAAACTCAAGATTAAAATCTTTTTCATAACTGATACTATTGAATTAATTTAAGGGGGAAGACAATGAAATTAGCAAGATACTGAATATTAGGCGAATAAAAAGCATCCAATAAAAAACCCACACCTGTAAATACACAAGAGTGGGTTTTCTGTTCTAGTGCTTGCGTTAAGCTACTTATTTAATCATATCATAAGAACGTTTGATAAAATCAGTAAGAGCCTCACCTTTCAATAGGTTTTGAGAAAGTTTGGCCAGATCAAAGGATTGTTTGATAAGTCGCTCTTTCTTTTTATCTGTCTTCGTGTTTAAAATGTCTGAAACCAATGGGTGGTTGGCGTTCACTACCAAATTATACATCTCTGGCATATTGCCAAACATGTTTGGCCCTCCTCCGGTTTGCTGCATCTCTTTCATACGACGCATAAACTCAGGCTGGGTAATTATAAATGGTGCTGCATCACTATCCATAGCTTCCATTTGTACCGTATAAGAACTGTTTTCAATAGATTTTGTAATGACTTCTTTTAACTGTTCTTTTTCTTCATCAGAAAGCTTGCTAATCTGAGTTTCTTCCTTTTTGATCAAGTTATCAATATGATCACCATCTACACGAACAAAACTCACATTCTCTTTTGAGGTTTCTAACTTTTGAATCAAATGAGGTACTATAGGAGAATCTAATAATAAGACGGTATAGCCTTTATCTTTCGCAGTTTGAATGTAGGCGTGTTGTGCATCGGTATCGCTGGCGTATAACACCACCATTTTTCCGTCCTTGTCGGTCTGATTCTCCTTGATTTTACCTTCTAGCTCTTCCCAAGTCAAGTAATCACCATCGACGGTTGGGTAAAGCGCAAACTTCTCTGCTTTTTCAAAGAATTTATCTTCAGATAACATTCCGTACTCGATCACCAATTTGATATCGTTCCACTTGGCCTCAAAATCTTCGCGATCGTTTGTAAATAGTGACTTTAATTTATCGGCCACCTTTCGGGTGATATAGCCAGAAATTTTCTTTACTGCACCATCGGCTTGAAGGTAACTTCGCGATACGTTTAAAGGAATATCTGGAGAATCTATTACCCCTCTTAACATCGTTAAGAAATCTGGTACAATACCCTCTACATTGTCGGTCACAAAGACCTGATTTTGATACAACTGAATACGATCCTTTTGCATATTCATATCCTGACCCAATTTTGGGAAATATAAAATACCCGTAAGGTTAAAAGGATAATCTACATTGAGATGAATATTAAAAAGCGGCTCGTCAAATTGCATAGGGTACAATTCGCGGTAGAAGTTTTTGTAATCGTCCTCTTCCAGATCGGTAGGTTGTTTAGTCCAGGCTGGATTAGGATTATTTATAATATCATCTACTTCTTGAGTAGGTGCAGGATCTTCTTCTTTGGCTCCTTCTGGTTTTTCTAGCGTCTCTACCTTGGTGCCAAATTTAATAGGCACAGGCATAAACTTATTGTACTTGGTGAGTAGTTCACGAATACGTGCCTCTTCCAAGAACTCTGTACTATCCTCGGCGATGTGTAAGATGATCTCTGTACCGCGTTCTGATTTATCGGCCTCGGTAAGGGTAAACTCTGGCGAGCCATCACAGCTCCAGTGTGCAGCGGGCTCATCCTTATACGATTTGGTTATAATTTCTACCTTATCGGCTACCATAAATGCCGAATAGAATCCTAGTCCAAAATGACCTATAATCCCAGCATCCTTGGCAGAATCTTCATATTTATTTAAAAACTCTTCGGCTCCAGAAAAGGCAACTTGGTTGATATATTTTTCAACCTCCTCGGCAGTCATACCCAAACCTTGATCTATGATACGTAATTGCTTGGCCTCTTTGTCGACTTTGACCTCGATCATAGGATTGCCATAAGTAACATTAGCTTCTCCTATACTACTGAGGTGTTTTAACTTTAAAGTAGCATCGGTCGCATTTGATATTAACTCCCGAAGAAAGATCTCGTGATCACTATATAAGAATTTCTTAATTAACGGAAAGATGTTCTCTACCGATACATTAATTTTTCCTGTTGACATGTTATTGTGTTTTTGTTAATGCTGTTCGGTCTTTGCTTACGCGAAAAAAGTACCAATCTTTACAAAGTGACAAAGTGACATTTGCGCTGTCATTTTGAGCCATTATAGCGCATCAAAATGTCATTTAAGAAGATCAAATGCTTTTATGTATAAAAAAACAGCAAGGATTGGGCTTAGCCCCTAGCGTATAAGTCCTTCTAGTATATGCTGTTCTCCTTCCCAATCTCGGGTAATTTGAGTCTGGAGCAAACGGGCGGGTTGACCTCCAATAAGCACATGTTCTTCCAAATCTGAATAATCTTTATTACAAAGACTATTCGAACCTACAATGGTATAAGCATTCGTGCGCGTTCCTTTCATGATAGTAGATCGATTGCCAATCCAATTGTAAGAACCAATCGCGATGGGCGCAGATACAGGCTTTTTGGCTCCCGTTTTTAAATCAATCAATTGATGAAAAATAGAATCTAGCAATTGAGTCTGGTAGGCGATACGCACATAGTCCCCTATGACAATTTCTTTTTTGCAAATAAGGATACACTGAGATCCCAAACAAGAAAAATGTCCCATTTCGCATCTAGCGCCATTGGCCACATGGAAATACACATCCTTACCAAAATGCACCTGCCCCTTAACAACAAAGATTCCTGCGATAACCACCTCGCCAGCTCCCCTAGAACGCGTTTGGGCCTCAAAGGGATGACCAAACCCCACCATCGCCCGCCTTATGGGAGCATCAATAATAAGCTGCCCGCCTAAGTTGGTGAGTTTATAATTGCCGTAAATAAATACAGGCAATTTTCTGGCGATGGCCCTTGGAAACATCTTGTAGTTAAAATAGTAGGTCTTGATCCAATTTACTGCCCAGAATGCCTGCCATTGCTTGCGTATTTTTCGAATCTTGTTAAGCAGAACACTCATTGTTTTTTCTTTTTGAGTATAGATTGAAGTAGGGTTTTGAAACCGATCTTTTGGTCTAATTTACGAAATGAATACAAGCTAGATAGTATGATCATTAAGATTAGAAGCAGATACCTTAAAAGGTCATTTGATATATAGGTAAGAGCAAAACTACCACCACATAACAGCAAACAGCTCAAAAAGATAGGTGTAAACTGCTTTGGCATTGTAAATTGATATCTCAATTTTACCAAGATGCGCACTACTATAAAGTGAATAGAATAATACACTAGCAAGGCGACACCTATTCCTTCTAAGCCATAAAAGTAATAGCCTGCCACATTTAAAACTAAGAGTAAGGTATTAAAACCAATAGCGGTCTTGATAAATAAAGACGAATCTCCTTTGGCCAACAACAAATACCCCATAGACCACGAAGCGGCTTTAAAGACCATTCCTAATATACCCCATCGCACCAAAGCTACGCTATTGTCAAACTCCCCACTGTATAAAATGGTGATAATAAGCGGGGCAAAAGCAACAAAAAATACAATGATAGGTGTGATTAACAACACCCCAATAAACGCCTGTTCAAATACCGTTTTTGAGGTCATACTTGGCTCGTGACATATGGCAGATAATCGCGGAAAGTAATCTGTCGCCATGGCGTTAAATATGAGCCCAACATAAGTGTTGAGAATGACGATGGCCGCACCGTAAAACCCAGCCTCTAGTTCACCCCCTTGTGCCCGCACAAATACCAAGATGACATAAGCTACAAGCAACCCAATGATACCACTCACACTCATCGATAGTCCTAATCGCATCATCTGTTTACCTTCTTTCCACGCAGTTTTGGTCGTGACATTTGAAGTAGTAGTGACAGCTTTATGCGCAAAGTAATAGGCATAGAAAAATAGAAAACCTGAGGTGGCAATGATCGCAGGAAGAATCCCATCTTGTCCCAAAAAGTAGTAAAGCGGGAAGGTGACTATTAAACCCGATAAGGCTCCATACATATTGGCTTTGGCGAGATAACCAAGTTTACGCAGGCCTTGTAAGATAGCCATTTTACTCGCTGCCAATTGATTAAATGCCAGTCCAAGGCCTAACCAAACAAAACTATAGGTATAGGCCTCACTATCAAAAGTAACGCGACTCAATACTGGTGCCGCAATAGCCATCAGCACGGCTCCTACTGTAGCTGTCATCCAAACCAATCGTTTTAAAACAGCAATGATGCGTTGGGTCTGCCCAGTATTTTTTAATCCCGCTGCCGATATTTCTTTGACCGCACTTTGTTCTAGCCCCAAACTAGTCATGGCAGTAAACAATTGTAAGGGTTTGATCAATAAATTAGCGATCCCTACACCTTCTGGTCCTAACAAGTAGGCCAAAATTTTACCTCGGGCAATCGCGATGACAATCTGTAATACCTGAACTCCACCAAAAAGGGATGTTGCTTTAAATACGTTTTGATATGACTTTTTATCTTCCTCCAATCAAAATGCATTTACTTGCTCGATAATATAACTCACCTCTTGTGAAGTCAACATTGGGCTTATAGGCAAACTTAGCACCTCCTTGTGGAGCTGCTCTGTCACCGGGAATTCTAAATGCGCAAAATCAGAGAGCGCCTGCTGCTTATGAGGAGGAATGGGATAGTGGATGATCGTGCCAATACCCGTTTCTTTTAAATACGCAGCGAGGGCATCTCGTCTTTTGGTCTGTATGACAAAAAGATGAAACACATGATTGTCTGACCCGTCCCAAAAAGGCAAGGTGATGGCTGGATTTTTAATTTCTTCCAGATAGCGTCTAGCAATAGCGCGACGCTTCTCGTTATCGGTATCGAGGGCCTTTAGCTTTATGTTGAGAAAAGCGGCCTGAATTTCGTCTAATCTAGAATTGAGTCCCATATAAGTGCTGACATATCGCTTTTCAAAACCGTAATTTCTCAAGGCACGTAAGACTTGGGCGAGTTCTTTGTCATCGGTAGTTATGGCGCCTCCATCCCCCAGGGCACCTAAGTTTTTGGTGGGGTAAAAACTATGGCCACTAGCATCTGCCAGGCTTCCGCTACGCTTTCCAGAGACCGCTGTGGCTCCATGAGATTGAGCTGCATCGGTGACAACTAGTAATTTGTGCGCTTTCGCGAAAGCGTGTACTTTTTCCATATCACACAACTGCCCATAGAGATGTGTGGGCATAATCACCTTAGTTTGCGGCGTCACTCTGCGTGTTAAATCGGCAAAGTCAAAATTGAAAGCAGTCGCTTCGGCCTCGACCAGTACGGGCTGTAGTCCGGCTTGCAGTACTCCTAAAACAGTTGCGATATAGGTATTTGAGGCCACCAGAACCTCATCGCCAGGCTGTAGTTTATTCTGAATTTTATAGCCTTCCAATATAAGTCGCAAAGCGTCTAACCCATTGGCAGGGCCCACACAATGCTGAGTACCACAGTAGCGGGCATATGCTTCTTCAAATTGGGTCACCTGATCTCCCAATACATACCACCCCTTGTCCAAAAACGCTTCAAATTCTTGCTTAAATTCGCTTTCAAAGCGGGCGTTGAGCTGTTTTATATCCAAAAATGGTATCATAGGGCTAAGGTATCTAAGTGATGATGCGCACTAGTATCAAAAAGGTAGTGTCGGTGTACAAAACTTCGGGCCCCAAAACACTCTTTCCAGTAATTTAACCCTGTGTTGAGAGATCGGCCTTGATTTTCGTTTGAGATACCAAAATCAAAATAGTCCTTATTTGCATAACGCGTGTTGATTAAATAATCAAACAAAAAGTCTAAAGTGCCGAGTTCTTGTTTTTTGGCATTGGCCGAGATATACTGTACGTGAGCGGTTGTGGCGGTCTCAAAAAT
Source organism: Cytophagaceae bacterium (assembly GCA_002712765.1). GTDB lineage: Bacteria > Bacteroidota > Bacteroidia > Flavobacteriales > Flavobacteriaceae > Dokdonia. The sequence continues at coordinate 5,434 of PAUP01000073.1, read as the reverse complement.
TGTAGCGCCTCCTACGATTTTTCCTTTTTGACGTACGTTAAATTGAGTGATGTTTTTTGGAAAACGTTTTTGCAAATGTTGTATTTCTTCGAGACTGTGGGTAGGAGTAGCCTGATGTCTTTGTGCGAGGTTTGGTAACAATATATCATTCCAAAATTGACTAAAATGAGTCGTCTCTTCAATGTCCAATTGGGCGCGATCTGCCTTTTTAACCCCTTCACGCCGATTAGACTGCACCCCTAGCGGGCGTCGATTATCAATTACTGATGCCACATCCACCCTATGTATTTTAGCCTCACATATAAAAGCGAGATAGTCTATAGCTTCATTGGGCTGCTGCGCATAAAAAGTAGGAAGTTGTTTGAGTTGCAATTGGGTTATTCCCTCTTGCTCAAGGTAGACTAAAAGTTGCTTAAATAATGGGATTACTTCTGTGAGTTTTGCTTTTCGCGAAAGCACTAACCCACCATAGGTCAAGCCTTGATGACTGTAGTAGGTATCCTTAACGCTATTGGCTGGCAATACGGCCACCAATTGCTCCTTTTTATAAAATAATAGTGACGCATCTTCAAATCGGTCTTGATGATACTCCATAAAATCACGCTTAAGGAGAAAAGTCGCGTTAATTGCCTTGTCGACAAATTGATCCCACTCTTGCTTGACCCTTGAAGTATAAGGAATTACGGTAAGGCTGTTATGTGTGGCTGCTGTGTTCAGAAAATTGTTCTTGGTTGTGTGATGTAAAACTAAAATTATTTTTAATTTTAACGCTACTTCACAACGTTTTAAAACGACATCCATTGTTTACACGCTTTCTTGCAGAGAAAAAAAGCTCCAAATTTGACAGGGGGCTCTTTGTATTGCTATGGGTTGTCTTTGGAGCCATATTATTTTTGGTGGCCCCCATCTGGTCACCAGATACCTATAGTTATTTTAGTGTCCCTATTCATCGGTTTCCTGTGTACTCATTGGTTTTGAGAGGCTTCGAATTTCTTTTGGGTCGAGACGCATTTGGTCTGTATGTAGTATTTTTTCAATTGGTGGTTGGATATATCGCCATTCGTTTGGTTTACGATCGTTGCGCCCATGTCTTTTCTTTATCACGTCCGGTACGCTTGGTGTTGCTCCTTATTTTGGCAGCTCCTTATGCACCTCCTTTACACGTAGGATCAAATCTTGCCTCAGAAGGCTTGGCGTATCCGCTATACTTAATGGTCATAAGCTTTGCTATCGATTTTTTATTTAGAAAACAACCCCAACAACTACTGTGGTTGGCCTTGACTTTTATAGGACTCTGTCTCACTCGAGGGCAATTTATTATTATGGCGCCTATAATTGCTGTGGTCTTTCTCTTTCACAAAAAGAAACATATTTTAAAATGGGGTAACCTCAAGCATTTTTTGATATTGATTTTACTTCCCTTTTTGGTCAAAGGTATAGACAGTAGCTTTCACAAGGTGGTACACGGATATTTTGTAAGCACCCCATATAGCTATGTCAACGCAGTAACCTTGCCTCTATTTGTGGCCAAGTGGCAAGATAGTAGTGCGATTTCTAATCCCGATTACAAACATTTATTTGTTCAATCCTATGCAACTATTGATAGTTTAGGCTACACCAGAGCTAGAACCATGGGGGATAGTCGTCTTCAATATGAAAATTTTCACGATCATTTTCCCATGATCTGCAACCAGAATTTGCATGACAAAGGACGTGCCTATTTCTTCGAAAAAGAAGGCAAAGAACATCTCAATGCCATAAGAACAGAGCAGGCAAGTAAAGCCCTATTACCCATTTTAATTAGCCAAAACACCGCAGCTTATTGGAGCGTCTATTTTGAAGGCATACTCGAAGGATTTAAGTCTATACTCCTACTACTGTTTTTTGTCGGGGTCTTACTCTATAGCTGCTGGCGTGTACTAAGACGATATTCGGCACATAACGCCTTTATACTTTTGGGGAGCACGCTTATCTTGAGCAATGCCCTGATTGTTGGATTTGCCTGTCACTCTATCGAACGTTATTTGTTTTACAATTACTTTATTGCCTTTTTGATTGTCATCCTTACCTTGCGCAAATTAATACCACGTATATGACGCCAGAGCTCACCGTAGTTATGCCCTGTTTAAATGAAGCCGAAACCTTGGCTATATGTATCAAAAAGGCCCAAGCATTTTTTGATCGGGAGGGGGTGAATGGAGAGGTGGTAATTGCAGATAATGGCAGTAGCGACGGCTCTCAACAAATCGCGAACTCCTTGGGTGCTCGAGTGGTAGCAGTACCTTTAAAAGGCTATGGGAATGCCCTCAAAGGAGGAATTACAGCAGCCAAAGGCACCTATGTCATTATGGGTGATGCCGATGACAGTTATGATTTTAATACCCTAATGCCTTATCTCGAAAAATTGCGAGAAGGGTATGATCTAGTGATGGGTAACCGCTTTAAAGGTGGTATCAAAAAAGGCGCCATGCCATTTTTACACAAATATCTAGGTAATCCCGTATTATCGTTTATCGGGCGCTTGTTCTTTAAAGCCAATATAGGCGATTTTCATTGCGGTTTGCGCGGTTTTAGCAAGAGCGCTTTTAAGCAGATGGAATTAAAAACCAGCGGGATGGAATTTGCTTCAGAAATGATTGTCAAAGCCAGCCTTAAAAACTTAAAAATAACAGAAGTGCCTACGGTACTTTCTCCAGACGGACGCTCTCGCCCACCTCACCTCAACACCTGGCCAGATGGTTGGAGGCATTTGCGTTTTTTATTACTCTATAGCCCACAGTGGTTGTTCTTGATTCCGAGTATCCTCTTTATGGGAATCGGTTTTGTCACATCGGTAGTGCTGGTTATTCAACCCATTACTATAGGCGGGGTTACCTTTGATGTGCACACCTTGCTTTTTAGTAGTGGTCTATTTTTGATCGGATTTCAATTGTTGTTGTTTTATGGACTTACCAAAGTGTATACCGTAGAAAATGGCTTATTACCCAAATCAAAAAAATACGATCACCTATTTGAGAATATCACTTTAGAAAGAGGATTGCTATTGGGCAGCAGTTTTATACTACTCGCCATTGCACTAAGCATCTACGCCTATTGGAGCTGGCAAACGATCAACTTTGGGGATATTACCAATAGCAATACCCTTAGAGTTGTCATCCCTGCCGTGATGCTCTTACTCTTAGGCGTTCAGATCAATTTATTTAGTCTCTTTTTTAGCATTCTCGGATTAAAAAAACAAGGTTAAATCGTTCTTTTTAATCCATAAAAAAACCCTTGATATTGCTATCAAGGGTTGCTACAGTATACGTAATCAATTACGTAATCTTATTTCGTTTGCGATCTACCTCTTTTAAGAATACTTTACGCAATCTCAAAAAGTTAGGGGTTACCTCTACGTATTCGTCCTTTTGAATATACTCTAAGGCCTCCTCTAAGGAGAACTTAATGGCTGGGACGATTTTTGCCTTGTCATCTGCCCCAGACGAACGTACATTAGACAATTTTTTGGTCTTTGTGATATTAACCGTCATATCATCCTGACGACTATTTTCTCCAATAACTTGGCCTTCGTAAATATCTTCGCCTGGATCGACAAAGAATTTTCCGCGATCTTGTAGTTTGTCGATAGAGTAAGGAATTGCATTTCCATTTTCCATAGATACCAAAGACCCGTTGATACGACCAGGAATTTCACCCTTCATAGGCTGATACTCTTTAAAGCGGTGCGCCATAATGGCTTCTCCAGCCGTAGCTGTCAAGAGTTGATTACGCAATCCGATGATACCGCGTGATGGAATTAAAAATTCGATCACCATACGATCGCCTTTAGCCTCCATAGAAAGCATTTCGCCTTTACGCATAGTCACAAATTCTACAGCTCTTCCAGAAACGTGTTCTGGCAAATCGATGGTCAACTCTTCAATAGGCTCACATTTTACACCGTCTATCTCTCTAATGATTACCTGCGGTTGCCCTATTTGTAATTCGTATCCTTCGCGACGCATGGTCTCAATAAGTACAGAGAGGTGCATTACCCCACGCCCGTATACCAAGAATTTATCGGCGCTATCGGTTTCGTGTACACGTAGGGCCAAATTCTTTTCTAATTCTTTTTCCAAACGCTCTTTGATGTGACGAGAGGTCACAAATTTGCCGTCTTTTCCAAAGAAAGGAGAATCATTAATAGAAAACAACATACTCATTGTTGGTTCATCTATAGCGATAGTGGCCAATCCTTCTGGGTTTTCAAAATCGGCGATGGTATCCCCTATTTCAAACCCGTCCAATCCTACTACAGCACAAATATCTCCAGCCTGAACTGTATCTACCTTTTTACGGCCTAAACCGTCAAAAATGTGTAATTCTTTAATTTTTGTCTTTTTGATCGAACCATCGCGTTTTACCAAAGAAACTTGCATTCCTTCTTTTAATTCGCCGCGATTAAGACGACCTATAGCGATACGACCTGTAAATGATGAGAAATCTAAAGAAGTAATTAACATCTGTGGGCTTCCTTCTTTAATCTCAGGAGCAGGAATATGCTCCATTACCATTTCCAAAAGGGGCTCAATAGAATCTGTTGGGTTTTTCCAATCTTCACTCATCCAATTGTTTTTGGCCGAACCATAAACCGTAGGAAAATCAAGTTGCCATTCTTCGGCACCCAATTCAAACATAAGATCAAACACCTTTTCGTGTACTTCTTCTGGAGTACAGTTTTCTTTATCAACTTTGTTGACCACTACGCATGGTTTTAACCCAAGGTCAAGAGCTTTTTGTAATACAAAACGCGTCTGTGGCATCGGCCCTTCAAAGGCATCTACCAATAAACATACGCCGTCGGCCATATTTAAGACACGCTCTACTTCTCCTCCAAAATCGGCGTGACCAGGAGTATCGATAATATTGATCTTAGTGCCTTTATAATTAACCGAGACATTTTTTGAAGTAATGGTAATCCCTCGTTCGCGTTCAAGGTCATTATTGTCCAAAATCAATTCACCTTTTGATTCGTTTTCACGAAAAAGCTCACAGTGATACATAATCTTATCGACCAGAGTTGTTTTACCGTGGTCTACGTGGGCAATAATTGCAATATTTCTAATATCCATAAGTCTTTAATCTAATGCGCCTAATTTGGCGGTGCAAAAGTACTCTTTTTTAATCTAGGAATCATTGCATCAACCCAATAAAAAAATACACCTCGAGAATGTGCTCAAATTGCAGGGAGCGTTTAAGTCGAAAATAGATAGTCACACTACGATAATATTGGTCTAGCAACTACTCTGACGCATAGGTTTCGTCCTGCGCGCCCTAAGGTCGTGAACTCCGCTACGGTCGATGTAGCGCTATGCGTTCCCTACGGTCGTGAATCTCCCTGCGCTCGATTTATCGCTGTGCTCTCCCTATGGTCGTGAATCTCCCTGCGCTCGAT
>PAUP01000072.1 GCA_002712765.1 Cytophagaceae bacterium | reverse complement strand
GCCACAACTTTTACAAGATCTCCTAGCACAAGACTATCCAATAAACAACATTGAAATTTTTATGGTCGATGATGCCTCTTCAGACCAATCAGTGGCTATTATTGAACGGTTTGTATTAGCACATCCTGAGGTCCAAATTTATGTATTAGACCGCCTACGCCAATCGGGGTCACCAAAAAAAGATGCCATACAAACCGCCATAAACAAAGCTTCTCATCCATGGATTCTCACCACCGATGCAGATGTTAGGCTACCAGAGCTTTGGCTGCATACCTATGATTCATTTATTCAAACCACAGCCCCAGATATGATAGCCGCTCCTGTGGCTTTATCGGCAATAAAAGGCACTACCTTATTGAGCGCCTATGAGATCTTTGACACCCAAAGCTTACTTGCAGCAACTATGGGAAGCTTTGGTCTTAAGAACCCGATAATGGCAAATGGTGCCAATCTCGCCTATCGCAAAGCAGCGTTTACTGCAGTTGGTGGTTTTGCAGGCAATGACCATATGGCAAGTGGTGACGATGTGTTTTTGCTTCATAAATTTTTAAACGATTCGAGCTTAAAAGTCCATTTTTTAAAAAATACGGCCGCCTTAGTTACGACCTACCCCATATCCAATTGGGCTTCTCTGATACAACAGCGTAAACGATGGGCGTCAAAAAGTAGTGGGTATACACGCGCTTTCGCGAAAGCGGTAGGCGGCATCGTACTCTTGGGAAATGTTGCTTTTACCACAGGGATGATCTATTTGCTATTTTTACTGCTATTCTCCAATGACGACAACACTCTCGCCCTAGTCGCGGCTCTTGGCAGTAAGGTTGTGATAGATTGGCTCTTGATTTCGAAAGCACTGCATTTTACCCAAACAAGCCACCGGCTTTTATGGTATATTCCAGTTGCTTTATTGCACCCATTTTTGACTATGGGTATTGGGGTATTGGCCTTTACCAGCCCTTATAGGTGGAAAGGTCGTCAATTTAAGCAATAGTATTTTTTGTTACCTTTAGCGCTATAAAACCTACTTTTATGAAACGCCTTTTTCTCAGTCTATGTAGTTTATTGTTTTGTCTTGCCAGCCTCCAAGCACAAGAAACAAAAAGTTATCAGGTAGACGGTCAAACCTATACCCTACAAACCGAAGTACAAGGCAGGCTAACCTTACTTTGGAATGTGATAGATCGTGAATATCGCTATTTTGTAAAAAAAGACAACCAGGTCACAGAGCTACGCAATACCAAAACTCCTGAGGGCTTTAATGCCGAATATAAAGAACAATTAAAAGCCTTGACACCTGAGGTCAATCTTAAAACAGACCGTCTTAACCTCACTTTGGGCAGTCTTAGAAAATTTGTCAATGATTACAACGCAGCGGTAGACCCCAACTATGAAAATAACAGTTTTCTGGTCGATTTGGAATACCGTTTAGGCGCTTTTGGTGGGGTGACCAACAATGTGTTTACCACAAACCCTAATAACGAATCTACCCCTCAGTTTGGGATAGATTTTGAACTTTATGATCCTGTGGCTTTGCCTAGCCATGCCATTGTCTTACAGTATAAACAAACGCTTTCAACAGATGAGTTTGATTATCAATCGTCACAGTTTTCTTTAAATTATCGTTTCAAATTTATCAAGTCTAATGCGATCGATGTTTTTGTAAATACCAAATTGGTTACGGTAACATCTGCCAAACGCGATGCGCCTTTGATCTTAGAAGGTGAAGATGGATCTACAGTAACAAAGAGTCAGGAAGGAACTAATTTGCAAGGCCCACTCATCTTTGGTTTGGGGGCAGATATAAGACTGGGCAAAGGATTTATCACCCTAAATTATCACGATGCCTTTTCTTTTGTTATAGACGACAATGGCGAATTTCCGGTAGATCTAAGTATCGGGTATAAGTTTATTCTCTAGTCTACTTTTAAGACAATTGGCAAGTTGTATTTTGAACTCACTGGTATGCCCTTCTTAATAGCAGGATGCAACTGAGGAAGCTCAAGTGCTGCTTGGTGAATGTGTTTTTTTAATAATGGAAGTGCTGTGTTGAGCTGCTCATCTATGGCCATCGTATCAATACAAACCTTCCCTTTTGCATTGACCACAAGAGCCACCCATACCGTATCTGAAATAGGTTGACTTACCACAAACGTAGCAGATTCTAATGATTTGTAAAAGGCTGCACTCATCTCTCTTTCAAAACAATTCTTCATCGCAGCTTCGCCCATCACATCTTCACATACAGCAAAACTAGGATAGGTATCAACCTGGTGAAGATTAAGCGCTTCCCATTCTTGAGAAAAATAGGTCTCTACAGGAATCTTCTTGGTTTCCCATGAGCTACAGGAAGTCAATAACAGACCACATATCACAACAAGAGATTTACACGTCATGGATGAGAAATAGTTTTTGGAAAATTACGAATAAAAACGTCATTCTCGATACAAACTCAATCTGGTATCAATCTGGTGTCAATCTTTGGTCCCAGCCATAAATATTTCTTTGGTCAATATGTCGATGCGCTGTTGGGCTAGCCTGACGTAGTAACTATTTCTTACATCGGTTTGATCCTTAAAAGCAGCTACAAATTCTTCGTACAGTACTAACACTTCTTTTTTGTCTTTATAGTAATTATCGGCGGCAACAGCAATACCATAGTGGGCGTCAATACGTTCTGGATTTTCTTGAAGAGCCAATTGATAATGTGTGACCGCTTTTTGAAATTCTTTGTTTAATTTAAACAAGGTAGCCAAAGTGTAATAGGTATCATCTATTGGCTGCGATTGTAAAACCAAAGCAATTTCAGAATGTCGTATCCCCTTGAGATAATCTCCAGACCGCTGATAGACTCTAGCTAGTTCTAAATGAATACCCGGATCCTTATCCTCCTCCTGTATAACCTTGGCAAATTGTGCGATGGACTTTTCATAATCGCCCTGTTTGGCGTAAGCTCGTGCAAGTCGCGTATGAATATAAGGGGTAGATTGCCCTAGCGCTATTAATTTTTCGAAGTAAAAAATAGCCTCAGAATTCCAGCCTTTGGTATAATAACTTATGGCGAGTAGGCTCAGGATCTCAACATTGGTCGCATCGGTTTTTAAGGCAGTATTTCCTAGTTGTTCTACCTTGTCATATTGCTGTTTTTTGAGATAGGTCAGGCCCAATTGGTACATGGCCTTTTGGTGTGTAGAATCTAGAGAGACCGCTTTCGCGAAAGCGTCTTTAGCCCGAACTACTAGGGTATCTCCTTTGTCGATATACTGTTGAGGTCCAACTGTTTTTAAAATACGGCCATGTTGATAATAAAAATCAGGATTGTTGGGATAACGCCTTGTCAATTGCCTAAAAATACTATCGGCCAGCGTAAACTGTCGCTGGTTGATTAATAACTTGGCGTATTCGGTGGTGGCAATGACCCAATCTGGATTGCTGGCTACACATTGGCTATAATAGTCTAGGGCTGCACTACTATTACCTAAGGCTTTATATGCTCGCGCAATCTTTAAGGCTGTCAAAGGGCTAAGCGCTGGCAGGGTTTTATACGCTTTGATCGCCTTTGAGTAATTGCCTACTCCAGCAAGGCTATCGGCCATGACTATTGTGGTAGACTGGGCCCTAATTTGAGTATGAATGGCTATTAGAAGACATCCTATGTATACCACTATAACTTTACTCATCGATCTCAAAACTTATGGGCAAACTGTAAATTACTGCCTTTGGCTGACCGTTTTGTCTTCCAGGTTGAAATTGAGGCAATTGACTAATCACGCGGATGGCCTCGGTTTCTAAAGATGGATGCGGAGCTCTGGCTTTGAGTTGTACGACATGACCTTGCCGATCTATGGTAAATTGTACAAAAATTTTATTCTTGCCTACCAGTCCTACTTCTTTACCCAAATCAGCATTAAACGCTTGCTGAATAAATGAAGATACCTTCTCAGACATACATTTTTTTAATTCGGCATTAGGAGTCTTGGCATCACAGCCTGGATATACCGGTACACTTTCAATAACGGCAAAGGGGATGGCTTCAGATTCAAGTTGGGCATAGGAACCGTTATTACCCCCAATGTATTTGTTGCTAATCGTATTGAGCATGGTCATAAAGCGTTCCATTTCGGGTTCAGACAACTTGGACTGCTCACCAAACAAAACCTTTGAGGCCTTCATGAATTCTTTAAATTCGGCCTTGGAGATGGTTTCCTTGGTTTCATATTTTGAATACAGTGCTTCCACTCGGGCTTCAAAAGATACGTCTTCCTGTATTTCATTCTCACAAGAAGAAATACAGAGCATCAATAGTAGTAGAGGTAGCACTAAGGCGTATTTCCAAAGCGATTTTTGTGTAGTCGTGTTTTGATGTAACATCACAATGCGATTTTTTAAATAGGAACGATGATAAAAGCTGTTTGTAAACGATACACTATGGGTGCCAAACGACTGATTGAGCAACGCCCCAGAATAGATTTGCTTGCTCGTTAGTTTAAGACTAGCCGCGTCGGCAATAAACTCATGTACCAAAGCCAGTTCGCGTTGATAGCGATACACTAAAGGATTAAACCAAAAGATAATTTTGATACCCTCCAAAAATAAGAGGTCGTAAGAATGCTTTTGGCTTAGGTGTACTTCTTCGTGATGCTGAATATGCTTTCGCGAAAGCGCAGGTATTTGGTCTCCCAAAAAAATATGATTTAAAAAGGTAAACGCCTCGCTACTGTTGGGAATCATAACGATGGTAGCATCGCTCTTCCCATTTGCGAGCAAGGCATTGATGCCTTTTAGTTTCTGGACAAATAGGATCAGGCTCACCAGCACTCCCAATGCATAAACTATAACTAAAAGCTTTTTGATACCTAGAGCCATCGCAGCCTCATGGGTCGTGGTAGTGGCAGCCTGCCCTATTTGCACTTCTGGCAGAAGCATTTGTACTGGCTCTTGTATGAACTGATTTTGAAATAGTGTGATCTCGACAAAGGGCAAGATAAAAGACACTACCAAAGCTGCGAGTAAATACAACCGATTATAGGCAAAAAATGTCTCCCTCTTTAACAGCCATACATAACACAAAAGAAATGCGGCTTGAAAAAGCATGCTTTGTAGGAGATAGATTGACATTGACCTTATTTATTTATTTTAAAGCTAATAGGCAAACTGTAAAGCACATTCACTTTTTTACCTTGGTGTTGTCCTGGTATCATCTGTGGCAGCGCACTTACGGCCTTGTTTGCAATATCACTTAACGCCTTATTGGAAGCTCTTGAAACCACATCTACTACATTACCAGATTTGTCTATTTTGAATTTGACAAAAATGCGATTAATCCCTGCTTGACTAACTGCCTCGGCTGCTTTGATGTCGAAGTTTTTATTGACAAAACTGCTCACCTTATCTGAGGTACATGCTGCACGTTCTTTGGGATTGAGGATATCTTCACAACCCTTAAAGGCTGGAGTAACATCGATAACCGCATAGGGTAGGGTTTCAACTTCTTGTTTTTGCACGATCTGAGCTTTTACCTCCGTATTGGTTGGTGTTTGAGCTAGCAAAGATTGCATACTTGCGGCGCAAAAGATCATAAGACTTAAAACGGGTATCACTGTTAAGTATTTCAATTGCTGATAACGAGATGATTTTGATTTTTGTAACATAATAATTCGGTTTTTAATTAATGAATGGGTAAAAAAGCTATTGGCAAATGACAAACCAGAGGTTTGAAATATCTGAGAAAGCAGTTGCTCCACATATTTATTCTTGTCATAAGAAGTTTGGGTCATTTGAGCGTCAACAATGTATTCTTGAAGCGTTTGCATTCGGTGTTGAAACATGTAAATAAGTGGGTTAAACCAAAACAGTATACGCAATACTTCAAAAAAGATGAGATCTAAAGTATGACGCTGGGTAATGTGAATAGCCTCATGTTTAATAATGCATTCTTGTTGCGTTTTTGACAAAGCACTACCTAAATACACCGTTTTATAAAAAGAAAATGCTAGGTTGCTGTTGGGTATAAAGACCACCTTGAACCCGTTGATCTTTCCAATCTTGGCGTTCTTTTTATACTGCTTTATAGTATGCAATTTTTTAAGAAAGAAAGCCAAACTTACTAGTAGACCCAGCATCCATATACCCCCTAGCATGATGGAAAGGGAATAGGCCTGAGATAGTGATGTCGACGCCGAAGTACTAGCGGTTATATCTCCCAGTTTAATGGTTGTAAGTTCTGATATAAACAGCGGCAAATGTGCCTTTTCTCCTGAGGTTATCCCCAAGTCTAAAAAGGGCCAAGGCAGCAGTACAATGCAAATACTAACCAGAGGTGCCAAGAGCAAATACCATCGATTAACTGTAAAAAAGGTCTCTTTTTTAAACAAGTAATCATATACTCCTAAAAAAAAGAGCTGAAATACAATGATAAGGATAAGATCAAACCACATATTAGGCGTCTTTATTGATTTCTTTTAGAATGGACTCCATTTCCGAAATACTGACATCATTCTTTTTTACAAAGAAGGACACCATGCTTTTAAAGGAGCCTTGAAAATAACCATCGACTAGTTTGGTCAAGGATTGATTGCTATACTCTGTTTTAGGAATAAGTGGAAAGTAGATATGACCTCTTCCTTCTTTACGGTAACCCACAAATGCTTTGTTTTCTAGAATCCGAACTATAGTTGACACTGTATTGTAGGCTGGTTTGGGTTCTGGTAATTGTGCTATAATCGCAGCGACATTGCCTTCATTTAGCTCCCATAAAACCTGCATGATATCTTCTTCTGCCTTGGTAAGTTGCTTCATAATTACGGTATTGAACAGAGCAAATATAACTAAAAAATTAGTTTGAACTAATTTTTTAGTTTAAATATTTGTAACAATGCGTTTTGTTTGACGTCTTATCTAGACGATCACCTCATAATCATCATGGATATATTGTTATTACTTTTGGGCCTAGTTTGTATGTTTCTAGGGGTCATTGGAAGCTTCTTGCCCGTACTCCCAGGACCATCATTGAGCTGGCTTGGTCTTTTACTACTTCATTTGACAGATGCTGTTAGCTTTAGCCATATCTTTTTGGGGATCACCTTTGTAATTGCCCTTGTCATCACGATACTGGATTATATCATTCCTGCCATGGGCACCAAACGCTTTGGCGGAAGCAAAGCAGGCACCATAGGAACTACCCTAGGCTTAATTGTAGGTATCTTATCACCTATTCCCTTTGGCATCTTAATAGGCCCTTTTGTAGGTGCCTTTATCGGTGAATTTGTATTTAATCAATCTAGCTCCAAAAATGCTTTAAAAGCTGCCGTTGGTTCCTTTATTGGTCTTTTGGCATCTTCCTTTATGAAATTGATAATTAGTATGATTTATTTTGGGCTATTTCTATTTGAAGGAATTAGCGAGGCCTCAACCCTCTTTGGTGGGGCTTGGTCATAAAAAAAGAGAGAGATAATTTGAATCATCTCTCCCTATATTTTTATAGTAAGCTATCGTTTACTTTTTGATTACGATAAACTCACTTCTTCTATTTAATTGATGTTCTTCTTCTGTACAAGCCACTCCATTACTACATTCATTGGTGAGCTGCGATTCTCCATACCCCTGACCACTAATGCGATCTCGAGAGATCCCTTTACTAATAATCCAGGCCACAGTAGACTTGGCGCGTTTGTCAGATAAACTCATATTGTAATCATCATTACCTCTACTATCGGTATGTGATCTAGCACTAATTATTGCACTAGGATATTCATTCATGTACTCGACAATTTTTGCAAGTTCGGCAGCGGCGTCGGGACGAATGTTAAAGCGATCAAAATCAAAATAGATCGGATTGAGTTCTAAGGTTACAAAAAGGTCTTCACCTGGCCCAGCTTCCTTTATGGTGCGCTCCAGAGGGATATCCAATTGATGATTATAACTCAACTCTGCCGTTTTCATAGGACCTTCAAAAGGAGTGTACTTTTCTTTAGTACCACGCACTATATAGGGTGTATCACACTCTGGACTAAAAGAGTATCTGGCATCAGGACCAACAACTACAGTGTCAATCATAGCGTTGTTTGCATCCATCAAGACTACGGTAGCTCCTGGCAACAAGGCTCCTGTATCTGCATCGGTTACTACCCCTTCTATACGTACATTACAAGGAATAATTTCTTGTACAAACCTGTAAATATCATCTCCCCCCATACCCCTCTTACGATTGGAGGCAAAATATCCCACTTTTGTACTATCATTTACGATAAAGGTAAAATCGTCATATGAACTATTAATAGGCTCACCCAGATTGATGAGCTCTTGACTTCCATCTTTCTTTTTTGCGATAACATACATATCAAGACCTCCAAGCCCTGGATGTCCATCCGAGGCAAAATACAAATCGCCATTGGTACTCACAAAGGGAAAGGTTTCCCTTCCTTCTGTGTTAAATGGTCTTCCAATATTTACTGGCGTACCATAGTTGCCATTTTCATCAATTTCTACATACCAAATATCGGAGAGCCCAATAGTACCTTCCATATCCGAAGCAAAGTAAAGACGAGAATTATCAGCATTTAAGGCTGGGTGTGCTGTAGAATACTCATCACTATTAAAAGGCATCTCTACAGGAGTTGACCATGAGTCTCCCTGCTTGGTCGCCTTGTAAATTTTAAGCAGATTGGTACCGTTTTTATTCTTTTTGTAACTACCTTGATTATAATTGTTTCTCGTGAAATACACGGTCTTACCATCTTTTGAGAAGGCTGTTGTACTTTCGTGAAACTTAGAATTCAATTTGTTAGAAAAACGCTTGGGTTTTGTAAAAGATCCACTTTCTTGGCCTACTTTGGTTTGGTATAAATCGAGAAAAGGCTGGTTATTCCATTTGTGAATGCGCTTGCTGGCACCTCCAGTATCTCTAGTGGTTGCAAATATGAGTTTGCCTTCGTATTCTGTAGGAGCAAAATCACTGTAACGTGAATTAATACTTCTAATATCTTCTATAGTATACTTACTCTTTTGATAGCCTATCTGTTTTAGATAATCTGGCGATTGCACAAATAGAGTTGCTCGCAAATCGTCTCCAGTCTCCTGATCAAACTTAAGCATCATCTCATCGGCCTTGGCATAATTCTTCAAGGCTCTTAAGGTCTGAGCATATCTAAAGTAGTATTCTGCTTTTATAGCATCAGGATAATTATTAATTAATTTTTGGTACCATTTCTCGGCATCTTCATACTTGGCGTTGAAGTAATACGAATCTCCTAATTTTTGAAATAATTCGGCAGAGGCATAGCCGTCCTCGGCAATTTCAAGATACATTTTACGTGCATCTACATAGGCATACTGATCAAACTTTTTATCAGCTCTATTAAGCTTCCCCTCTTGAGCTAGCATACTCGTACTGAGCAACAAAAAGCAAATTACAGTAAGTTTTAGTGTAGCAAGTTTCATAAAATTAAAATTGGTCATAAGTTGGTTAAATGTACTAAAACTTCGGTTAGAAAAACCTGGGTGTCAGCATTCTATCATATTGGTTAAAGAGTTCAAATCTCAGAAAAACTTCAAAACTTCCATCATTGTACACCTGATCTCCCAGGTCTGTACTCTCTCTATCATAAGCTAATCCAATTAACATACTATCTGAGGCTTGAAATCCGACTAGCGCACTTAAAGCTGCACTCCAACGGTAGGCCACCCCAAGGTGAAACTTTTCATACAACAACGCATTTGCTGTAAGATCAACTTGCAAAGGGGCACCAGCTACCATTTTCACTAGTGTACTTGGTTTAAATTTCAGATCTTCAGAAACATCAAAGGTATACCCCAATATTCCGTAATAATGAATTCGCTCCTCTGCAATGAATGAGCTGCTATTACTATTATTGCCTTCATTAAAATGATCCGTTTGCAATAAATTAGGCACGCTCAAACCTGCATAAAAATTATTCGTGTGATAATAAACTCCCGCACCAATTATGGGTGAAAACTTATTATCGATGTTTTGAGAGAATCTCGGATCATTAGGATTTAATAAATTCAATTTGGTAAAATCGACATTTAAAATGTGACCTCCTCCTTTTAATCCGAAGCTGAGTTTGCCTTCATCGGAGGTATTTACTGTATAGCTAAAATCCACTCCAATATAGGTCTCATCTGCTGGTCCTAGCCCATCATTAACAATAGATAAACCAAGGCCAACTTTGCCTTCTCCAATGGGGGAATGTATGCTTAAACTTTGAGTACGAGGGGCGCCTTCTAGACCTACCCATTGACTCCTGTGCAATCCTACAATACTGGTGACGCCACGATTTCCTGCATAGGCAGGATTAATGGCAACCGTGTTATACATATATTGCGTATACTGAGGATCTTGCTGGGCATTCACTCCAGTTATCGAGGCAATATAAATGCTTATTGCGAGAATAAAGGTACTATAAAATTTTTTCATAGGGTGTTGTTTAGTCATCCCTGACAATAACAGCTGTATTCTCAGGGATTGGTCAACGTTTATCGTGTTATATAAATATATCCAGCTAAGCGTACAGTCTCGTTGTCGTCATTAACATACTCAACCAAATAATAATAAGTGCCAACTGGCAGCAAGTTGTCTTGGCGCACAGTGCTTCTTCCTTCAGAGATCCCTCTAAAAAAGTTACCGTTCTGAGCGTAACTTGTCACGCCATAAACCTCAATACCCCAACGATTAAAAATGCGTACGGTATTATTAGGGAAATTTTCAAGTCCCGGTATAACCCAGAAGTCATTTTCACCGTCTCCATTAGGTGAAATACCCGTGTAAAGCACGGCCACATCTTCTTCTGGCGGAGTTGTCACATCTATGGTCACTATAGTGATGTCTTCAAAATCGCCATCATTATCGACATCGACATTGGTCGTATCTAAAGGATCGTCTGAAGTATCACTTACCGTATCGCCCAATGTGGTGCTACCTTCGGCTGTAGCCGAGTTCTGTACTTCTCCATTGGCAATATCGTCTGCAGATATGGTGTATATGGCTGTAAACGATGTGGTATCACTTTCACCTGGCTGTAAATCAATAGGACCTCCAACTACTGTCACTAATGGATCTGCAATTGTAATTCCGAATATGGCCACATTTCCTGTATTGGTTACCGTAAACGTATATTGGATCTGATCTCCTAGATCTGTGATGCCGTTGGCGTTCACATCAATTACTGTAGCTTCTTTTAACAAGTCAAGGTTAGGCAATGGTGCGATTTCTATTATCGTAATATCTTCAAAATCACCATCGGTATCGGTATCGTCATTTGTAGGATCGTTAGGATCGTCAGATACATCTATAACAACATCACCATTTGGATCTGTCCCTATAGCTGTTGCCTGATTTAGTACTTCCCCATTTTCTACATCGGCTTGGGTGATCGTATAGGTTCCAGTAAAGGACGTACTATCGGTCTGCCCTGGATCTAAATCAATAGGCCCACCATTAACGGTAAGTATAGGATCAGAAATCGTAATATCAGTGATTGTCGTATTGCCATTGTTAAACACTACAAAAGTGTACACGATTTGGTCTCCTGCATCGATAATTCCATTTCCATTCGCGTCAACGGCAACTCCAGATTTTTGTAGGTCTAGGTTAGGACTTGGCGTTAATGAGGTAATCGTTGGGTCGTCGTTATTACCCGTGTCATCTCCTAGGTTTCCAGAATCTGAAACATCATCAACAGGATTACCCTCAGGATCATCACCACTAGCTGTAGCGGTGTTTACAACAGAGCCAGTATCTATATCATCTTGTGTGATGGTATAGGTTGCCGTAGCCACTCCTGTTTCACCAGAGGCTAAGGTAGAAGGAGTCACTAGAAGATCACTTACTCCTACAAGCGGATCGGTAACACTCACATTGGTAAGGGTCACGTTTCCGGTATTAGTAACTGTAAATGTATACAAGATGGTATCTCCTAAATCTGTGCCTAAGGCTTGAGACGTTTTCACGAAAGTGAGCTCAGGATTACTATCAATAGGTGTAATTGTCTCATCATCGCCAGCTCCGGTATCATCTACAGGGTTTCCAGAATCGGAAGTATCAGTAACAGGATCACCATTTGGATCTTGACCCGTTACTGTTGCAGAATTAATTACTTGGCCCGCGTCTACGTCTGCCTGGGTAATGGTGTATTGAGCAGTTGCCGTACCTGTCTCTCCTGGATCAAGGCTAGACGGTGTCACAGCC
Source organism: Cytophagaceae bacterium (assembly GCA_002712765.1). Taxonomy (GTDB): domain Bacteria; phylum Bacteroidota; class Bacteroidia; order Flavobacteriales; family Flavobacteriaceae; genus Dokdonia. The sequence goes on along the minus strand of PAUP01000072.1, from coordinate 1,841 downwards.
AGACCACTTATGCCTAAAGTAGGATCATCTATAGTGATATTATCTATGGTATTTAATCCCGTATTCTCTACTTCAAATACGTAATTGATAATATCTCCTACATTATTTCCTGTGGCTGAGGACGTTTTCACGAAAGTGAGCTGAGAAGTAGCACTTACATCTGTCTCGGTAACATCATCGTTTGTATTACCATCGGTGTCGTCTCCATCATCCGAAATGTCTGTTTGTGGCATCCCAGAGATATCTATACCTGAAGTACTCGCTTGATTATCGACTTGACCTGCGTTGATATCTGCTTGAGTAACGATATAGTCTGCGGTAAAGGTTAAACTAGCACCTGCTATTAAATCTGGGGCGTCGGCCTCGCCATCCTCGTCAGTACCACCAGATAGATATATTGGAACTGGTAAGCTGCCAGTACCCGTAAAGATAGTAGCGTCTTCGATAACCTGAATGTCAAACACCGTAACATTACCTGTATTGGTCACATTGTAAGTATAGGTAATGATACCTGTACTTACATTATAAGTACTTACTTTTTCGATGTTTAACATCCCGTCTGGTAGTACAAATCCATTGTTCTCTTCAAAAGATACGTTGCCAGAAGTTACCGTCACCGTTGTAGGATCTGTTCCTTCAGACTGGATTGTCCCAACAGGCAAGGTCGTTTCATCAATATCTACCGTAACCTCTCCCGCAGGAACAGCTGCAGTATAGTCACCATTGGCATCTGTAATTACCGTTTGCGTATTTCCATTGGCATCGGTAATGATTACATCTATCCCAGCTAGGTCAGGTTCGCCTGCATCTTGTACACCATTGCCATTGGTATCTTCATAGATATGTCCTTCTACGGTTCCTGGTACATTATAACCATTGTTCTCTTCAAAGAAAGTGCCACCATTGGTAACAGTTACATCGGTTGGGTCTGTCCCCTCAGTTTGAACACTATCGGCAGGTAGCGTCGAATCTAAGATATCTACACTTGCCACACCTTCAATAACCTGTGCGTTATAGTCTCCATTGGCATCGGTGGTTACTGTTTGAACATTTCCATTAGTATCGGTGATTTCTACATCAACACCTGCCAAGTCTGGTTCGCCAGCATCCTGAACTCCATTACCGTTAAGATCATTATATATATGTCCTTCTATGGTTCCTACTGGCAAAATAGTTTCGGTTACATCATCTTCCGTATTACCGTCGGTATCGTCTCCATCGTCAGACGCAGTATCTTCTACTGGATTTCCTGTTGCAGTTTCGGCAGCCGTTGCAGCCTGATTATCGACCTGTCCTACATTAATATCATCTTGAGTGACGGTATAATCGGCAGTAAAGGTGAGGGATGCTCCAGCAATTAAATCCTGGGCGTCGGCCTCCCCGTCTTCGTCAGAACCACCTGTGTCATAAACTGGCACTGGTAAAGTTCCTGTACCCGTAAATACGGTAGCATCTTCGGTTACTACAACATCAAAAATGGTAACATCGCCAGTATTTTCTGCTGTGTAGGTATAGGTAATGACACCAGTTGCAGGATTGTAATTACTTGTCTTAGTAATCTCCATAGAAACTGGAAGGACCGTAACTACCACCGTAGCGGTCTCTGTAGTGGTTGATCCATCAGGATTGGTTACCGTTACTGTATAATCAAAGGTATCGGTACCGTTAAAGTCTGGATCTGGAGTATAGGTTACCGTGCCATCAGGGTTGATCGTTACCGTACCATTTGCAGGATCACTCAGATCTGTCACATCAACCATACTACCCGGATCAAAATCATCATTGGCAAGTACATCGATATCTACTGGGGTATCCTCTGGCGTGGTAGCCGTATCATCCAT
>PAUP01000071.1 GCA_002712765.1 Cytophagaceae bacterium | reverse complement strand
TCGGTTTATCGCGGTGCGCTCCCTGCGGTCGTGAACCTCGCTGCGCTCGGTTTATCGCTGTGCTCTCCCTACGGTCGTGAACCTCGCTGCGCTCGGTTTCGCGAAAGCGGAGAAGATCACGGTATTATTCTAGTCATACATATTTGATACCTATTGCAAAAAAAAGCACCCAAATCAATGGATGCTCTTTTTTATTTTTAGGAATTGCGTTGATTATTATTGGACTATCAATTTTTTAACGACGCTGTCCTGACTGCCTTGTATTTGAACAAAGTAAATACCAGCTGTCAGCCCATGCAATTCAATTTGCTTTTGCTCACGCATCTGGCTAAGGTCTATAGCTTTTACCACTTTTCCATTTACATCGATAATGGTGGCTGTCCTTAAACCTTGACTAGATGTAGTACTTAGCATTACCTGATTTTTTGCTGGATTAGGATAAAGCGAGATAGATGCGTCTAATGATTCTTGACCCGCTACACCCAAGGTCTCAGGCGCTTCAAAAACTATTGCAAAGCGAGTGGCCTCATTGGTCATGTTTGAAACAAAGGTATACGCCTCCTCCTTTAGATTGATATAGCGCTCTTCAAGCAAGTCTATCAAATAGATAGGAGTTTCGGAAAGCTGAGCCCCCTCTACATTGGCCAAACTAATAGTATAGGTTTGCACTTCTTCTAAAGCCGTACTAAATCCAACTGGTATTTGAAGGTCACTTTCAAAAGCGCCTAAAGACTGTATACCTAATTGCTCCCCAGATTTTAATGTAGAGTAAATACCTATAGTACTTCCTACACGTTTACTATCATAGCCCTTGTCTATACCAGCAGTTGTTTGGGGTAAAAATGCAATAAGCGCACTGGCCTGTAAATCATAACCCTCGTTGGTTACTTTTATCCATAAACGATCTTCGTTTACAGCATTTCTGTATTGGTCATTATTACCCGTGACACGCATACTATTGGTAAAGCTCACATTAGGTGATCCACCCTGAATCGCCTTTACTGCAAATCCCTGTCCCGAGGCGATGTATCTTCCAGGTGCACTGCCTCCATTATTGGCTGCGGTACCCCCAGCTTTATTGAGCATGGATATGTCATTCATAGAATAATTGTTATCCAAATATCCCGGTAATGAATTGGTAGGACCGGTAAGATGCTCCCAAAAATACACTTCTCCTATCATGTCATTGCCATCAATAAGCGCATCTACATCAATAGCCGAAGGATAAGGATTACCCAATAAATTAAAATTATCTTTTTGCTGCCCATTGTATTGAATAGGATGTAAAATCTCACCATTATTGAGCGCACCACGACTGTAGGTCAAGTTATAAGTGCTTCCACCAGCGGTAATCGAAGGTTGCGGATAAACCACCAATCCTGCTCCAGGAGCCAAGGCTTCACTTCCCGTCAGGTTTGCCAAGAAACTATTAGAAGCTCCTAAAAAGATTTCGGATCCAGCATAAGGCGCATACAATTCTAAAGCAGGGTCTACACTAAAGTTTGAAGAGACTACCTCTATAACTCTAAAGGCATTATCACTGCCGTTAATACTACCGTATACCCCATCTCGAGATTCACTATCCATTGGGCTACTCATAAACATAAAACCAAGCGGTGATAAAACGGGAGTTGTCTTTCTTACCTCAATGACACCAGATGCACCTTTGGTCACCGTTGCAGCATCATCAACTTGGATAATACTCCCTTCATGCTCGACAATCAATGTTCCATTTACCACAATATTACCTTGAGCCCTCATATAACGGTTAGCACCTACGGTTACAGTGACACCTGTTGCAATTTCTATTTCACAAGCCTCAACATCGGCAACCGAAGTATTATAATCGGCAGTAAAAACTGCTTTTTCATTGGCCGTAGGGGCCCCACCTAGAGACCAGCTTCCCGCCCAAGTTCTGGTTTGAGAACAAGCAGAAGCCGCTGTAATATTCACTTTGTAGTCTTCTGTCTCTCCATAGGTATAACTTCCACAAGGTGTAGTAAATGAAGTACCCGCTGTATTAGAATACTGCAAGGATACACGCATTCTGGTACTTCCTATTTTGGCCGATGCAGGTACCGCTGTCGCGAAATTTTCTGTAATCACAGCCACCGTAGAAGCAGGACTATCTACGACAAATTCTCCAGCATCTTCAAAGTCGCCGTCGCCGTTATAATCAATCCATACCGATATGGCTTCATTATAGACTGTACCCGTCCAAAACTTAGTGACAGAAATGGAAGGCGTACTTCCTATTTCGAGATCTGTAGGTGTAACCGTATCGTAGTAGTCGGTATACCCTCCTGTCTCTGTTGATGTGTTGTCTATGTCGCCTAAGGCAACATTAGAAATATATTCGTCGTTTGTGTTGGTTGCTGTTAAACTACAGTAATCATTGATCGTTATGGTATAATCTTCTACTTCTCCATCAAAATCAGTTTCGCAGGAAGTAGGTGCTAGACCTACTTTGGTAGAAACACGCATACGCACATTTCCTAAAAAGGCTGTATTAGGTACAGTAAGGCTAAAAGGACTGCCCGCAGTTGCGCCATTAGCAACATTGGTTGCAGTACCCAAACTAAAACTCTCACCACTATCATCAAAGTCTAAATCGTTATTCCAATCAATCCATACCATAGTGTGTAGGGTGTTATTTCCGTCGGTGTTCACCCGAACACTTAAGTCATAACTCCCTCCTCTTACTACATCTGTAGCAATAGCAGTATAATCTTCGTATCCATTGTCTACAGTTGGGCCATCACTGTTATCGATGGTCCCAAAATTGACATTGGTAATTCCTGTATCATTAGTCGTAGTACCATTAGAAGGACATACGGTAGGTATAGTACCATCAAAAGTTCCTGTAAATACACCTCTTCCATAGGTCGATACGAGTATGGTATAATCTATAGCTCTGTAATCAAATGAAGTGACCTTGACATCGCTCATACCATTATAGGATTGAGTCCAGCTTGGGCTTGGATCATTCCAATTACCTGTTTGCCAAACACCTAAATAAGTGCCAATGATGACCTCATCCAGATTTAAAGGGTTTTGAAGTATGGCCTTGACCGGCAAATCTGGAAGATTCCCTTCTTTGCTCACCCAAGTGACACCACCGTCATTTGTGGCAAAGATACTAGTGACACCGTAGTTGTGGAAGGTCACCATAATATCGTTTTCGGTTTGTCCATATCGGATAGCAGAAATAGAACCCGCAAAGGCTGGTGCTCCAATTTCTGTCCAGGTAGGGGTTGCATTTGCATTATCCATGCGAATTAGGGTTCCTACAGCCGTTCCTACCAAAATCCGATTTGCAGTAAAAGGCGAAGCAACAAAGAAGGTCGGAGTATTATCTATTAATGGATCATCAAGTGTCGCTGTGGTTACACTAGGCCCTGCCGGGTTGATTGTATATCTAAATATTTGATAATTGCCTCCAGAAGTACCATTGGCATATAAAATATTGGCATCACTATCCAGACCACATTGATTGACAAAATCTCCAGCATTTGCATTTGGAGATGGTAAGGTCCCAACATTGGTTCCATCCATATTGTGGTATGAATAGCTGTTGTATACATAAGAGCCAATCATATATTCGCTTTGCTTGTCAACAAATACCCAACATCCATCACCTCCGGCAATTTCTGTCGAGGCATCTGGAGTACCCGTAGCATCGTCTATAAATTGTACCCCGTTATCCTGAGCACCAGCAATGATTAAATCGCTTGCCGTAGTTTGGGCAATTCCAGCCTTGTAAAATTGAGTCACATTATAATTGGTATTGATGTGAACAGTAGTTGTACCTCCATTGGCTGTGTAGGCGACGCCTCCATCATTTCCAAATAGAATTTTTTGTGTTGTACTTCCCGTTTCTTCCGCGAAAGCGATACCATGCTGATCGGCATGTACCTCCTGAAAGCCAAAACCGCCGTACCAATGTGAAAACTGAGACCAAGACCCACCAGAATTCGTAGATTTAAATAGATCAATCCCCCCTACGTAAACGATGGTATCGTCTAAAGGGTCTACACCCAATAAAAGATCATAAAAACTTTGCCCCCGAGTAAAATCATCGGCGGCAATACCTGTATCGGCATCGTTAGGTAATGGCAATGTGTTTACTGTAGTAAAACCGTTATCGGTTCTAAATATTTTTGGTTTACTAGGATTGACAGATCTGTCCTGAACTAAGGCGTAGATTTTTCCAGCATCTTGTTGCGAACATGAGATTTCTACACGTGAAGCCGTATTTAAATTTTCTTCATTGGTCCAATTGGTACCGTCATAGGAGAACACATAACCGCCTCCTTGACCATAAACATTGCGACGTGTTCCCATCCATAGGGTACCATCTGCACCAACATCAAAATTATTTGGACAATGAGGTGTTCCACCTATTTGCAATACAGCTTGCGTTTGTAATGCCCAGTTAGTACCATCAGTACTTTTGTACAATCCTATACTATTTTGACCTGGGAAAATACTACCTGGACCAGGATCTCCATAGTAGGTAGATCCTGCACCAAAGTACACCTCGGTAAGACCAGTTATTGGATTGTCATAAGCAATTATATCTTGTACAAAGGCAACACGATCATTGATTGAAGCCCCACCTGTGTAAACACTTGTCCAATTATTCCCTCCATCGGTAGACCGGTAAACACCATTACCACTTGCATCTCCCGTATACACCTCACCTGTTCCTAAGTACATAATATTACTATTGTTAGGATCTACAGTAATACAAGTAACGTTTAAGTGAGCCGGCACTCCTGTTACCTGCGTCCAAGTGGGTGTAGCACTTCCTACATTAGTACTTTTCCATAAACCGCCGCTAACACCTCCTGCAAACACAGTTGTAGTACTACCTGGAGCAAACATCAGGGCTCTGGTACGGCCTCCAATATTGGTTGGCCCTCTTTCAACCCAATTATTTGTAGGGTCACCGGGTGCAGCACGCATCTCAGAATTAGTGGCTAATGTTTCTTGAATAGCTATCAAATTTTCTGGAGTGGGACGCAATAGCTCAGGATTTGACGTATACAAATATTCCTGTTCCATATAAGCATTAGGAGGTAGTCCAGCCGCTATACGCTCCTGCTTTGACATATGCATTCTTTTTCTAAATGCATGCTCCTTTAAGTAAGTAGTATACGTGTCTTTTTGATTTATCTCCTGTGAAGCACTATCAACATTGGGATAAAGCAGTACATAACTGCCAAGAGCTGTAACACAAGATAGAAAAGTGATACTAGCAACATACCTAACAATGCGGGGGGGTTTTAAAAATTGGTTCATGTAAAAAATTAAATTGGGGTAAAACAAAAGGTTTATTTATCCAAATTTCGCAGCTTTAAGCTGCAAGAATCAAATAAACAAACCTGCTCAATTATATCTAGGCACTCTTAATTATTATCATTTGGGGTCTTCAATTAAATGTAATAGTTACTACATTTAATGGGCGCCAATATAGAACCTTTTTTTTACTAATCGTGTATTACATAGGTAATTATATGCATTTTATCTATAAATCCTATAAATATATGTGAATATTAGTATAAAATTTGGCTTGGTAATCATTATACGTTGCCTGCATTATAAAGGTGCATATGGCTATGATGATTTACTTAAAAAAAACCGCAGCACTTAAGTTAAGTGCTACGGCTTACTACTTATATGTCCTAAGCATTATTTTTTAATAATGCGTTTTACTACAGTGGCCTTTTCGTTAGAGATTTGAAGAAAGTAAACACCAGCTGCTAGATCTTGCATTGACAAACGCGCCAAAGCTGCAGGGTTCTCTTGTGCCAAGATATGCTTCCCAGTGACATCGTAAAGATGGATTTCTGTCAAATTAACCTCCCCTTTGTATTCGACGACTACGGTATTAGACACAGGGTTGGGATATACCGACAAATTGGTATTCAAATTGATCTCAGAAACACTCAAGGTCTCTTCTACAGTTAGGAAGAAGCTACAAACGGTAGTATTACCTGCGTCGTCTTCGGCTGTAATGCTAATTGAGGTAGACGAACCAGGAAGTAATTCTACTCCAGGGGCAGGAATTTGAGTTAATGTAGGTGTCGCTCCACAATTATCTGTTGCAGATAGCTGTAAGGTGTAATCAGGTATTACAAAAGAAGTTCCTGCCGGAACGGTCTCAATAGTTTGACCAGGACAATTTGCAATAACAGGATTTGTACCGTCGGTAACAACAATGTCAAAACTGTAGCTCGTAATCTCACCGTTGGCATCGGTTAATTCATAGGTTTCTGTGGTTGTACCTACGGGAAAGGCCGCACCACTTCCTAATCCTGCCGTTTGGACAACGACGATTTGGTCTTCACCACAATTATCACTTCCCGTTACTGGGTCGTAGGTAACTATGGTTTGACAAGCCGTGTCTGAGGCGGTGGTTTCTTCAGATAAATCTCCAGGACCATTAACGCTTAATGCAATGTTGTCTTCTACAGTAACTGTAGCGGTACATGCAGCAGAGTTACCATTGTTGTCTATCACGGTCAAGGTTACTGTGTTTACCCCTACAGCATCACAATCAAAAGTGTCTACATCTAATGATAAGGTATCAATCCCACAAAGGTCTGAAGAACCGTTATCAATGTCAGAGGCTGTAATCACAGCCAATCCTGTAGCATCCAAGGCTATGGTTATGTCTTGGCATACTACCGTAGGTGCGCTCGTATCGGTTACCGTAACTACAGCCGTACATTGACTGCTGTTACCATTAACATCTGTCACGGTTAAAGTTACAGTGTTGTCTCCTACGTCGGTACAATCAAAACTTGTGATATCCAATGCTGTAGTAGCAATACCACAAAAATCACTAGATCCATTATCAATATCAGAAGGAGTTATCGAAGCATTACCACTTGCGTCTAGCGCAACGGTAATATCTTGACATATAACCGTAGGTGCTATCATATCTTGAACGGTAACAGTAGCCGTACAGGTCGTACTTTGACCGCCACCATCAGATACCGTTAAGGTTACCGTATTACTACCTATATCTCCACAATCAAATTGCGTAATATCTGTAGATAACACTGGAGTCCCACCCCCGCATAGAGTAGATCCATCATCGATATCATTGGCTGTTATCGTTGCAACACCACTAGCATCCAACTGAACAGTAATATCTTGACAGGCTGCCACTGGCTCGACGGGTGCAGATCCCGCATTTACAGTAACAATGGCATCACATGTACTGGAATTACCTAAACCGTCAGTAATCGTTACCGTAACTGTATTATCTCCAAGATCGGCACAGCTAAAATCTGTCTTACTTAAACTAATTGATGTGGGTGACCCGCAATTATCGGCAGAGGCCGCTGTTCCTAAATAAAAGGCGACATAATCATTAGTAGCACTCCAAACGCTAGCATTTCTTCCAGGAGTGGCCAGACCAGCCGTACCGCCATCGTTTTCTATACCTTGAGTGGTATTACCGTCTGAAGGTATGGACGTACTGTGTATCTCGATACGAGATCCATCTTCAAATAGGTGTAATTGACTATTTACTGCTTTTGTGGTGCTCCAATATACAATATTGTCAAATTCGACAATTAATTTTCTATTTGGTGCAGTACCTATGGTTTCAAAACGAATGGCACCACCTGCCGATGGATTAAGATCTTCCCAAGCAAGGGCGATATAATTGTCGGCATTACCACCTGCCGATGGAATAGATTCTCCATTACAACAACCGTTATCACTGCCAGCATTGAAGGTTATAAACCCATTAGACGAAATATAAAAACTCGAATAGTCTGTACCGTAAAATGTAAAGGGAAATCCAATGTTGAGCGCTCCACTTACCTGATCATCTCCTAAAAAGACAGATGTTCCGGTAGCCGTAATATCTATAGGTGCAAAGGTACCCGTTTGGTCTACTACATAATCTGCAGGCTCCAAATTGGAAACCACATCCTCTTGAGTAATACTGGCAACACCACTACTATCAAGATCAATGGTAACGTCTTGACAAATAATTTCAGGAATACCGTCTGTTACCTCTATAGAAGCTGTAACGGTTGTGGCAGGATCACTACACAAAGGCGCTGGTATCGTATAGGTTATTGTGTGAATACCTACTCCTGCTACTGCTGGATCAAATATATAATTTATCCCATCGGCTTGATCTACTACTCCAGGACCACTAAAAACTCCACCGTCAGGAAAGGCTCCAGCATACATTTGCTGTCCTTCTCCCATACATATTTCGGCAACTGTTTCTAACGACAATACTGGCGGATCAAAATTTTCTGAATTATCAGTTTGACTAGATGAGCTTCCCTGATCTGCGTAAATACCTAATCCTCTTTTCGCGAAAGCTTCCCATAGGGTACAATAATTGGCTCCTCCGTAAATAGCTTCATCGGCAGCAAGTATCGCATCACGCCCATCGATAAATCCTGGTGCGCAAGGTTGTAATTTTAGTCCCTCAACTACCAACGCTAAGGCCTGAACATTACCAGCATCAAGATTGACATCGCCGGTAAAGTTATATAAATCTGTATCTATACCATGATCGTCTATAAGTGCCCAGGTAACTTCCCACAATATGGTAGCCCATACCGAGCCTACACCATGAGGAGGTGTGGCAGTGATAATATTGTCATAACTCTGTGTATTAATGGCTGGGTTACCATCGGCTGTGGTATTATCTGTACTATAGGGTTGAGGGCGAATACCTCCTCCTGTAGGGGCTTGTCCAAATAACCACGTTCCTATACCACGAGCATCGGCTCCAGTATCTCCAGGCTCTATAGTCATGATCAGTCCAAACCAATCACTCCATCCTTCTCCCATTTGTTCGGCACCAGAAAGACATCCTGAAGTTGCAGCACCTCCTGTAAGGCGAATAGAAATACCGTGACCGTACTCATGTACGACGACTCCATTGTCAAAATCTCCATCACGTGCGCCACAAGTATACATCTGCATTCTTGGTGGAGACCCATCTGGGGGCGTACTCATATTGGCATTACAACTTCCTGAACCGTCCTGTGCTTCTGCTCTCACAAAATCGTTTCCGGCTCCAGGGTTACCATAATTGTTTTGTTGAAAATTTCCTGCCGCCTCGTCTAATCCGTATACGTAAAAAACATCGTGAATGATATTAGACCAGTAAAATAGATTAGTAATAGCAGCTGGCTCAGACTGATCTGAAGTACTGTATGTTGTATTTACTGAAAAGTCTACCAAGGGATTTGCAACCGTAAAATCTAAGGTTGCACCTCCATCTGGGGCATAACCCGAGTTATCACCATCTTCATAGGCATTTACGTTATTACCTCTAGTGGTAGTAAATTCATTACCTAACACTCCATTAGTATCGTGCCAGCCATATGGAGAACCTACAACCGAACCATCATCTGGATTGGCTACAATAGTTCTGTTCATCGTGCCGTGAGCGGGACTTTCTAATGGCATGGCATACACCTCATAATTACCTACAAAGGCATCGGTAGAGGTGCTTTTAGCAGTAGGTAGTGCAGCACTCACTTTTGGGGCCGCACTCAGATCATGAACGTGATCTTCTTTACTGTAACACTCAACGGTCCAGTCTACCTTATCTAGTAACTCCCCGCTTGCCGCATCAACTCTCACATTCCACCAGTGTACTGATTCTTTAGCCTCTATAGACAAATCCCAGGCAAGTCTTGCTCCTAGCTTCTCGTCAAAGTGATACATTAACTTGGCCGCAATGACACTTCGTGCAATAGCGGGTGCTTCAAGAGTAGTGGTGCGTTGGGTATCGGTATTGGTAGTAAGAATACGCGCAGATGCACTGCCCATCCCTAAGTGTTGGGCTGCCTTTTGTAAGGCTTGTATCACATTGAGTTGTGGAGAACGACTTCCAGACAATCGCGCTCTAACATCTGGTATAAACTTGTTGTGAGCAGCAATAAGCTTTCCTTGAGCGGATGTGTGTACACTTGCCTCTGCCCCATAAATTTGAATACCGTCTATCTGTTGACGATAATAAATATGATGCACACCACTAGTATTACTCGTGTGTTGACTTGTGATGACATAATCACTTATATCTTCTGTCTTGAGCGCTCCTTTTTGGACAAGCTTATCAAGTTCCTTTTGAACGACAGTAGATTGTTGTGCTTGAGTGCTATTACTCAGCATAAATAGCACTGCACAGAGCAGACTATACGATAGATGGTAAGCGAAAGAACGCATAAAAATAATTGTTTGGTTATGTATTAAATATCAACATTTTATGAAAAATGCTCTCAAAAATATGTATTTCACAGACAAAACAAAGCATTTTATCGATAATTTTTAAAAGCTAATTGTTAAAAAGGTTTGACGCTCTTCTGCCTACCTCCTTAGTCCTTTAATTGTTTGAGTAAGGGGCGTCTACTTTAGAAACACTTAAAATCTCAAGAGGTATAACACTTATTTGCACTTTAAAACTACATATTTCGTTATGTAACTACAAATATAGTTGTATAACTATAAATTTCGTTATATATTTACATCATTATATTTTTACATATGTGCAACACTATACAATAGCTATGGAAAGACTCACAAATAAGGAAGAAGAAATCATGCACGTCTTATGGCAACTAGAGCGCGGCTTTGTCAAAGAGATCATTGCAGTACTGCCCAATGGAAATCACTATAATACGATATCGACCATCGTTCGAAACCTCGAAGAGAAAGGTTTTGTTGCGCACAAGGCCTTTGGTAAGACACATCAGTATTATCCTAGAGTGAGTAAAGAACAGTATAGCAAACAATTTATGCAAACAGCTACTCAGCGTTATTTTGACAATTCTTACAAAAATATGGTGAGTTTTTTTGCAAAAGAAGAAAAAATAAGCGCCAAAGAGTTGCGTGAAATTTTAGCCATTATAGAACAAAAACAAGATTCCTAGTAGGAACAGTAGTCTTTTATTGACGTTTCAAAAGCAATAATCATTATGGAATCGATCATAGTACTTTCAAAGAGTATTGCCATACTCACCATTTTTTATCTGACGTATATCCTTGTATTGCGCAAAGACACTTTTTTTACTGCAAACCGTCACTTTTTACTAGGTGGCATCCTTGCCGCACTCCTCCTACCCTTTGTAAGCTTTACAACTACTGCAATTGTCGACATCCCTGTAACTGCAGTAGCTAGCCTTCCTGAGGTGATCGCCAATACCCCGTCAACTACAGCTATAACGACACAACCATTGCCTCAAATAAACTGGTGGCTCGTTGTATTTAGTATTTACCTGGTTGGGGTATGTATAATGCTAGGTCGCCTTATGTTGCAATTACATTCGCTCCATAAATTGTTTCAGAGATTCCCGCATACTAAGAATGGCCTGTATACTTATATAGCAGTAAACGAAGATATAGCGCCTTTTTCCTTTTTTAGAAAGATCGTATTTAATCCTAAATTACACACCCTCGAAGAACTCAAAATGATCATCGATCATGAGAAAGTACACGCCATTCAATGGCACACTGTAGATGTCTTACTCACTCAATGTATACTGGCACTGCAATGGCCCAATCCTTTCGCTTGGCTATATAAAAACAGTCTCGAACAAAATTTAGAATTTATTGCAGATCATCAGGCAGCGCGCAATGCTGCTAGTGCAAAAGCATATCAACACACACTGGTTAAGGTCTCATCAACCGCTTTACGACCAGCGCTTACCAATAATTTTTATCATTCATTAATCAAAAAACGAATTGTTATGTTAAACAAGCCAGCATCTCACAAACGCAACATTTGGAAATTAGGATTTGTCCTACCCTGCTTAGCTGTATTTATGTACAGTTTTCACGTCAAGGAGGTTATCGCCTATCGCGAAGTCACTTTACCTACTGCAACAACAAGCAATGAATTTTCTGACACCTCATTACCTAGTGATTCTCTATCTCGCCCTAGTCTTTCACATTTTGAACGCTCCATTTTTACGATTTCTGAAGAAACTTCAAAAGAAGATTTGATTAAACTTGAACACTATTTTCAACAAAATTTTGAAAGTACAGCTATTCGTATAGTCAATCCTGTTTTTGATAATAATACGTTGACCTCTTTTGAATTTCAATCAAAGATGGCGGCAGACGATCGTTTTAAAACTCGATTTGCCCAACACCCAAATAATACAGTGATTAAGGCTTTTGAAATAGTAGCTGTCAAAGAACATGAAGTTCATATTGTGTATAAAGACAAGAGTGGCATAGTGATCTTAAAACCTGATAACCTCGTCTTAGAGGAAGCCGTCCAGACCGCCGCGCCTACAGACAAAATTAAAGTACAATCCTTTACCGTTAACTCGAAGACTACCAATTTAGAATTAGAGCGTATAGAAGACTATTTTGAAGATAATTTCCCAGAAGCACTTTTGCGTTTTAGACAAGTCAATCGCTTAGCAGACGGAACGCTCGCCTCCTATCGTATTGATACTAAATTTAAAAATCAATCAACCTGGAATCAAATTTTGGGAGTCCCTGATTTTCGAGCGGTGTCCAAAGGGGTTCAGATAACGCCTGTTCAAGCAGAATTAGGCCCAATAATTACAATTCAAGAATTGGGTCCAAAAGGAGTTACAATGACTGCAAAGCCAGATGGCATACACCTCACAAGTGAGGCTTTGATCAAAGCTACTGTGCCTAGAGCTGCTTTTAAAACAACAAATACGACTATGAAAACGCAGCAATCCTTTCGGTATAAAATTTCAAAATTTACGAGTTTAGAAGAACTAAGCGCCATTAAAAAGGAGCTCAAAGACAAACACCAAGTCGATTTTGAGTACAGCGACATCGATTTTAATGCCGATAATGAAATTGCAGCGATTAGGCTAACATATAAGACTTCCAATGGCAATACGGGTAATTATAACGTAAGCCAGACCCAAGGCATAGCCGATATTTATTTTTATATGGAGGCCAACGGTGGTGTAGGCTTGGGAAATGATAAAAACGCAGCCATAACACAAGAGCGTATACAAGAAAAACGCGCCCTTATAGAAGAAAGACGCGATGCACTTAGAGCAAGAGGTGAAGCCCGGAGAGCAGAGATGGAAAAAAGACGAGAGCAACGCATTCAAGAGGCAGAAAGTAGTCGTCAGGAGCGTCAAAAACAGCTAACATCTCGTCAAAACGAATTGCGTGAACGCATTAAAGAGAATGCAACTTCTTTAAAAGCACGTCAAAAAGAACTCAAAGAAAAACAGCAGGCCCAAGGTTATCGACAAAATAATTTCACCCATCAACAGCCCACAAATATCACAGCTAAAGGTGTATTTATTGTGAGCAATGATGCCGGTATAACTACCAGTGATATAAAAAAGGGATTGTATGTTAAGAGAATCAGTACAACTACTTCTGATAACGAACTGGCCTTGATTAAAAAAACTTTTAAAGAAAATGGCGCTACGATGAACTACAGTTCGGTAAAACGTAATGCTGAGGGACAAATCACAGCAATTCGAATCAAACTAAAACGTGATTCGGACAAAGCTTCGGTAACTTTTGACGGATCTAATCCTATACAAACATTACATTTGGGGTTTATTTTGAAATAAGCTCTTTTTGTCACTAACTCATCTCATCGCGTTTATCCAAATACACTAAACTACTATATATGCGCTTTTTAATTTCAATGATTGTATTTGGTCTTACCGTGATAAGCTGCACCTCAACATCCAATGACAACACTATAGCTTTAGATAAGGCTAGTATTGGCATGAAAGTACCTGATCTAAATATCTACGAATTAGAAGGTAGTTCTCTGATTCAAAAGTCATTATACGACTATCAAGAAGAGGTTATCATTCTTGATTTTTGGGCTACTTGGTGCGGGCCCTGTTTGACCGCTTTTCCTAAATTAAGCAGCTTACAACAACAGTATCCAGATCGCTTAAAAGTTTTGGCTATCACAGACGAATCACCAGAACGTATTCGCAGCTTTTTGGACACAAGACCTCAAGAATTTACAGTAGCTATTGACACCTCAGGCGTTATAAATCGTTATTTTGAGCATAGAGTGATACCCCATTATGTTATTCTCGATGCTCAAAAAGTAGTAAAGGCCGTTGTACATTCAGATTTTATTACCAAGGAGAATATTGACAAAATACTCGCTGGAGAGGCTATTGAGTTTAAAGAGAAAAAAGAGAATCTAGCCTTTGACTATCGAAATACATTTGGAGATACCAATCAAGAGGTCATCTATCAAAGTACCCTGTTACCTTATAATCCAGATGCGAGCAGTGTTTCAAATATTGCGGCTAAGGGCAATCGTATTTTTGCGTACAACCTCACTTACCCCGCACTCTTGAGAATGGCCTATGACATGCCCTATACTAGAGTTATAGAAAACTTTACAACGCCTGCCCGATATGAATACAAAAAGGAAAATCAGTACTGTTATGAAATGATTTTTCCTGAGCGCTTACGCGAAAACCGTCTCAAACTCATGCAAGCAGAAATAGCTGCCTTATCTGGTATAAAAGCCAGGTTAGAAACCAAAGAGACCGAAGTTTACCTCCTTCAAAAAATACCCAATACCACTATTACGCTTCCTGTTTCTACCCAATCCCCAGATCCAAATGCTATCACCAGATATGGACAAGGAATCAGCATGCAAGGACAACCTATGGCCGATCTTACCAATTATTTTGAAAATGTCTTAGAACGTCCCGTCATTGATCAAACCGGTTACACCAAGGTATACGACCTCGAGGTAAAATGGTATATCGAAGATCCTGCAAAGGGATTGGCAACATTAGCGCCCTATGGCTTGGAACTTGTAAAATCCAAAAGACCAATAACGTTTTTAGTATTGGAGGACTAACGCTTCATTGGAAGGGAATAACTTTTACTCGGTCTCAATCAATCTTGATAAGGGTAGACATCACAGGATGTAAAAGAGGGGCAATAGTAATGTTGAAACGCTCACAGATTGCGATTTAAATAAGTTTAAGATAAAAAGTGGGCTCTCGGAGCGCACTTTAAACAACACTATGCCTGTATTCAATCTAAGGATGCCAAAATAGGTTTTACACATCCTTACCTTCTATCTCCTTTTTTCATCTAATCAAAAGCACCAAAAAGATGAAATCCCTGATTTTGGCACTTTTTTACACCAAACTCCCCTAGAGATTTGAAAAAGTGCTCAAAAACCCCCTTGATTTATTACAAATATTAACCGTAAATGCCAATTATGGTTAATATTATTTGTTTTAACAAAGAGTATATTCAAAATATTATAACCGTTATTATTTTTTTACTTACAAATTAGTATGCAAATACATAAATAATTAAATAAAATTTTTGCCATCTGCTCTCAAGATCACTTCTTTGCTTCATCAATAACAAACAACAACATATTAATCATTAAAATTTACCATTATGAAAACGCAAAACTCAGTATCGGTTAAAACAAACAAAGTCTTAGGAATTTATACGGTTTTAGTTGCAAGTCTTTCTGTAGGCTACATCCTAACTACTTACATCCAACACTTTACACTCTAACAGAGTTTAAAAAATAATCAATCATTAATCTCATTATTAACAAATAAAAAACAACGCTCATGGTTCAAATAATTATCACCGCACTCGAGCTTATTTTTGGATAAGCCACTACTCTATCATTAAAGGGATTTAGGCCTGTCCCTGCCAATGATTATCAATCAAACTATTTTCATTCATCTGATAACGTTTTGATACTGTTTACACCTTTTAAACATTTAGGTGTACCACATCCCACTTTTACCCATTAGATTACTGCATACCTCTATTTCTGGTTAGCTCAAAAAAGCTGATCTGACATGGTATTGCCTGTAATGACGTATTAGTAACATCACACGTTATCTCAAATCTCACACATTATGGTACAACTTATTATCGTGGGCCTAGAGCTCATCTTTGGATAAAAAAATATAAATTTCATCAACTACAGCACCTATGATTATCTCTCACAATAATCCCCTGTCCGTAGGTACGATCTATTGGTATCATATGCCAAGTGATCTCACATACGATCAAGACATCCACATCAATCTGATGTGGTTGATTAGGGTGCAGTCATCTATTGGGGGATGGAATGACTGCCCTTTGGCAGAAACGTAACCTCACTAGTAGAAACAACTAGCACTTGCGTTTTCTCGCTAGTTGACAACCTCTCAATTGACATGTTCTTTGGGGGGTTTTTAATTTCGCTTTAAGCCAAAAAAGAAAAATACACTTCTTAAAAATTCCTTAATATTTTCTTGCCTTATATAGCTTTGTGGTACTTTCAAGCTTTAAACACAAACCTATGCACACAAAATATCTTCTTAGCTGTTTATTGCTAAGCTTTTCTAGCTTGTGTTGGTCACAATCAGACTACAGGAGCGGAAAAGAAATTACGACAACTTTGCAATCTATTGCTTCAAAAAACAGTAAGCTCGCAACCCTCAAATCGTTAACCACGACTCACGGTGGAAATGACATCTGGATGCTTACCCTATCAGAGGGTGCCCCAGAATCATTGCCAGGCATCGCAATTTTTGCCGGGGTTGAAGGCGATCACCTTCTGGGCACCGAACTGGCAGTAGAAATAGCAGAAAAACTACTTAGCAATCATAAAGAACTGCTATCTCAAACAAGTTTTTATATATTCCCAAATCTCAGTCCCGATGCTTCACAACAGTATTTTGAACGTATCCGCTTTGCGCGAAAAGGCAATGCGCTTCCCACAGACGATGACCGAGATGGAAGGCTAGACGAAGATCCTTTTGAAGATCTAAACAACGATGGCTTGATTACAATGATGCGCGTCTCAGACCCAACAGGCCAATATAAGCCCTTAGATGAAGATGAGCGCCTCATGGTCAAAGCAGATATTGATAAAGGGGAACGTGGTGGGTTTCATCTCTATACCGAAGGGATTGATAATGACAAGGACGGAAAGTTTAATGAAGATGGTGTGGGAGGTGTACATTTTAATAAAAACTTCACCTTTGATTTTCAATATTTTACCAAAGGCGCCGGAGAGCATCCCATTTCTCAAAAAGAACACAGGGCCTTATTAGACTTTCTCTACACCCAGTGGAATATTTATGCGATTTTGACCTTTGGACCTGCAAACAATCTCACCACACCCCTCACCTATTCTAAAAGCGGGGCGTCCAAGCGCGTGATAACTAGTGTATTAAAAGAAGATGAGAAAATTAATGCACTTATCTCCGAAACATATAATGATATTGTAAAACAAAAAGATGCTCCAAAATCGGCGGCTGATGGAGGATCTGCCTTCGAATGGTCATATTTTCATTTTGGGCGATTGGCACTGAGTACGCCAGCCTGGTGGCCTAAAAAGTTTAAAGGAGACTCCCTTAACGAGGCACCAAAAAATAAAGTGGCCAATTTTCTAGCGCTTGCCGATGCCCAGAACAGAAGTGATGTCTTTATAGATTGGAAAAGCGTGACACATCCAGACTTTCCTGACAAAAAGGTAGAAATAGGTGGTCTTCATCCCTTTGCGATGAAACAACCTGCCTATAGTGAGGTAGACACTATCGCTACCACGCACACCAATTTTATAGTACAACTCGCCCAAATGCAACCCAAATTGGCTTGGGTCAATGTAAAACAAGAGAAAGTGGCAAGTAATCTTACGCGTATTACTGCAGAGTTGCACAACAGTGGTCAATTACCTACCCACACAGAGATGGGAGACAAATCGAGATGGTTGCGTAAGATTAACGTATATCTCAAATTAAAAAACAATCAAGAATTACGATCGGGTAAGCCCAGAACTGTCATCGAAAAGATAGCCGCCGATGGCAGTGTAGCCTTTAGCTGGTTAGTACAAGGATCTGGAACTGTAACCTTAGAAGCCACGCTTCCGCAGGCAGGAACTGATACGTTAACCCTAAAATTGTAAACAACCATGAAAAATACGATACAACTACATATATGTCTTTTGATTTTTGGGGTGCTTTTCACCATTGGAGTATCTCCTGTGAGAGCCCAAGCAGCCGACGAAATATTTCAGGCCGCAGGAACACCATCAAATCCAAAAGTAAAAATTGCCTTTAATCAATATTATACGGCCGAGGGTCTTGCTGCCTTAGGTAAAAAAATAGCAGAGGCGCATCCCAATCTGGTCAAACGCATGTCTATTGGTAAATCTACCCAAGGTCGAGATATTTGGCTACTCGCCATTACAGACTATAAGACTGGTGATCCAGAAAGAAAACCAGGGTTTTATCTCGATGGAAACATTCATTCTAATGAAATACAAGGAGGAGAAATAAGTACCTACACCGCATGGTATCTCACCGAAAGTTTTGGCAAGATACCTTACGTCACTCAAATGCTTAAGGATCGTATTTTTTATATCGTAGCGACCATCAATCCGGATGCTCGAAATAATTATATGAAAGAACCCAATACAGGAAGTAGTCCACGAGCCGGAATGATTGCCCTTGACGACGATAGTGACGGGCTGTTTGATGAGGATGGGTATGACGATTTAGATGGAGATGGTTCAATCACCGAAATGCGCAGAAAAAGCCCTAGTGGCAATTACATTATAGATCCTAAAGACCCTCGCAAAATGATCCGTATAGGTCCTGATGATGTGGTTACCTCCCAGCGGTATGAACGCTTGGGAAGAGAAGGTATTGATAATGACGGGGATGGTCGTATTAACGAAGATACACCAGGCTATTATGATCCTAATCGAGATTGGGGTTGGAAATGGCAACCAGATTATGTACAAAGAGGCGCCTACAAATATCCGTTCTCTGCTCCCGAAACGCGAGCAGTCGCAGATTTTGTCAAGGCACATCCCAATATCGCAGGCGCACAAAGTTTTCACAATAGTGGGGGTATGATCTTGCGAGGTCCTGGTGCCGAGGAAGACAAAGCTACCTATAATAGAGCCGACGTTGCCATCTACGATGCCATAGGTAAAAAAGGTGAAGAATTACTGCCAGGCTACGATTATCTTACCGTTTACAAAGATCTGTATTCGGTATTTGGTGGGGAGTTGGATTGGTTTTATGGTGGGCGCGGCATTTACACCTTTACTAACGAAATATTTACAGGGTTTGCTTATTACAAAGATGACAAGCGGGGCCGAGACCAAATCTATGACGCTGCCAAAGATTTGATGCTAGGTGATGGATTTACACCATATACCTCTTATAATCACCCTACTTATGGAGATGTTGAGATAGGTGGATTTAAGAAAAATGTGGGTAGAGCTACACCAGGGTTTATGCTAGAAGAAGAAGCCCATCGCAACATGGTTTTTGTCTTTTATCACGCCTTTCATATGCCGCATTTATCTATAGGTGATGTTCAAGTAAAATCCTTGGGTGGCGGGTTAAAAGAGGTTACTGCTACCGTAGTAAATGATCGCCTAATACCGACTCATGCAAGTCAGGATTTAAAGTACAATATTGAACGTCCAGACTATATTAGTCTATCAGGTGCCAATGTAATAGCGGGAATGATCGTAGAGGATGCCGATTTTAATGTGACTCAAGAACAAACCTCTACGCCCGAAACTTTAAGAGTAGCCAATATCCCAGGCAATGACACGGTCATGGTTCGTTGGATTGTTAAGGGAGGGAATAATATGACGATCACCGTCGATAGTGCCAAAGGTGGACTTGTCCAAAAGAAGATCTAATCTAGGTCAGTAAATTGGACAAAAGGCTGCCTCTAGGCAGCCTTTTGTATGCTATCTCATTTTTTTTGATCCTATTTGGTTTTGAAAGAGGCTACACGGCGCTTTGTAGGTTTCATAATTTGTATCTTTTAGTTCTTAAGTGAACACTATGAAAACATATGACCATATCATTTTGGGTACTGGCCAGGCAGCGGGCACCCTTTTGGAAAAACTCATTGAAACTGGTGATAGCATTGCTGTTATTGAAGAAAGTAAAATAGGTGGGAGTTGTGTCAATTTTGGCTGTACCCCAACAAAAGCATTAGTGGCTAGTGCACGTGCTATCCATATGGCGGGACGCGGTGATGAATTTGGGTTTAAAGCAGGGAAGGTTGCCGTGAACTATTCGGCTATTACAAAGCGTATGAATACCATACGTGAGAAAAGTCGAAAAGGTTTAAAAAATTGGATAGAACAAACCGATACCATTGACCTATACACCAAAAAAGGTCGTTTTGTGAATGAAAATACCCTAGAAGCAGACGGCGTGCAGCTTCAAGGCAAGCACATTTATATCAATACGGGAACACGTCCTAGAATTCCTGAGATTGAGGGCATTAAACAGATTGACTATCTCGACAGTGGTAAATTGTTAGACTTAGACAAATTACCTGAGCATTTGCTTATTGTTGGAGGTGGATATATAGGGGTAGAATACGCACAGATTTATCGTCGTTTTGGAGCCAAAGTAACCCTTATCCAGCGCAGCTCGCAACTCATGCCTAGAGAAGACGAAGAAATTGCCTCTGGTATTCATGACTTACTCACGGATGAAGGCGTGACGATTTACTACAATGCAAAGGCTACTCAAGTCACACCCTCTGGTGGCGGTATTAAGCTGTATATCGATCAGGATGGTAAGGAGAAAGTGATATCTGGATCCCACCTGTTACTCGCTGTCGGGCGCATTCCCAACAGCAGCAGTATTGGATTAGAGCACACCCATATAAAGACAGATGACAAGGGTTATATTCAAGTAGATGACTATTGTCGTACTGATCAGGCTGGAGTATTTGCTTTAGGTGATGTTAATGGCGAAGGAGCTTTTACACATACCTCAGTCAATGATGCCGAAATTGTTCTAGACTTTTTATTTGAAGGTAGTCGCAGCATATCACAGCGCATTCCTATTTACAGTCTTTTTACCGACCCACCTCTTGGGCGTGTAGGTATGAGTGAAAAAGAAGCCCTTAAATCTTGTAGTAATGTACTAAAAGCTACCCGACCCTTCTCCGAGATTGGTCGCGCCAAAGAAATGTCTGAAACGCGTGGTATGGCCAAGCTTCTGGTAGATGGCGATACTGATATGATACTGGGAGCTGCTATTTTTGGCATTAACGGAGACGAAGTCATCAATATGTTTGCCGCTATTATGCATAGTGGAATTGCCTGTAGAAACTACCGAAAAGTGGTTTTAGTGCACCCTACCATTTCCGAATTGATGCCTTTTATTCTAGACGGCATCAAAAAGGCAGGCGAATCAAAAGAAAGTGAGAACGACTAAATAGTACACCACCTCACTAAAGATTACAGCACCACTTACAGTGATTTCTTCTTTCTCGATCCTGTTCTTATATTGATAAACTCTACCAATATGGCAAAGGCCATCGAATAATAGATATACCCCTTAGGAATATGGAAATCGAGACTTTCGGCGATAAGAGTTACGCCTATCATAAGTAAAAATGAAAGTGCCAAAACCTTAACGGCAGGGTACTTATTGACAAAATTACTTAACGAAGTTGCAGTAAGCATCATGACAATTATAGATATAACCACGGCAGCGATCATCACTCCAATGTAGTCGGTCATTCCTACTGCTGTTATGACAGAGTCCAAAGAAAAGACAATATCTATCAATAAAATCTGTAAAACTATATTACCAAAGGTTACCTTTTTGGTGGTAAGGGTAGGTTCGCCCTCGGTATGCTCCATTTTTTCGTGAATCTCGTTGACACTCTTATACATCAAAAAGAGTCCTCCTAAAAACAAAATTAGATCACGTCCAGAAACGCCAATATCTACTACCGTAAAAAGATCCTTAGTAAGCCCCATAATCCACGAAATAGAAAACAGTAAAGCGATTCTAGAAACCAGGGCCAGGCTCAACCCAACAAACCGAGCTTTGGCCTGCTGATGGATAGGCAATTTGTTTGCCAAAATTGAAATAAAAATGAGGTTGTCTATTCCTAGTACTATTTCTAAGGCACAAAGTGTGAAAAAGGCAGTCCATATATCGGGGTTAGAAATCCATTCCATGTAATCAACAGTATTTTACAGCCTGAGGCTGATTAATGATTCTCAAAATTACTATATCTATCAGACATAGGGTGACGCAAAAAAAAACACTTACGCACTTAGCCACTTACCCACTCCCGATTTCTTTTCTTTAAGTAATAATGCCAAAGATAATAAGAAGCCAAGGATCTCAATGGACGCCACGCAGCTGCCCTATCAAGCGCAGCTTGTTTTGAAGAAACCATTGTTAGTTCTTTCATCGTGTTTATAATGGCAATATCACCTAAGGGAAATATATCCTTCGCTT
Organism: Cytophagaceae bacterium; assembly: GCA_002712765.1. GTDB lineage: Bacteria > Bacteroidota > Bacteroidia > Flavobacteriales > Flavobacteriaceae > Dokdonia. The sequence goes on along the minus strand of PAUP01000071.1, from coordinate 537 downwards.
GTAAAGAAAACATTAAATAAACCTCTGCTGTCCAGTCGCCTATGCCTTTGATAGCAGTTAATTGGGCACGCACTTCTGCTTCGGTGGCATGAGACAAATCTTCTAAGTTCAATTCCTGATCTACTATCGCCCTTGCTAAGGCGATAACATACCTCGCTTTTTGTCTGCTTAGCTGACACGCTCTAAGTTCGGTTGGGCTCAATTCGAGTATGGAGATTGGTGTTATCGTCTTTACGTAAGCCTGTAGTTTGTCAAAGTGCGCTTTCGCGGAAGCTAAACTAAGCTGCTGTTCCAAAATAATTTTAACCAAGGTCTCAAATCCCTCAGGACGGCTTATCGAAGGTGGTTTCCCATACATTTTATGGATATTATTTATTATGTCACACTGGCGTAAGACGCGAATATCACGCTCATTTACGATGGGAGCTATCATTTATATGAGACTATTAGGCTAGGTAGCAAGTATACTAATTACAGCAATCATACCACTAGCCTTCTCCAAAAAATTTAAAAAAAGATGTCGTGGGATAAGTAGGG